>NZ_JBFAYF010000001.1:0-365547 GCF_040681165.1 Actinoplanes sp. NPDC051851 | reverse complement strand
GACGCCGGGACGCCGGGACGCCGGGACGCCGGGACGCCGGGACGCCGGGACGCCGGGACGCCGGGACGCCGGGACGCCGGGACGCCGGGACGCCGTGGGTGCGGTTTCACGTGAAACGCCGCCTGCTCTGCGGGCGGCTGCCGTCCGTCGGAGGACGGTGATCCTGATCCTTGGTGCGGGGTGCGGGGTGCGGGGTGCGGGGTGCGGGGTGCGGGGTGCGGGGTGCGGGGTGCGGGGTGCGGGGTGCGGGGTGCGGGGTGCGGGGCTTCTGCGTCGGGAAGTGGGAGCGCGGCGTTTCACGTGAAACATGACGCCGTTGAGCGGTCGGATCCAGATTGGTGGCCGCTAGGAGGCCGTTCAGGAGGCAGGTCTGAGGTTCGGGGCGGTATGAGGCCCGGAGAACGAATCAGCCCCGGACACGCTAGGAGCGTGCCGGGGTCCTGGACTTCGGAAGTGATCGGGACTTGTACTGGGGCTGGGAGCAGCGTTCTGGGGTGACCAGATCGGACAGCGGACGTCGGTGCGACTGCCGTCAGATGGTCTGGGGGACGCGAGCCGGCGCGGTGGAAGCAGCGGCGGGTGTGACGGCGGCGGGTGTGACGGCGGCGGGTGCGGCGGCCGTGGGAAGAGCGGTGGCGGAGCGGGTAGCAGCCGCGGGAACGGACGTGGAGGGAGCGGCAGGGGCGGTGCCGGCGTGGGTGGCGATGTAGCGGGCGTTCCATGCGATCAAGAGGGTGAACGTGGTGATGGTCAGGATGGTGGAGAGACCGACCATGACGCTGACCGGGAGCAGGTAGACCAGGACGATGCGGAGGGCGGCCTCGGTCAGCAAGCCGGCGCCCCAGACCAGGGAAGCGACGCGGTGGCCGTGGCGGATGCGCGGGGTGGTGGCGTACGCCTGGGCGAGCTCGGCGGCCTTTGCGGGGGCGAAGCTCTGCTGGGCGGAGAGGGTCAAGGGCTTGGAGCCGCGGAGAGCTGTCACCACGAACAGGATGCCGATGACGGCGGACATCACCGAGTGCTTGATGAGGAGGAAGCGCGGGTCGCCGGTGAGGAGGGTGAAGAGCAGGCCCACGCCGAAGACGGCCGCCATGATGCTGGAGAAGTGGTTCAGGGTGCGGGTGCGGATGGCGCTCCACGCCAGGCGCAGGCCGGCGGCGATGGTTCCGGCGAACAGAGCGGCGCTGTCGCTCGCGCCGAGAGCGTGCAGGCCGTAGTAGGTGATGACCGGGAGCCCGAGGTCGTAGGCCAGCGAGCGGATCATCGCGGTCATCCCTTGGTGGCGCTCCATCGTGCTCTCCTCTGTTCGGGCCGTCCCGTTCGCGGCGATGTACTCATCCTGGCCGTCGGGCTGGCCCTCCCGGGACGACCGAGCCGTTGAGTCGGTTGTCAACCGGTCGGTGGACAGTGCCGAGGAGGGTCTGACGAAACGGCCGCTCACTCGATGGGGTGCACGATCCAGCCCCGTTTCACGTGAAACCGATCCGATCAGCCTGAGCGACGGAGGCCGCAGGGTGAGCGTTCGGTGCGCCTGGGAAGGTGGCCCGTAGGCGAAGCGGGGCACGGGAAGGCGAAGCAGGGGAAGCAATGAGCAATGGAGGAATTCGCGGAGGAAACGCGGCAGGGCTAGATCCCCGTTTCACGTGAAACGCAAACAAGCTGTCCGCGGGATCGGGGACCGCAAGACAGGGCGCGCGATGGAGATGGGTTGGGCAAGCAAGGGGTGGCAGGCGCAGGGCGGTAGAGGGCGGTGAGTCGGCATGGAGGCGACGGTGGGTCGGGCAACAGTTCAGGGATTCGGACCGGATCAGGACCGAGGTCGACCGGGTGACCGGTCGCCCCGACAGGGGAATCCGAGCGGATACACGCATGCGCCCGCACCACTATCCACAGCCTGTGTGCCGACCCTGTCGATAACCCTCTCCACCCCCGTTTCACGTGAAACAACACCGATGCCCACACCGTCATCCACCGCACTATCCACAGGCACTGCAAGCGTTCTACGTCGCGTTTCACGTGAAACGGCCCGGCCTGTGGATAACTTCTGTGGATAACTTGGGGATGGTTGTGTGGAGAACTCGGGGCTCACCGTCGTCGACGTGTGACGGTCCCGAGGGAGTCCGAACCGGGCCGGAATCGCCTCGCTCGGAGACCCGCTCCGAGACTCGCCCCGATCGTGCGAAATTGACGCGGGACAGGCCATCCTGACCTGGGCTAAGGTCACGTCGTGCCGGAGAACACCGCCCCCCTCCCTGACTTCACGCGTTGGCCGTCGTTCCCTTTCGAAGGTGAGATGCGGGTCAAGAAACTCGCTCCGCCGGTCGAGCAGGAGCCCCCACGAAGCGGGGAGGACGGCTCGGACTGCGTCGCCTGCGGTACGCCCGACGATGCGTACATCTGGGTCAGCGAGCGGTGGCGGGTCCGCGCGATGGACCGCCCCACCGGCCTCCCGATGGTCTTGATCCTGGAATGCCGGTCGCACCTCGATCTGGGTGACCTGCCCAACCTCCTGGCGGCCGAGCTCGGCGTGATGACCGTCCGGCTGGAGCGCGCGATCCGCTCGCTCGACGGCGTCGCCCGGGTTCACGTGAATCGGTGGGGCGACGGCTCGGCACACCTGCACATGTGGTTCCTCGCCCGTCCGTACGGTCGCCTGCAGCTGCGCGGCACGTTCCTCTCGCTCTGGGACGACATCCTCCCGGTCATCCCCGAGCCCCAGTGGCGGGAGAACCTCGCCCACGTCGCCGCCTGGCTGGCCGAGTTCGGCGGCAGGGCCAATGCCGAGCCGGCGCACATCCAGTGGGAGTCCCCGGCGACGCTCAACGTCCCGTCCGCTTATCCCGTGGAGGAGACCGACGGGGACGAGGCGCGGCGCCCCTCGACACTGGGCGACGTCGAGCCCGAGACACCCCCCTCCGAGAGCCGCTTCGGCACGGCACCCGGCGGCCCGGCGGCAGCACCGGCCTGAGAAAGAAGCGGCAGCACCGGGCCTGATGAGGAGGCGGCAGCACCGGCCTGACAACGACAAGCGGCAGCACCGGCCTGAGGAGGAACGAAAAAGCCCGGCAGGAAATCCTGCCGGGCTTTTCTGTATCCGAGAACGATCAGCCCTTCCGGGCGACCGCCCTCTCCACCAGCGCGCTCAGCATCGCCCCGAGGTCCACCCCGGCCGACTGTACGGCCAGCGGCAGCAGCGACGTCTCGGTCATCCCCGGTGACACGTTGCACCCCAGCACCAGCGGTTCCCCGTCCTCCCCGACGATCACGTCGATCCGCGAGAGGTCGCGCAACCCGAGTGCCTGATACGCCGCCAGCGCCGTCGACGACACCTTCGCCGCCACCGTCTCGTCCAGTCGCGCCGGCACGTGCCACGTGGTCAGGCCGGCCGTGTACCGGGCCGCGTAGTCGTACACCCCGTCGCGCGGGACGATCTCCACGATCGGCAGTGCCTGCGGTCCGGTGCCCAGGTCGATGATCGAGACCGCGACGTTGGTACCTGTTACGAACTGCTCGACCAGCGCCGTGGAGTCGTACGCGAAACAACCCACCATCGCGGCCGGAAGGTCTGCCGCCTCCTTGACCACCGCGGCGCCCAGACCCGAACCGCCCTGCGCCGGCTTCACCATCAACGGCAGGCCGAGGCGGGACACGATCCGGTCGAGGACGGCGACGGCGCCCAACTCGGAGAAGCGGTCGTGGGGCAGCGCCACCCAGTCGGGGGTGGGGATGCCGGCCTCGCGCAGCCGGGATTTGGCGGACGGCTTGTCCCACGCGGTCCGGGCGGCCACCGAGGAGGCGCCGACATACGGAACCTCGCAGAGGTCGAGCACCCCGCGCAGCGAACCGTCCTCGCCGGTCGCGCCGTGCAGCGCGATCACCACCGCGTCCGGCGGATCGGCCTGAAGCGACGGGAGCAGCGAGACGTCCGCGTCGTGCAGCTCGGCGGTCAACCCCGCGGAGCGCAGCGCGTCGAGGACCCGCCGTCCGGAGCGCAGGGACACGTCCCGCTCGTAGGAGAGCCCACCCGCCAGTACCAGAACTCGTAGCTCCATAGCGTTGATCATGCCAAGTCGGGACCGGGGACGTCCGCGGCGGCCGGGCCGCGGCGGCGCTGACCACCCAGGGCGGACGACCCGCCGAAGACGGCGCGCATCGCGAGCTCCTGATCCATCACGCCGGCCAGCCGGCGCACGCCCTCGCGGAGCCGCTCCGGCGAGGAGAACGAGAAGTTGAGCCGCATGTTGTTGCGACCGGTCCCGTCGGCGTAGAAACCGGTGCCCGGAACGTACGCCACCCGTGCCGCGATCGCGCGCGGCATCATCGCCTTGGAGTCGAGGCCCTCGGGCAGGGTGGCCCAGACGAAGAGCCCGCCGGACGGCCGGGTCCACGTGGTGCCCGCCGGCATCAGGCCGTCGAGGGCGCCGAGTAGCGCGTCCCGGCGTTCCCGGTAGATCTCCCGGTACACCTTGATCTGCTCGCGCCACGGCATGGTCGTCAGGTACTGCGTGACGGCGCCCTGTGCGAACGCACTCGGGCAGAGGACGTTCGCCTCACTCATCATCACGAGCTTTTCGCGTACGGCGTGCGGGGCCAGGATCCAACCCACCCGCAGTCCCGGCGCGAACGTCTTGGAGAACGTGCTGCAGTAGAAGACCCCGTCGCGCCGCCGGGCCCGCAGCGGCCGCGGCGCGTCGCCTTCGAAGGAGAGCATCCCGTACGGGTCGTCCTCGACCACCAGGAGACCGGCGCGCTCGCAGATGTCCAGGATCCTCTCGCGCCGCTGTTCGGAGAGCGTCACGCCGGCCGGGTTCTGGAAGGTCGGGATGGTGTAGAGGAACTTCGCGCGCGGGTTCGCCGCGATGGCCTCCTCGAGTGCCTCCGGGATCAGCCCGTCCTGGTCCATCGTCACGTGCCGCACCTGTGCCTGGGCGGCCTGGAAGACGCCGAGTGCGCCGACGTATGTCGGCCCCTCGGCGAGCACCACGTCGCCCGGATCCAGGAACAGCCGGGCCAGGAGGTCGAGGGCCTGCTGGCCGCCGACGGTGACCACCACGTCGTCGGGGGACGCGCCGGTGATGCCGGAGAGGGCCATCACCTCGCAGATCTGCTCGCGGAGCTCGATCGTGCCCTGGCCGATGCCGTACTGCAGGCTGGTGGCGCCCTGTTCGGAGCCGAGCCGGTTGAGCATCTCGCCGACCGCGTCCAGCGGCAGCGCGGCGATGTACGGCGATCCACCGGCCAGCGACACCACCTCGGGGCGGCTGGCGACGGCGAAGAGTGCGCGGATCTCGGACGTGGTCATGCCACGGACGCGTCGCGCGTACCGATCGGTGTAGTCATCCTGAGTCGTGCCGGTCATGCGGCTCTCACCTCGTAGTATCGGCGGTCGAGACGCCATCGATCCTAATCGGCCGGGACACGCCGCGGCCCCGACCGTACGGGTCGCCTCTTGCCCGACCTGCTCCCGTTCATGATGGTTCCGACGTAAGATTCGACGGGGGCACGGGAAGCGGTCACCGGTCAGTCCACGCGATCAGCAGGGGGTCCGGCATGTCTCGGCGCCTGGTAAACCTCACCCTCGACACTCTCGAGGACCTTCCCAATCCCTGCCGGCAGTGCGTGTACTGGGAGCTCGACCCGGTCTCGGCCGAACGCGCCTGTGCCAGCGGCGATCCAGGGCTGGAGAAGGAGGCCTGGGTCTCCCAGACGCTCCTGGAGTGGGGTTCCTGCGGCAAGCTGGTGTATGTGGACGGCATGCCCGCCGGCTTCGTGATGTACGCGCCGCCCGCCTATGTCCCGCGTTCGATGGCCTTCCCGACCTCGCCGGTGAGCGCCGACGCCGCGCTGCTCACCACGGCCAAGGTGGTTCCCGCGTTCGCCGGCGGCGGGCTGGGCCGGATGCTCGTCCAGGGCGTGGCCCGCGATCTCACCAAGCGCGGCGTGAAGGCGATCGAGGCGTTCGGTGACACCAAGCCGGGCGAGCACGAGGACGAGGCGGCGTGCGTCGCGCCGGTCGACTTCTTCCTGTCGGTGGGCTTCAAGACGGTCCGGCCGCACCCGCGCTATCCGCGACTGCGGCTGGAGCTGCGGACCGCGCTCTCCTGGAAGTCGGATGTGGAGTACGCGCTGGAGAAGCTCCTCGGCTCGATGAGCCCGGAGAAGCTTCTCCGCCCGATCCCCGCGACGAGTTCCGCGGAGAACTGACCGCCCGCGAAGCGAGCCCCGACCGGCCGCGAAGCGAGAACCGGCCCCGCGAAGCGGAGAACCGGCCAGGGATCAGAACCGGCGCGGGACCGGCTAGGTGTGATGTCCGGCTAGGCCTTGTTGGACAGTGCCATCCGCAGCTGCCGTACGTCGATCGACCCGGTCGGCACGTCCCGTTCGACCGGGAAGTACATCCGCTGCACCGCCGCCAGGATCGCCTCGACGATCTGCTCGCGGAACATCGGGTCGATCAGCCGCTCCCGGTCGACCGGGGACGTGAGATAGCCGAGGTCCACCCGTACGGTCGGCATCCGGGTCAACCGGAGCAGGTCCCAGGTCTTCGCGTGGATCCGGCAGTCGTGCATCCCGGTGCGTACCACGATCTCGCGCTGCACCAGGTTCGCCAGCCGCTCGCCCACCGTGGAGCTGGTTCCGTTGCCGGTGCCGTAGTGGTAACTCGCCACGCCCTCGGCCGCGTCGGTCGTGTGCCCGTCCAGGTGCAGCGAGATCAGCAGGTCGGCGCCGAGGCTGTTCGCCAGGGCGGCCCGCTCGGCGCCGCTCATCGACTCGGCCGGCTGTGGCCCCCTGGTCAGGTGCACTCGCATGCCCGCGGCGGCCAGCCGCCCCTCCAGCCGGGCCGCGAGGTCGAACACGAGGTCGGCCTCGGTCCAGCGGAGCGGCCCGTCGGGCACCACCACGCCGGTGTCGTCCCCGCCGCCGTGCCCGGGATCGATCACGATGGTCTTGCCGACCAGGTTGGGGCCGGACTGCCGGAACGCCTCGGCCTCCCGCAGCCACTGCGGGCGCCCGCCGACCACCTTGCGGCCGAGCCGGCGCAGCGCCTTCATGGTCTGCGGGCCGCAGGAGCCGTCCGGGGCGAGCCCGACCTCGCGCTGGAACTGAGCGACGGCGCGAGCCGTCCGGGCGCCGTAGATAGCGTCCGGGCGGCCGGTGTCGTACCCCATCTCGAGCAGTCGCTCCTGCAGGGCGCGGACGTCCTCGCCGACCAGCGCGTCGGGGACCGAATGGAAGAGGCTGCGTGAGCCGAGCCGCCAGCGGGCCGCGTCCAGCGCGCCCCACGTCTCGTCGCCGACCATGCCGTCGACGCCGAGACCCCGGCTCTGTTGGAACGCGCGGACCGCGTCCTCCAGCCCCTCGTCGAAGAGATCCGGCTCGGCCGTGGCGAGTAGCTCCAGGCCGACCAGGATCGACCGGATCTCGGAAACGGCGGGACCGGTGTCGCCGCGTCGGATGGACCGCACTCAGACACTCCCTCAAAGACGAGAACAGGGCGAGAAAAGAGCGTACTCCGAGGACAGAGAGAACCCCGCGTCCGAACGGCGGACGCGGGGTTCGTCAACGAGTCAGAGTGCCGACTCGATGAAGTTGACCAGGAAGCTCTTGGGCTTGGCGCCGGCCACCGAGTTGACCCGCTCGCCGTCCTTGAAGATGGTCAGCGTCGGGACCGACATGACCTGGTAGGCCAGGGCGGTCTGCGGGTTCTCGTCGATGTTGACCTTGACGATCTCCACCTGGTCGCCCATCTCGTTGGCGATCTCGGCCAGCAGCGGGTCGACCTTCTTGCAGGGCACGCACCACTCGGCCCAGAAATCCACCAGCACCGGCTTCTTGGACTGCAGCACGTCGCTGGCGAAGGTGGCGTCGGTGACCACCTTGGTTGCTCCCACGAGGTTCCTCCCGGTCTTACAGCTCTACGAATGAAGCGATGAAGCGCTCGGCGTCCAGCGCCGCGGCACAGCCTGTCCCGGAGGCGGTGATGGCCTGCCGGTACGTGTGGTCGACCAGGTCTCCCGCGGCGAAGACACCGGGCACGTTGGTCCGCGTGCTCGGCGCGTCGACCTTCACGTAGCCCTCGTCGTCCAGCTCGATCTGGCCCTTGAAGAGCTCGCTGCGCGGGTCGTGCCCGATGGCGACGAAGACGCCGGTCACATCGAGGACCTTGGTCTCGCCGGACTCGGTGTTCTTGAGCCGGATGCCGGTGACCTTGCCGTCGGAACCGATGATCTCCTCGACCACCGAATTCCACTCGACCTTGATCTTCTCGTTCTCCAGGGCCCGCTTCTGCATGACCTTGCTGGCCCGGAACGTGTCGCGGCGGTGCACGATCGTCACGGTCTCGGCGAAGCGGGTGAGGAAGGTCGCCTCCTCCATCGCCGAGTCGCCGCCGCCGACCACCACGATGTGCTGGTTGCGGAAGAAGAAGCCGTCACAGGTCGCACAGGACGAGACGCCGTGGCCGAGCAGCTCCTGCTCGCCGGGGACGCCGATCGGCCGCCACGCGGAGCCGGTCGCCAGGATCACGGCGCGGGCGAAGAACTGCTGCTCGCCGACCCACACGGTCTTCAGGCCCTCGGTGCCGGCCTCGGTCGGCTTGTCGGTCAGCTCGACCCGGGTGACGTCGTCGGTCAGGAACTCGGCGCCGAAGCGCTCGGCCTGCGCACGCATGTTGTCCATCAGCTCGGGACCCATGACGCCGTCCCGGAAGCCGGGGAAGTTCTCCACCTCGGTGGTGGTCATCAGCGAGCCACCCGACTGCACACCCTCGATCACCAGAGGCTTGAGGTTGGCCCGCGCGGCATAGAGCGCGGCCGTGTAGCCGGACGGCCCCGAACCGATGATGATCAGATTGCGGACCTCGTCCACTGCCGACTCCTCAAGATTGGTGTCCACGCCGGTAGAACGCCATGCTAGGCATTCACCATTCCCCCGGGTCCGGCTCGTGTCCGACCTCACGTGGGGTGCCGTTCAGCGTACCGGCACTTTGCCGAGGGTGTCCGCGTCGGCACCGGGTGATCCGCAGTCGGCACCCACCGCCCACGCCCAGCCGCCGTTGGTGGCGGTGAATCGCACCACGAGCGCCGGCTCCCCGTCGAATCGGGCGTAGTCCACCGACTCCACGCTCACCTGTTCGCCGCCGTTCTCCCCGGCGATCGCGTCGAGGCACTCCAGCAGCGCGTCAGCGGCCCGTAGACGCTCCAGGGCGGGGTCGGTGCCGGTGATCTGGCTCGGGTCGACCTCGGAGCTCGTGAACGGCCGGTCGGCGGCTGCCTTGGGCTGTGCGGCGAGGGTCCCGAGCGTGTAGTCGGTACCGCTGGCCAGTGTCCGTTCCGGTGCAGGAGCGACCAACGTCACGCTTCCGTCCGCGGCGGTGTTCGCCTCCGACGCTGCGCTGTCGTTCTGCCCCTGCACCAGGCCGTTCGCTCCCCACCCCGCGAACGCCAGGACTCCCGCAGCCACACCGACCGGCACCACGAATCGTGCCCAGCGCCGCCGTTCCGCCCGTTTAAGATCAAGATCAACAACGTCTTCCGGTACGACCCCAGCCGACTCCCCACGAGTCGCTTCGGCGGTCGTCGCGTCCACCGAGCGCAGCGCGGCGTCCAGCCGATCGGCGAGGTCCGCGGGCATCGGCTCCGGCGGAAGCTCCCGCAGCAGCGCGCCGACCTCGCCCATCGCCGGGGCCAGCTCCGCATAGGCGGTCTGCCAGGCGGGCTCGGCGGCGATCAGCGCGGCCACCCGCTCCTCGTCGGGGCTGCCGTCCAGCGCACCGCCGGCGTAATCCGCCAGCAGGTCGATGTCGACCTCGTGGAACTCGGCGCCGGTCACCGCTGTTCCCTCCGTTCCCGCCCGATCGGCTGCGGATCAACCGCCCCCGATCGTGATGAGACGTCCCGGCCCGCGCTCCGGTTCCCATCGTCCCGCGTCCCACCGGTGTCATCCCGGCCACTCCCGCCCGTGCCACCCGGGCTCCCGCCTGTACCGCCGGTGCCGGTCCGTCCGGCGGGCCCGCCGTTCCCGCCGCGCAGGTCCCGGAGGGCCATCGCCATCCGGGCCCGGCCCCGCGCGCAGCGGCTCTTCACCGTGCCCTCGGCCACCCCGAGCATCTCCGCGGCCTCGGCCACCGAGTATCCCTCGACGTCAACCAGCACGATCGCGGCCCGCTGCTCGATCGGCAGCGCGGCCAGCGCGTCCCGGACCACCAGCACGGTGTCCTGGTCCGGCAGGAGCGCCGCCGGCTCCGGCCCGGACGGCCGCTCGTCGTCCGACCGGCTGCCGTCCGGCAGCGGCACCGTCGGATGCGCCTGGCGCCGCCTGATCCGATCCAGACAGGCGTTCACCACGATCCGGTGCAGCCACGTGGTGACCGCCGAGTCCCCGCGGAACCGGGCGGCCGCACGGTGAGCGGAGAGGAGCGCGTCCTGCAGCGCGTCGGCGGCCTCCTCCCGGTCGCCGATGGTGCGCACCGCGACCGCCCAGAGCCGGTCCCGATGCCGCCGGACCAACTCGGCGAAGGCGTCCTTGTCCCCCTCCACATGGGCACGCACCAGCTCGGCGTCGCTCGGGGGCTCTTCGCTCGCCCCGGGCCCGCCGGGCGGAACGTCCCGGAAAGTCACGCGAGCAATGTATGTCATCCCGGCGATCCCCGTCCGCCTCCCGGTCCCACCCGGCTGGTTCTCAGAGCTGTAGCTGTATCCGGGGCTCCGAAGGCGGGGACAGGTCTGAGAACCAGCCGAGGGCCGGCTCCCCAGGGGAACCGGCCCTCGCCGTTCTGCTTCTCGGTGGCCTCGTTCTTCGATGACCCCCGCCGTGACCCGTGGCCTAGTAGCCGTACAGCTGAATCTCGTTGACGCTGACCTTGTAACCCGGACCGTTGTCGTTCTTCGGCAGCTCCGTGATGAAGACCAGGATGTACTGGTACTTCTGATCCGGGTCGAAGCCGGAGAACGCCCAGTTGGTGCCGGTGCTCTTGTTGTCGTTGTCGCTGAGCTTCGTGTAGTTCTTGACGATCTTCTCGTCGCCGGACGAGTTGTCGCCCGGGTCACTGTCGCCGACCCGCACGTCCATCCCCACGCCCGGAGCCGACGTCTCGACCCGCACCTCGGCGAGCGCTCGCGCTTCACCCAGATTGATCAACACGCCCATGCCGGCCTTGAGGTTGCCGAACTTGGCGGTGTTGTACCGGGACATCTCCCAGGCGGTGTCCGAGTCGCCGTCGACGACGTACTTCGCCTCGCCGGAGTCGCCGCGACCACCCGTGGGCGGGTCGACGATGCGGACCATGCTCGCGTTCAGCGCGATCTTCTGCGGATCCTCCTGCACCGCGGTGCCGCCGGAGTCGCCGTCGGTGGACTGCGAACCGGTATCGCCGCCGGCGTCGGCCGCCGCCGTCGAGGACGAGTCCGACTTGCCGGAGCCGTTGATCGCCTTGATCCCGAAGACGAGGCCGATCAGGGCGATCACCACCAGCGCGCCGACGCCGATCAGGATCTTGCGGGTCTGCTTGACCGGCTCGGCCGAGGCGTTGCCCTGCACGAAGCGGAGCGGGCCGACGTCGTCGTACTCCTCGTCCTCGGCCGCGGCGGCGTCGAGCCGGCCGAGCTCCGCGGTGAGGGCCTCGGCGGTCGGCGCCGGGACCCGCCGGTCGAGCAGGTCCATGGTCAGATCGTCGAGGTACGCCGGAACGCCCGCCCGGATCTGCCGGGGCGCGGCCGGGTTGCCCGCGCTGTCCCGGTTCGCGTCCGGCAGGGCGGACTGCCCGACCTCGGCCCTCGGCCAGTGGCCGGTGAGAGCGAAGTAGAGGATGCCGCCCACCGAGCGCACGTCGCCCTCGATGCTGTCCGCCGAGTCGGCGCGCGCGTCGGCCAGGACCACCCGGCCGTCGTCGCCGATCATCGTCGTCCCGGGGTGCGCGTTGCCGTGCACCATGCCGGTGGCGTGCACGGCGCCGAGCGCGTCGGCGACGGAGTGCGCGATGGCGATCGCCCGGGCCGGGTCCAGCGGACCCTCCGCGGCGATCAGATCACGCAGGGACTCGCCCTCGACCCACTCGCGGACCACGTACGCCCGCTGCTGCTCGTCGATGGCGTCGTAGACGCCGACCAGATTGGGGTGGATCACCCGGCTCGCGGCGACCGCGGCCTGCAGCATCTCGGTGGCGGAGTCGCCTCCCGGGTAACGCAGGACGACCGCGACCGGCCGGCGCAGCACGACGTCGACACCCCGCCAGACCTGCCGGCCCGCGCTGTCGTCGTTGACGTGCTGCTCGAGTTGGTAGCGCTCGGCCAGGATCTCACCGGCGGTGGGTGCACCGAAGGTCAAGACCGGTCCGGCCTCGTCGGCCGCGGTCTCGTGGCCTTCGCCGACCTGGGTCACCAGTCCTCCCTCGGTGGTGCATGTGTGGGTGCTCAGGACAAGGTGCTCCCGAGCACATGCCGACACCGACCATACCCGTACTGAGCCATGCTCTGGCAGGTCGTCCCCCCGGCGCGGCACCGGCTTCCGGCCCTCCGAACGGGTGTATTTCGGGCCGAAAGGACCGAGGAGTGCCTGTTCAGGACCGATCAGGAGTCCTTCTCAAAAGTTCAGCGACCGATTTTGCGGCGAACCATCCCGACCACCTGGCTCACCTCCTGCACGCGCAGCACCGTCGCCGCCACGAGGTAGGCGATCATGATCACCGCCCCGCCGGCGAAGAGCTGGACCAGCGCCTGGATCCGCCCGTCCGGCTCGCCTCCGCCCGGGAGCAGGTGCACGACCAGGAAGCCGAGACCGCCGGCGACCGCGGCGGCGATCGCGATCCGGATCAGCGACAGCGCCACCGAGCCGAGGTTGAGCCGGCCGACCCGGCGGCGCAGCACGACCAGCGAGATCAGCGCCGAGACCAGGTAGGAGATCGCGTTGCCCGCGGTCATCCCGGCGGCCAGCAGCGACTTGCTCAGCACCGCGGCGAGCGCCAGGTACGCGGCGATCCGCACCAGCACGACCGGCAGGTTGATCAGCGCGACCGTCTTGTTGCCCTGCAGCGAGTAGAACGCGTACGTGCAGAGGTAGCTGACCGAGAGCGGGATCACCGCGAAGGCGGCCACGCTGAGCACGGTGCCGGTGTCCACGGCCGCCGAGTGGCTGTAGTTGCCACCCTCGAAGAGCATCACCGCGATCGGTACGCCCAGGACCGCGTAGACCACCGAGATCGGGGCGAGCGCCGCGACGGTGAGCTTGATGCCGCGGGTCAGGTCGGCGCTGACGTCGGCGTACCGGCCCTCGGCGGCGGCGGCGCTCATCTTGGGCAGCAGCGCGGTCATCACCGAGACGCCGATGATGCCGTGCGCCATCATCGTCAGCAGGTAGACGTTGTTGAAGGCGAGCACGCTGGCGCTGCCCTTACCGGCCACCCGGTTGAGGATCTTGACCATGACGAAGACGGCGGCCTGGTTCGCCGCGACGTAGCAGAGCATCCAGCCGGCGAGCCGGCCGATCTCGCCGAGGCCGAGCGCGCGCGGGTCCCAGCTGAACTTCCAGCGGAAACCGACCTTGCGCAGCGCCGGGAGCAGGCCGAGCGCCTGGACCACGAGGCCGACCAGGGTGCCGCCGCCGATCAGCGCGATCTGCCCGGCCGTGATGTTCTCCACGGTCAGGCCGTCGCTGCCCCAGAACGCCAGGAAGACGCCGGCCGTGGCGATCACCACGAGGTTGTTCAGGATCGGTGCCCACATCGGGGCGGCGAAGTGCCCGCGCACGTTCAGCACCGCGCCGATCAGCGCGGAGAGGCCGGTGAAGAAGATGATCGGCAGGATCAGGTACGCGAAGTGGGTGACCAGGTCCTTGTAGGCCGCGCTGTTCTGATCGCTGGCCTGGATCGCGGTGATCACCGGGGCGGCCGCGACCACCAGCAGCGTCGCCACGCCGAGGCTGACCACCGCGAAGGTGAGCAGCTTCTGGGTGAACTCCTGCCCGCCGTCCGCGTCGGCCTTGCGCCGCCGGACCAGCAGCGGGATCAGCACGCTGGAGAGGATGCCGCCGAGCAGCAGCTCGTAGATCTGGTTCGGCAGGAACTGCGCACTGGTGTACGCGTCACCGACCCCCTGGCCGAGGGCCATGCCGATCAGCGCGTTCCGGACGAAGCCGATCATGCGGCTGACCAGGCTGCCGATCGCCATGATCGCGCTCTGGCCGGTGGTGCCGCCGCTCTCCTCGGACTCGCCCGCGGGGGGCACGGTCTCGGGGGGCAGCGCCTGATCGCCCGCGGCCGAGGGCAGTTGGTCGTCGACCGACACGATGGTGACGCCCTCCTGCGACGGTGGTTCCCACCCGTCGCCGGAATGCGTGCTGCGGTACAGGCCGCCGTTCACCCGAGCCTCCCGTGCCCTGCGGATATTGATGCCACGATAAGCGCCAGGGTCACACGTGGTGACGTAGGAGGGTGCCGGGGGCGGCCCCGGCCAGGGTCTCCACCATCCAGCATGCCTCCAGCGCGACCAGGGGCTCACTCAGCGCGTCCAGCACGGTCGGGTGATCGCAACCGGCCTCGGTCAGCGCCCCGAGCAGAGCCGGTACGCCCTCCAGGGTGCCCGACTCGGCGATCTGCCGGGCGAGCGGCCGGGTCGCGGCGTACCAGCCCCGCCGGGGGACGCTCGCCAGGCGCTCGTTCGCCCGGCGTACGAGATCGAGAAGGTCCTCATGGGGGAAGCGGTCGGCCGAACGGACCTGGAAACCCGCCGGAGCGGGGGCGGAGAGGGCCGCTACCGCCGCCTCGTCGAGGACCTGGGGCGACTCTGACGGAGGCACCGGCCACCAGCGCTCGTCGGCGAAGAGGGGCAGCGGCGCCTGCTCCGGACCGCTCGGCGGGGGCGGCGGCACCTCCCGGCGCAACGACCGGTACGCCGCCTCGCGCACCGCGGCCACCCCGGTCACGTCGTCGTCCGCGGTCACCGGTGCGAACGGCGACAGCAGCGCCACCACCAGTCCGGGATGCGGCAGCGTCGGATCGGCCAGGGCGATCACCCGGGCGCAGGACTCCAGCTCCCACCAGCGCAGCGCGGCCGGGTACGGCCCGGCCGCCGGCGCCCAGCCCATCTGCACCGGCTCGCCGCTGGACGGCTTGCGCAGGCCGAGGGCGCGCTCGCCGGAGGGGAAGTCGATGTCGAGGATCAGCGCGTAACCGTCGAGCACCGGGAAGGTCACCCGGAGTGATGCGGGGAGGGAATCGGTGTCGCTGATCCCGTCGGTCCAGAACGCGGGGTCCAGGGCCAGGCGGCGCAGCGCCTCAGGAACGGGCACGTTCCCATCCTGCCGTTACACGCCTTTCGCCGCCATGGTCGCCCACCGCTATAAAAAGGAAGAGCCTGGCCCGATACGCTGGTCATCCCATGTCTGTTCTCAATGCCGCTCAGCAGAGCGCGGTCGCCGAGTTGCTCCGCGTGTCACCCCTCGCCGACGAGCTGGGGCGCCGTTTCGGCGCCGCCGGCCACGAGTTGCACCTGGTCGGTGGCTCGGTGCGCGACGCGTTGCTCGGTCGACTCGGCGACGACCTCGACTTCTGCACCGATGCCCGTCCGGAGCAGACCCTCGCCGTGGTGAGCGGTTGGGCGGACGCGATATGGGAGACGGGCCGCGAGTTCGGCACGATCGGCATCCAGAAGAACGGGCTGCGGATCGAGATCACCACGTACCGGGCCGAGGCCTACGACGGGGTGAGCCGGAACCCGGTGGTCCAGTACGGCGACTCGCTCCTCGACGACCTCGGCCGCCGCGACTTCACCATCAACGCGATGGCCGTGTCGGTGCCCGGCCACGAGTTCACCGACCCGTTCGGCGGCACCGCGGACCTGGCCGCCCGGATGATCCGGACGCCGGCCGCGCCGCAGCTCTCGTTCAGCGACGATCCACTTCGGATGCTGCGGGCCGCCCGTTTCGCGGCGAAGCTGCAGTTCAAAGTGGATGAATCGGTCATTTCTGCGATGCGGGACATGGCGCCGGATCTCGACCGGATCACCGCGGAACGGATCCGGGACGAGTTCACCAAGCTGATGTCCGGCGCCGACCCGATCGCCGGGCTCCGGCTGCTGGTCGACACCGGGCTCGCCGACCGTTTCCTGCCCGAGCTCGCCGGCCTGAAGCTGGAGATCGACGAGCACGCCCAGCACAAGGACGTCTACGAGCACACGCTGATCGTGGTGATGAACGCGATGCGGCTCGAGGGCGACGGCGGCCCGGACTTCGTCCTGCGGATGGCCGCGCTGATGCACGACGTCGGCAAGCCCGCCACCAAGGCGGTCGGCCGCGACGGCCGGGTCAGCTTCCACCACCACGAGGTGGTCGGCGCCCGGCTCACCAAGAACCGGATGAAGGCCCTCAAGTACCCCAAGGACGTCACCTCCGAGGTGGTCGGGCTGGTCGCCCTGCACCTGCGTTTCTACGGGTACGGCCGGGGCGAGTGGACCGATTCGGCGGTGCGGCGCTACGTCACCGACGCGGGCCCGCTGCTCGACCGCCTGCACAAGCTGACCCGCTCGGACGTGACCACCCGGAACCGCCGCAAGGCCGCCCAGCTCGCCGCCGACTACGACGCGCTGGAGGACCGGATCTCCCGGATCGCGGCCGAGGAGGACCTCGCCAAGGTCCGCCCCGACCTGGACGGCAACGCCATCATGGAGCTGCTCGGCGTCCCGCCCGGCCCGATCGTCGGCCAGGCCTGGCGCCACCTGAAGGAGCTCCGCCTCGACCGCGGCCCGCTGGACCGTGACGAGGCCGAGGCCGAGCTGCTGACGTGGGCCCGCGAGCAGGGCCACATCTCTTAGCCCGTGTTCCGGACCATCCGGTATTGACGGATGTCCACTTTCGCCCTGCTATTGGGTAGAACGCTACCGTTGCGTTGCGCGTGCAACATCGGTTACGGTCGCTATCACCGATGTAAATGTCGGTGTAAATGCTCACATAGCAGTACGGGGGAACCATCAGTGAAAAGCATCAAGGCGATCGTCGGTAGCGCCGCGGTCCTGGGCGCGGTCGTCGCCGGCGCCGTCCTGCCGGCCTCCGCGGCCAGCGCCGCCACGCCGTCCTGCACCAAGGCCGAGGCCTGGTCCAACGGCGTCCTCGTCCCGGTCTCCTCGGGCGGCAAGGCGAAGTGCTCGCTGGTCAAGGGCGCGAACAACGCCGCGGTCGGTGCCCTGCAGCTGGCGCTGAAGATCTGCTACTCGCAGAGCATCACGGTGGACAACAGCTTCGGCACCAACACCTTCAACGCCCTGAAGGCCGCCCAGACGACCGCGAAGATCGGCGTCGACGGCAGCTACGGCCCGGAGAGCGCCGCGAACCTCAAGCTGTCGTGGTACGGGGACAACCCGACCAAGGCGGACTGCCACGTCAACGACCAGATCGACGAAGTCGGCTGATCCCAGCCATCTGAGAACGGGGAGCGCGATGCGCTCCCCGTTTTCGTCGGAGCTCATTCGGCGAAGGTCAGATCCCGCCCGCTGAGCGCCTTCGGCAGGGTCAGCGTCTCCGTGACCCGGTGATCGGTGGAGTAGTGCAGGATCCGGTCGCCGGTCGAGGCGAGGATCGTGCCGTCACGCAGGAAGACCGCCGTCTCGGCCGGGAACGCGGCGACCACCGTGCCCGTCGCGACGTCCACGACCGACACCAGGGCACTTCCCTCGGCCGTCGTGGCCAGCACGAACCTTCCGTCGGCCGACCACGAGCCGCGCCCGATCGGGGCGGCCTTGATCGGGTCGTTGCGCAGCAGTTCACCGGTGGCCGCGTCGAAGATCGCCAGGCCGGTGACCCGGCTCGGCTCGGAGTTCGCCGTCTCCGACTGCGGCAGAGCGACCTGCGTCTCTCCCGGCAGCCAGGTGTAGAGGCAGTAGCCCGCGCAGGTGGTCTCGCCGTGCTCCACCTCGTGCTCCACCAGCGTTCCGGTGGCCGGGTCCAGGATCGAGAAGCCGCTCTCCCGGGTCATGAGCAGGCGGCTGCCGTCCGAGGACCAGACCGCCGCGGTGGCGACGTCGATGTCGAGCCGGCGGTAGTGGCCGGTGCGCACGTCCAGCAGGGCCAGCTTCTCGTCGCCCTGGAGCGCGGTCAGCACGTAGCGGCCGGTGGGTGACGGGTTGCTCTCGACGACGTTCTTGTAGAGGGTCCGGTATCCGCTGGAATCCGGGTTCACGACGAACTGCCGGACCGTGGTGTGCCGGTCGCGGTAGGCCCCGATCCCGGCCAGGTGGGCACCGCCCGGCAGTTGGTAGGTGCTCGTCGTGCTCCACGTGGGTGTGCCGAGTTCGCTGGCCGCGACGGAGGGGAGCAGCGGGGTGGTGACGACCGGTGGGGTGTCGTGCCGGGAGAGGGCGTACGGCACCGCGGCCGCCACGGTCACCAGGACGGCCGCGGCGGTGGAGAGCACGGTGCGCCGGACCCGGAGCCGTCGCCGGCCCTGGGCGAGCGCCCGGGCGGCCAGGCCGTGCGGGGTGCCGGCCTCGGACGCCAGGTCGCGGACGGCGGTACGCACGCGGTCGTCGACGGGTCGGGTCATCGCAGCACCTCCGGGGCGGTCACATCCAGGTCGGGGACGAGTTCTCTGAGCTTGCGCAGGGCGCGGGTGGCCTGGCTGGCCACGGTCCCGCGCCGGCAACCGAGGATCTCCGCGGTCTCGTCCACGGAGCGGTCCTCCAGGTAGCGCAGGACCAGGACGGCGCGCTGCCGGGGCGGTAGGGAGAGCAGCGCCTGGCGCAGGGTCAGGCGCAGCGTGGTGTCCTGGTCGTGGCCCGGGCCGAACCCGGCGGACGACTCCGGGACCTCGGCCATCGGGAACTCGCGGATCCGGGCCTGACGGCGCCAGCCCGAGATCCGGTCGTGATAGATGATGCGGCGCACGTACGGCTCGGCGTCACCACGGATGCGCGGCCATCTCGTGTACGCCTTGGCCAGTGCCGCCTGCACCAGATCCTCGGCGGATCGCTGGTCGCCGGTCATGGCGTACGCGATCCTCACCAGGTCCGCCGCTCGCTGCTCCACGAACGCGGTGAACTCGGCGTCGGTCGACTCCTTCACGGTCACCTCCGGCGGATAAGACGCCCGGCGGGCGCCGATGTCTGCACGGGCGGGGCAGAATCGGAGGGTGTTCGTCATCGATTCACCGATCGGGCCGCTCGGCATCGTCGTCGAGGGTGATGCCGTGGTGGGCGTGCGTTTCGGCGCGCGGCCCGGAGAGAGTACCGACCATCCCGCTGCCCAGCAGCTCAGGGCCTATTTCGCGGGCGAGCTGACCGACTTCTCGGTGCCGGTCGAGATGCGCGGCGGGTCGGAGTTTGAGCGTGCGGTCTGGGGCGAGATCGCGAAGATTCCGTACGGCGAGATGGTCACGTACGGGGCGATCGCGACGGCACTGGGCGATCCGGGCGCGGCGCGCGCGGTGGGTACCGCCTGCAACCACAATCCGGTTCCGGTCATCGTGCCCTGTCACCGGGTCGTCGGTGCGGGCGGGAAGATGGTCGGTTTCGGCGGCGGGCTCGACCGGAAGCGCCGTTTGCTGGAACTAGAGGCCAAGACGGCATTGACCAGGGCCTGGGGATGAACCGGAAAGCGCTTTCCTGGCGTACGCTAGAGGGGTTGTGAGAAAAGGCCGGCCCACGACGCAAACGTGGGCCGGCCTTCGCAACTGCTGAGGTGACGCTCAGCTAATGGGTTGTTTGCAGAGGTCGAGCGTTGTCAGCGCTCGACCTCACCCTTGATGAACGCCTCGACGCTGGCGTGCGCGTCGTGGTCGCTGTACTGCACCGGCGGGGACTTCATGAAGTAGGACGACGCCGAGAGGATCGGGCCGCCGATGCCGCGGTCCTTGGCGATCTTCGCGGCGCGAACCGCGTCGATGATCACGCCGGCCGAGTTCGGCGAGTCCCACACCTCGAGCTTGAGCTCGGCGTTGAGCGGGGTGTCACCGAAGGACCGGCCCTCCAGGCGGATGTACGCCCACTTGCGGTCGTCGAGCCACGGCACGTGGTCGGACGGCCCGATGTGCACGTCGCTTTTGATCATCTCGTGCGGGATCTGGGACGTGACCGACTGGGTCTTCGAGATCTTCTTGGAGACCAGGCGGTTGCGCTCCAGCATGTTCATGAAGTCCATGTTGCCGCCGAAGTTGAGCTGGTACGTGCGCAGCAGCTCGACACCGCGGTCCTCGAAGAGCTTCGCGAGGGCCCGGTGCACGATGGTCGCGCCGACCTGGCTCTTGATGTCGTCACCGACGATCGGGACACCCGCGTCCTCGAACTTCTTCGCCCAGACCGGGTCGGAGGCGATGAAGACCGGCAGAGCGTTCACGAACGCCACACCGGCGTCGATCGCGGCCTGCGCGTAGAACTTGTCGGCCTGCTCGGAGCCGACCGGGAGGTAGGAGACGAGGACGTCGACCTCGGCGTCCCGGAGCACCTGGACGACGTCGACCGGCTCGGCCGACGACTCCTCGATGATCTCCCGGTAGTACGTGCCCAGACCGTCGAAGGTCGGGCCGCGCTGCACGGTGACGCCGGTCGGCGGCACGTCGGTCAGCTTGATGGTGTTGTTCTCGCTGGCGACGATCGCCTCAGCCAGATCCATGCCGACCTTCTTGGCGTCCACATCGAACGCCGCGACGAACTTCACGTCGGAGACGTGGTAGTCGCCGAAGGTCACGTGCATGAGACCCGGGACGCGGTCGTTCGGGTCGGCGTCTTTGTAGTACTCCACACCCTGTACGAGGGACGAGGCGCAGTTACCCACACCGACGATGGCGACGCGGACGGAGCCCATCGCGTTTGCCTCCTTGTTTCATCACGGCCGGTCCTGGTGCGGACGCGGTGGTTCCGGGGGTTCCGTCCCGGCCGGCGGCGTTCCGCCGGCGGGAGCGGGATTGACCGTGCCGGAGAGGCCGGCACGGTTGCGGAAGGCCGGGGTACGGCCGGACCGCTCATTGGTGATCAGCTCTTCCAGCCAGCGGACCTCGCGCTCACAGGCGTCCAGGCCGTGCCGCTGGAGTTCGAGCGTGTACGCGTCGAGGCGGTCGGCGGCCCGGGCGAGGATCTCGCGCAGGCCCTCCCGCCGCTCCTCGATGCGACGGCGGCGGCCCTCCAGGATGCGCAGGCGGGTGGCCTGGTCGGTGCGGGCGAAGAAGGCGAAGTGCACCCCGAAGCCGGCGTCGTCGTACGTCTCCGGGCCGGTGGCGGCGAGCAGCTCCGCGAAGCGCTCCTTGCCCTCGGCCGTGATCTTGTAGACAACCCGGCCCCGCTTGCTGGTCATCGGGGGGACGATCTCGTTGGCGTTCATCGCCGCTTCGCCGATCCATCCGGCGAGCTTCAGCCGCTTCAGCGTGGGGTACAGCGTGCCGTAGCTGATCGCGGCGCGGAGCGTGCCGAGCTTCGTCGCCAGCTCCTTGCGCAGCTCGTACCCGTGCATCGGGGCCTCCTGCAGGAGTCCGAGGATCGCCAACTCCAGCAACCTGACCCCTCCTCGCATTGTGCCCCGATGTATCGGCCCGATACATCGCAACCGTAAATCCGGGAATCGCGGATACGCAAGCGGGGCACCCCTACGCGGTCACCGCGCCACGCTGTGTGATGGCGGTCGCCCTGTGAGCGGACACCGCGTACTCTTCCTGCCATGCGCACGCAGCGGCAGGTGGTGGACTACTCGCTTCAACGGCGGTCCCTCCTGCGTGCCGTGCGAAACGGCCAGATCGGCGCACTCGAGGTCTGTGACGCCTCGCCGTACTTGAAGAACGCGGCGACATTCCACGGCGAGCCGACCGACGAGCGATGCCCGATCTGCCGCCGCGACAACCTGACACTGGTCCACTACGTCTATGGAGACGAGCTCAAGAACTCGGCCGGGCAAGCCCACAGGCTCGCCGAGTTGCCCGTCCTCGCGATGACGCTCCGTGAGTTTCAGGTCTTCGTCGTGGAAGTCTGCCGGTCATGCGCGTGGAACCACTTGATCGAGCGATACGTGCTCGGCCGGGACGCGCTCGGTGACGAGGATTCCCCGATCCAGTGGAAAACGGGGCCGGTTTCACACGTCGGGGAGGGCCGACGATGAACCGGATCGATGCCGATAACGTGGACACGTTTAGGACCGACTCGGGCAGCCAGCGTCGCAATCGGTCAAATCGGACGTCCGATCAGGCGGCTGCCGGTAACGCAGCCCAAAACGCCCGCTCGTGGCGTTGTACGAGGAGCCCCGCCCAGGGTTCCCCCACGGCGCCCCCGCGAACGGTAGGTGTGAAGGAATGAACGCGTACGGCGATCCGCAGAACGCACGAGCCCGGGCCAGAGTGCCCGGGCCGTCCGCTGCTTCTGGATCTGACGACGAGGACCGGCCCGCGCCGGACGCGTATCGGCGCCCCGCCGGTTCCGCGTCGGTGGGCGGCAGTCCCGGTCGCGCCTCGGTCAGCGGTGCCGCCCAGGTCGGTGGACGGGCCTCGGTGGGCTCCGGCGCCGCCGGTTCCGCCACGCCCGGTCGCGCCTCGGTGAGCGGTGCCGCCCCAGTGGGTGGTCGCGCCTCGGTGGGCTCGGCCTCGGTCGGCTCCGCCGCGCCGGGTCGCGCCTCCGTGGGGGCGGCCCAGGTGGGTGGCGGCGTCGGCGGCCGGGCCTCGGTGCGGCCGATGGGGTCGGGTGGCCCCGGCGGCCCAGGTGGACCGGGCGGGCCAGGAGGCTTCGGCGGTGGTGGTTCCGGCTCTTCCGGCAAGCGCCCCCGCAGCAAGGCGGACAAGAAGTACCGCCGTGCCAACATCCTGACGGCCGCGGCCGCGGTGCTGGTCATCATGCTCGGTGCCGGCATCGTCGGTGGCACCTACTTCTTCGACGACGTCGAGCTCCCCACGCCGCAGGCGGAGGAGCAGATGAACATCATCTACAACGCCAAGGGCCAGGTCCTCGCGAAAGAGGGCGAGCCCCGAATCAACGTGCCGGATTCCAGCATCAGTCTGGTCATGCAGCACGCCGTGGCCGCCGCCGAGGACAAGAACTTCTATCGGCACAACGGCATCGACATGAAGGGCATCGCCCGCGCCGCGTGGAACAACTTCACCGGCGGCGACACCCAGGGCGCGTCGACCATCACCCAGCAGTACGCCCGGCACGTCGCCGAGCTCAAGGAGATCAGCTACAGCCGTAAGCTCCGCGAGGCGGTGATCGCCCGCAAGCTGGAGTCGAAGTACACCAAAGAGCAGATCATGGGCCTGTACCTGAACTTCATCGACCTCGGTGAGGGACGGTACGGCGTCGAGGCGGCGGCGAACGGCTACTTCAGCGCCTCGGTGGTCGAGGGTGCGAAGAACGAGATCACGGTCTACCAGGCCGCGGTGCTCGCCTCGATCATCAAGCAGCCGTACGCCGACACGGTCACCGGGCACAAGGGTTACGACCCCAACCTGAACCCCACGGCCGCCAAGGAGCGGTGGGAGTACACGCTGAAGAACATGCTCTCCGAGGGCTGGATCTCTCAGGAGCAGTACGACAAGCGCGAGTACCCCAAGGTCAACGCGGCCAAGAGCACCAACTGCAAGACCTGTGCCGACGGCAAGCCGGTCGGGATGATCATGCGGCACGTCACGTACGAGCTGAAGGAAATGGGGATCTCGGACACCGAGCTCCAGCAGGGTGGTCTGACGATCACCACCACGATCAACCCCACCGTGCAGGCGGCGGCGGAGGCGGCCGGTTCCCGCAGCAGCAAGACCTCGCCGCTGAACGGCCGGCCGAAGACGTATCAGGCCGCGGTGATCGGCATCGATCCGAAGACCGGAGAGGTGCTCGGCTACTACGCCGGTGACGACCCCAACGGTACGGACTACGGCGGCTACATGGCCGGTGACGGCAGCGGCCTGGTCAGCTGGGGCGGTCAGTCGCCCGCGTCGTCCTTCAAGATCTACACGCTGGCCGCCGCGCTGAAGGAGAACTACTCCTTCGACACGATCTGGGACGGCACCAAGCTCCGGCCCAACGGTACGAAGATCAGTAACGCCGGCGCCGACGACTCGCTCTGTGACGGCAAGATCAAGCACTGTGACCTGGAGACGGCGACCGTCCGGTCGTACAACTTCCCGTTCTACTGGATCGCCGACCAGATCGGCCGCGACAAGGTCATCCAGGCGGCTCTCGACGCCGGTGTCGAGCACATGTGGACCGACAGCGGCAAGCTGGTCGACCTGACCAAGACCGACGCGTCGACCTGGAAGAGCTCCGGCTACTTCGACAACGAGGTCGCGTTCGGCCAGTACCGCGTGGTCCCGCTGGAGCACGCGCAGGGTGTCGCCACGATCGTCAACGGCGGCGTCCGGCACGACGCGCACTTCATCAAGTCGGTCAAGAAGATCGACTCGAAGACCGGCAAGCTGTCGCCGTACAAGACGCCGAGCACCAAGGGCAAGCAGGTCTTCAACGCCCAGCAGATGTCCGACGAGCTCGGCGTGCTGCAGCAGATCCCGGCGCACGCCGAGAACACCCTGCGCAACGGCCGTGAGGCCGCCGCCAAGAGTGGCTCGTGGGAGTACAAGGAGGGCAACGGCGACGCCTGGTTCGTCGGTGGCATCCCACAACTCGCGGCCACGGTCTGGGTCGGTGGCGCCAAGGACAAGGTCGAGTTGACCGAGTCCGGCGGCGGCAAGATGTTCGGCTCGGGCACCCCGGCCGCGATCTGGGAGAAGTTCATCAACACGGTGACCGCCGAGCTCAACTGGGACAAGGAGAGCTTCCCGACCCGGGTGAAGGGCGGCGACTCGTCGCTCGGTAACGGTGTCGCCCCGGTGGTCGTCACCCAGCCGACCGAGGACCCGAACCAGAGCGCGATCTGCCAGCAGTTCCCGACCCTGGACGTCTGCGGCGGCACCAGCTCGGACGACAGCGACGACTCGGACGACAGCGACGACGACAACAGCAATAACAACAACAACGGTAATAACAACGGCGGTAATAACAACGGCGGTAACGGCGGTTGACGCCTGACCCAGGCCGATGACGGCGCCCACCTCTTCGCGAGGTGGGCGCCGTTCTCTTTAGACCCAAGGGCGGGCAAACTCCACACTCCGAGGTTCATGCGGCATGATGCCAAGACATGAGCACGCAACCGTCCACCGAACGGCCAGACGCCCCGAACGCGACCTCGGACGGTTTCGTGCGGGGACTGTCGCAGTTCATCGGCGGGCCGCTCGGCTCGCACGCGACCCGGCCCGACGCCCGGCCCAACCGCTTCTGGACCGCGCCACGCATCATCATGGCTCTGACCTGCATGATCCTGGCGTTCTCCTGGGTGCAGAAATCGCCCTGCATGAGCGGCGACTGGCAGAAGAACATCCAGTACACCCGGTACTGCTACACCGACGTGCTGGCCCTCTACTACGCCGAGGGGCTCAGCGACGGCCAGGTGCCGTACGTGGACCACCAGGTGGAGTACCCGGTCGTCACCGGCTACTTCATGGGCGCCCTGGGCCTGCCGGTGCACTGGTACGGCGAGCAGCACCCGGAGATCAACCAGGGCAGCTGGTTCTACAACGCCAACGCGCTGGTCCTCTCCCTGCTCGCGGTCGCCACCGCGGCGGTGATCCTCGCGCTGCGGCGACGACGGCCCTGGGATGCGGCGATCTTCGCGCTCTCGCCGATCGTGCTGGTCACCGCCACCATCAACTGGGACTTCCTGGCGATCGGGCTGGCCGCCATCGGCCTCTACCTCTGGGCCCGCCGGCACCCGGTCTGGGCCGGGATCTTCCTGGGACTGGGCGCCGCCGCGAAACTCTGGCCGCTGTTCATCCTCGGCCCGTTGCTGGTGCTCGCGCTCCGGCAGGGCAGGGTGATCCCCTGGCTCTCCTCGTTCGTCGCCGCCGCGATCACCTGGGGCGTGGTCAACTTCCCGGTGTACTACTGGTACCACGAGAGTTGGCTGCGGTTCTTCCGCCTGAACTCGGAGCGCCCGATCGACTGGGGCACGTTCTGGTACATCGGGCGTTACCTCGACGGCAAGTGGATGAGCGGCACCGACGGGGACCAGGGCGTCTTCCAATGGCTGAGCAACAACATCCCCACCCTCAACATCGTCACGTACGCCCTGTTCGGCCTCTGCTGCCTGGGCATCGTGATCCTGGGCCTGCTGGCGCCGAAGCCGCCGCGCCTCGCGCAGATGGCGTTCCTGGTGGTCGCCGCGTTCCTGATCTTCAGCAAGGTCTGGTCGCAGCAGTACGTGCTCTGGCTCGTCCCGCTGATCGTCATGGCCCGCCCGAAGTGGGGCGCGATCATCGCGTGGACGGTGGCCGAGATCGGGTACCTCGCCGCGTTCTACGCCGAGCTGATCGGTGCGGGCGGCAAGTCGGTGATCCCGGAGGGGACCTTCGTCCTCGCCTCCACGGCGCGCGTGGTCACCGTGGCGATCCTCTGCGGCCTGGTGATCCGGGAGATCTGGAAGCCCGAGCTGGACGCCGTCCGCCAGACCTACGCCGGTGACGACCCGGACGCCGGCGTGCTGGACGGGCCGGACGCGGGCTGGGTGACCCGGTTCCGCAACAGCTTCGGCTTCGGTCTGGAGAAGAAGAAGCCGGTCGAGGACGAGCCGGAGCCGGCCGTCCTGGTCTAGAGCAACGGCAGAAGAGACAGCGGGCCGTCCCCCTCTCGGTTCTCGAGGGGGACGGCCCGCTGTCTCAGTTCAGGTGGAAGACCACCGCGTCGGTGAGGTCCTCGCGCCGGATCCCGAGCAGGTCGACCGGGATGTCCCCGGCCCGCTCCCACGGCGTGCCCGCGACCTCGGTACGCAGCAGCAGCACCGTCCCGATCCCGACCGAGCGCAGGTACTCGATGCTGGCCGTGTCCGGGAACGAGGCCACCTTCGACCGGAGCTCGGCCTGCCGGGCCTCCGCGACCGTGCCGCCGCCGTTCGCCACCTGGGGGTAGGTGGAGGTCGACCAGAGCTGCACGACCGGGTCGGTGAGCGAGCCGGTCGGCAGGACCAGCATCGGCCCGCCCACGGTCCGCATCGCCTCCGGCTGGGTGGGCACCACCGGGTGGGCGGTCGCGCTCCAGCCCTCCAGGAGCACCAGCAGGAGAGGCACGAGCGTCGCCATCCGCAGCCACGGCCCGGGCCACGGCGGGACGCGCTGCTCGGCGAGACGCCACGCGCGCCCGACGAAGTCGTCCACCGCACCGGCGGCCAGGATCGCCAGCAGCAGCGTCACCCAGAGCATCAGGCGCCCGGAGATCCGCAGGTCGAACGAGGCCGGCAGGTGCCCGAAGAGCGGCAGGTAGGTCCAGCGGCCGCCCGCGAACGTGGTGCCCAGGGTCAGGATCACCGCGGCGGCCAGCCCGAGCAGCAGGACCAGCCGCTGCCGCAGCCGCCAGATGGAGAAGAGCAGGCCGGCCAGCGCGAGGGCGTAGAGCACGAAGCCGGGGAGCAGCGACTGCTCGGCGGCCCAGCCCAGCGAGGTGCGGGCGGTCTCGTGCGCGGAACCCCAGATCCGGGACTCGGCCGGGCCGATCAGCAGGCTGCGCACCGGCGGCGAGAAGAAGTCGGTCTCCGTGCCGCGGGTGGCCGAGTCGGGGACGCGCAGGTAGGGGATGGCGATCACCGCGCCCACCCCGGCGAAGATCAGCGCGCCGAGCACGTCGGCGGTGATCAGGCGCCACCCGAGGACCGGCTTGACCCTGGTCGTCCGGCGGGCGAACCAGCGCCGCCCGCCCGCCGAGTGCCGGGCCGGCGCCCCGCGCTCGCGCTCGCGTCGGCGCCGGCGTCGGCGGAAGCGCTTGATCGGGACCGCGATCAGCAGGAACACCAGGATTCCGGCGAGTACGTACGCGAACGGCAGCCCGAGCGAGAACCCGAGGCTCAGCTGCCAGGTCGCGAGGAGCCAGCCGAGTACCGCCCAGCCGGTGCGGCGGCGGCGCGGCCGGAAACCGTACCGCAGGGACCAGCCGTGACCGCGCGCCAGCATCGCCAGGGCCAGCGGGATCGCACCGGCCGAGACGATGTCGAGGTGGCCCTCCTGGGCAAGCCTCCAGGGCGCGTACGCGAACGCCGCCGCGGCCACCGCCGCGCCGGTGCGCCGGGCGCCGAGCTGACGTACCAGGGCGTACCCGCCGATCAGCAGCAGCGCGTGCGCGACCACGTAGAGGATGTTGTACCGCAGCACCGCCGCGTCCGGACCGTCGCCGATCATCCCGAACAGCGCGTACCCGAGCAGACTGTCGCCGTACGCCGAGCTGTCGGTGACCGGGTAGTACGCGTTCGACTGCCAGAGCAGCACCGGGTCGGTCCGCAGTACGTGCCCGAGCCAGGAGATCTGCCACGCCTGCCGGGCCGGGTCGCCCAGGTCCTGCGGGAGGGTGTGCAGCGGGTACCGCAGGGCGGGCCAGCTCATCAGCACGGCGAGCACCGCGCCGGCATACGTGACCAGGGCGTACTCGTGGATCAGCGCACGGCCGACGGCTCGCAGCCCGCGCCGGATCCGGCCGGGCTGCTGCTCGGGTGTGGTGGCGAAGGCCGTCCAGGGGTCGACCGGCACGCCCTCGGGCCGTTCGTCCGGCAGCTTCCCGGCGGCGGTCGCGGTCTCCTCAGGCTTCTTGCTGGTGGACGTATCGGACGTATCCGATGAGCTCGATGTGCCCGCCGCGGCCTTCGCCGTGGCCGAGATGTCCGTCGTGGGTTCGGCCTCGACCGGCGGACTGTCCACCTTGTCCGAAGTTCCGTCGACGGTCCGCGGCGGCTTTCGCCCGAAAAGTCGGAATCTCCGCTTCCCTGATGGGCGGGACGGCGGCGGTGCCCCGTGTCGTGGCGACTCGGGAACCGCCCGTTCCTCCACCGAGGAGCCCGCTGTCGAAGCCGACCGCGAACCGCCTGGTTCGCCGCCTGCGGGCACGGACGATTGCGACTGCTCGGTCATGACCCTCCCCCGGTCGCCGGTGCGTCAGGTGCCCGCCCGCTCCCGCAGAAGGGCGATGTCGGCGGCCTGCCCCGCCACGCCGCCCGGCGTCTCCACAATGGCGGGAGCGCCGGAGGCCCGGATCGCGGCGACCACCAACTCGGGGTCGATCTTCCCACTACCGAGGTTGTCGTGCCGGTCCTGGCCCGAGTCGAAACCACCCTTCGAGTCGTTGGCATGGATCAGGTCGATCCGTCCGGTGATCGCCTTCACCCGGTCGACGATGCCGGTCAGATCCTCGCCGCCGGCGAACGCGTGGCAGGTGTCCAGGCAGAAGCCCGCGCCGAACGAACCCACCGCGTCCCAGAGCCGGGCCAGATCGTCGAAGCGGCGGGCGCACGCGTTGTCCCCGCCGGCGGTGTTCTCGATCAGGACCGGGATCGGGAGACCGCCTTCGCTCTCCGCGTACTCGAAGGCCTTCTTCCAATTGAGGAAACCGGCACTGAGGTCCGCACCGGCGCCGACGTGGCCGCCGTGCACGATCAGGCCCTTCGCACCGATCTCGGCGGCCGCCCTGGCGTGCGCCACCAGGAGCTTGCGGCTGGGGATCCGGATCCGGTTGTTCGGTGAGGCGACGTTGATGATGTACGGCGCGTGGATGTAGATGTCGACCTCGGCGGCCCGGAGTGCGGCCGCGTCCTCCCGCGGTTGGGGCGTCTTGTACCCCTGTGGATCGGTGAGGAAGAACTGCACCGCCTCGGCGCCGCGGGCGGCGGCCTCGGCCAGCGGTTCGGCGGGATCGACGTGGGCTCCGATGCGCATGGGACGAGCCTACGACGCCGGTCCGACAGTTCTGCCGGGCGTCACCGGCCTCCCCCGCGTCTCGTTAGCCCCGTCGATCACGTTTGACCGATACCGGTCACGGCCGGTGGCGAACTGGGGGATGGGGCATGTCGCGGCGGTTCCGATGGCGGGTGGCGGCGCTGGTGGCGAGTGGGCTGATCTTCGGCGGGCCGCTGCTGACGAGCGGGACGGCCAGTGCCGACCAGTTCGAGCCGGGTGAGCGCCGGGTGAACTTCGACGGCGGCGGGGTCTTCGGGCTCTCCTGCGACTCGACGCCCGAGGTGGAGTCGCTCACCGTTCCGCCGCGCAGCGTGGTGCACATGGTCAACCGCACCGGCCGCCCGGCGCGACTGGAATTGGCCGGTACCCCACAGGGGATCATTCCGGACAACGGCACCGCCGAGGTGTTCTTCCGCCGCGGCGTCACCTCGGTCCTGCTCGACCCGGACTGCTCGGACGACGACGACGCGGTCCCGTTGATGGTCACCGCGTCCCCGTCGGCCGCCGAGGCACCCTCCGACTCCGTGCCCTCCGACCTGCTCGGCACCCCCGCACCCGCGAAATCCCTGCTCCCCGACCCGCTCGCACCACCCGTCACCCGCTCACACCGCCCACGTTCAAAACCTTCACACCCCATCAAGACCTCCTCCCGTACGCCCACCGCACCCGCCTCCTCGCCGGCGACGCCGCCGCCGAGCTCGCCCGCCGCGCGGGAGAGCCTGGCCGCCGCGGTCCCGACGACGATCCCGCCGGTCGCGGCCGCCCCGCTCTCCGGGCCGTTCTCGGTGCCGGAGGAGGGCCAGCCGCTGAGCGAGGCCACCGAGCCGGTCGCCGCCGTCGCCTCGATTCGGGAGGGCCGCCCACTCGGGATGCTCGGGATGGTCGCGGTGGTCTGCCTCCTCGGGGTGTCAACCGCCGCTATTCGGGCAATCGTGTCGCAACGTGCATCACGGGCAAATTTGGCGTAAGCTCTTCTTCGAAAGCTCCGCGGGGCGACCGCGTCCACCTCATCGGTGTGGTCGTTCCTCCCCAGGTCCCACCCAACGAACCGGACCGGACGCCCCGCGGCTCTCCCCGGCGAAGACCCCGTCCACGGACGGGGTCTTCGTTTTGGGCCAGTGGCACCCGGGTGGGTATGCTGGCTCGGTTCGCGGACTGTTCGCCGTGGGGCACTGTGTCTCCCACGGCTTTCTTCTGCGTACGACACAAGACCTCCTGCCACGGAGAGACCGTGGCCGTTTAGCCCACAGGAGGTGAATGTCTTGCGTCATTACGAACTGATGGTGATCCTCGACCCTTCGCTCGAGGAGCGCACCGTCGCACCGTCGCTCGACCAGTACCTGAACGTGATCAGGACCGCGGGTGGCTCGGTGGAGAAGCTCGACGTCTGGGGCCGCCGCCGGCTCTCGTTCGAGATCAACAAGAAGGCTGAAGGCATCTACGCGGTCGTCGACCTGCAGGCGACGCCCGAGGCCGTGGCCGAGCTGGACCGTCAGCTGCGGCTGAACGAGTCCATCCTGCGTACCAAGGTCATCCGTCCCGAGACCCGCTGAGGCGTTTTTGTCAGGGGGTCCTGAGACCCTTTGTCACAACGACCTATGCGGCGAGGAGAAGTTCAATGGCAGGCGAAACCACCATCACGGTCATCGGCAATCTGACCGATGACCCTGAGCTGCGCTTCACCCCGTCGGGTGCGGCGGTCGCCAAGTTCCGCATCGCTTCGACGCCGCGGACCTTGGACCGGCAATCGGGCGAGTGGAAAGACGGCGAGCCACTGTTCCTCGCGTGCAACATCTGGCGTGACGCCGCCGAGCACGTCGCCGAGTCGCTGCAGCGTGGCGCTCGGGTGATCGTGCAGGGCCGGCTGCGCCAGCGGTCTTACGAGACCCGCGAGGGAGAGAAGCGCACCGTCTACGAGCTCGAGGTCGACGAGATCGGCCCGTCCCTGCGCTACGCCACGGCCAAGGTGCAGAAGGCGAACCGGTCCGGCGGCGGGGGTGGCGGCTTCGGCGCCTCCGGTGGTGGCGGCAACCGGCAGCCCAGCAACGGTGGCGGCGGCGGTCGCGGTAACAGCGACTTCGACGACCCGTGGGCGACGGCTGCTCCGGCCTCCAACAGCGGCAACCGCTCCGGCGGTGGCGGCAACTCCTCGTTCGACGACGAGCCTCCCTTCTAAGCCCTCGGGCTTTCTTCGCCGCCGGGCGGTGTGCCGCCCGGCGATGATCACGATCAGGAGTTAGAGAGCAATGGCTAAGGCTGCTGCGCTTCGCAAGCCGAAGAAGAAGGTGAACCCGCTCGACAAGGACGGGATCACCTACATCGACTACAAGGACACCGCGCTGCTGCGCAAGTTCATCTCCGACCGCGGCAAGATCCGTGCCCGCCGCGTCACGGGTGTGACCTCCCAGCAGCAGCGACAGATCGCCCGCGCGGTCAAGAACGCCCGCGAGATGGCGCTCCTGCCGTACACGGCCACGGCGCGCTGAGGAGGATCACGAACATGAAGATCATCCTCACGCAGGAGGTCTCGGGCCTCGGTACCCCCGGCGACATCGTCGAGGTGAAGAACGGCTACGGCCGCAACTACCTGCTCCCGCAGGGCTTCGCGATCCTGTGGAGCAAGGGCGCCGAGAAGCAGGTCGTCGTCATCAAGCGGGCCCGTGAGGCCCGTGAGATCCGCGACCTGGGCCAGGCCACCGAGGTCAAGGGCCAGCTCTCCGGCCTCAAGGTCACCCTGAGCGCCCGTTCCGGCAACGGCGGCCGCCTCTTCGGTTCGATCACCCCGGCCGAGATCGTCGACGCGGTCAAGGCCGCCGGCGGCCCGGCCCTCGACCGTCGTCGTCTCGAGCTCCCGGGTCACATCAAGACCACGGGCTCGTACAACGTCCAGGTCAAGCTCCACCCCGAGGTGACCGCCACCTTCCCGGTGAACGTCGTCGCCGCCAAGTAACACCCAGCTCCACCTTCCAGGCGCGCCAGGCTCCGGCTTGGCGCGCCTGTGGCGTACCCGCCTATCCCCGCCGCCCGGCGCCTCGCGCCCGCCACTCGGCCACTCACGCCTCTTGCCCGCCGCCCGGCCACTCACGCCTCGCGCCCGCCACTCGGCCGCCCTCGGGCCCGCCGCCCGGCTACCCGTGCCTCGCGCCCGCCACGCGGCCGCCCTCGGGCCCGCCGCCCGGCTACCCGTGCCTCGCGCCCGCCGCCCGGCCGCCTGGTCCCGCGTCTCGGCCTCGTCTTCGTCGCTGCCGGGCGCGCTGCCGGCGGGAAATCCCCACGCCACGGTGGATGGCGGGCCGGCGTGGGGAGCTCGGTGCCGCAGCGAACCGGAACCCCACGCGTGAGGCCCGGCCGGTCCGCCGGCGGGGGTCAGCTGAGGCTGTTGCCGGTGATGGCGGAGGCGAGCACCGTGGCGAGGCCGCCGCCGACGACCGCGGCGGCCAAGCCGACGCTGGCGGCCTTCCACGCGCTGGTGGCGAAGCGGAGGCCGACCGCCACCAGGATGCTCAGGGCCAGCGAGATGCCGAACTCGGGGGCCGCGCCGGCCAGGGTCTGCAGGGCGTGCGTGCGCTGACCGCTGTTGAGCAGCAGGATGCCGAGGACGAAGAGGACGACCGGGACGCCGTACCAGACGACCGTGTAGCCGACCGCGGCGAGCGGGCCGCCGGTGGACTCCTCTTCCTCGTCGTCGTCCGGGTCGAGCAGGTCGTTGGGCTGGCCGGCGGCGGCGAGAAGTCCGGAACTGACCGGCCGGCGCTCATAGGCGCCGCTGCTCTCGAAGAGCGCGCTGCTGACACCGCGGCGCGGCGGCCAGGAGGTGTCGACCTCCTCGGGGGCCTGCTCAGGCGCGCGGACCGAAGCGGCCGCCGTAGCCGTCGCCGGGCTCGCTACGGAACCGGGAGCGGGGGCCGCCATCACCGAGGTCGCGCTCAGTGCCAGATTGTCCGTACCCCCATTGACCGCGGCTGAGCCGCTCGGCCGAAAAGGGGGGAAGTCCGAGGTGCTGAATCGTTGTGGCGTGCCGTCGGTGGGTGGAGCGCCCTGTGCCATCTCGCGGCGCCAGTCGTCGGCGCCCGGGGCGGAACGGTAGGCGCTGCCGCTGACCGGGGCGACGCCGCCGTTCATCGGGGCGGTGCCGGTCAGGTCGTTGCGCCAGTCGGCACCGTTGGCGGGTGCCGCGGCCGTGAGGTCGTTGCGCCAGTCCGCGCCAGCCGCGGGTGCCGCGGCGGTGAGATCCCCGCGCCAGTCGGCGCCGGCCGCGGGGGCGGTGCCGGTGAGGCCGCTGCGCCAGTCGGTGCCGTTCATCGGGGCACCGCCGGGGGAGGCGATGCCGCTGACCGGGCTGATGTCGGTGGAGGTGCCGGCCGGGTTGACGTTGGCCCGGTAGGCCGCGCCGGAGACCGGGCTCGCGCCGGGTGCCTGGCCCATGGCCGTACGCCAATCGGAGCCGCTCTGTCCGGGAGCGGCCATGCCACTGACCGGGGCGGCGCCGGGGCCCTGTGCCAGCTCGCGGCGCCAGTCGGAACCGCCCTGGCCGGGGGAGGCGATGCCGCTGACCGGGCCGGCGTCGGGGGAGACGCCGGAACGGTACGCCGCACCGCTGACCGGGGTGTTCCCGGGCGGGAGCGGTGCCGCGGGGGTGACGTTGGCGCGGTACGCCGAACCCGACACGGGCGCGGTGCCGCCGACGTTGGCGCGGTACGCGGCGCCGCTGACCGGGCTGGCCGTGGCGCTCGCCCGGTAGGTCCCGTTGTCCGGGCCGCCGCCGTTGCCGCGCCAGTCGTCGCCGTTCTGGGCGGAGCCGCCGCGCCAGTCGCCCTCGGGGGAGCCGCCGCTGCGGTAACCGGCCGATCCGCCGCCGCCTCCGGGGTTCCACGAACCGGTGTCGTAGCCGGCACCGCCGTACGGCGCCGCGGAACGCCAGTCGCCCTGACCGCCGCGGGCACCGCCGCCACCGCCACCACCGGGAGGCGGCGGGTCGTCGTCACGCTCGCGGCGCTGGGTCGCGTACGGATCCTGCTCGTCCTCGGGCCGGGGCCAGTCGCCCGCGGGTAACTCCCGCTGCGCGGGCGGGTAGCCGCCCGGCGAGCGCAGGTCGGTGTCGCCCCACGGGGACTCGTCGGCGGGCCGGCGGCCGTTGCCGCCGGCAGGGAGCTCACGCTGCTGGTACGCCTGCTGCTCGTACGCCTGGCGCGGGGACGGCTCCTGCTGCTCCGGACGGCGGCCGGAACCGCCGGCGGGCAGCTCACGGCGGGGCTCGGGCTGCCGCGGGGAACCTCCGGCCGGCAGCGCGCGCTGGACGCCGGTGTCGTACGCGGGACGCTCCTGCGGCTCGGCCCGGCGACCGGGCTGCTCGCCGTAGCCGCCGCGACGCGGGTCCTCCGGCTCGGGCCACTGCTGGCCACGGCCGGCGGGCAGCTCGCGGGGCGGGTTCTGGCGCGGCGGGAGCGGTCCCTGGCGCCAGCCCTCAGCCGGGTACCCCTCCTCGGGCCCGGGGCCTCCACGGCGGCCCTGACGGCCCTGCCGGGGCTCCTGCTGCGCGCGCCAGTCGTCCGCGGAGATCTGTTCGTCGCCGGGTTCGAGGGCACGGCGACGGCCACCCCCGCCGTTCGGCGCCGGGGGGTAGCCGCGCGGGGCCTCGTCCGCGTACGGGTCCTGAGCCGCCCGGGCCGGACGGTAGCCGTCGGGCTCCGGTGCACCGGAGCGCCACGAACCGGTCTCGGACGGGCTGGGCATGGCACTGCGCGGACCGGGCAGCTCGCCGTTCGACCAGCCACCGCCGCTGCCGGGCATGGGTCCGCCGGGCGCGCCGCCCATCGGGCCGGTCTCCTCGCGACGGCTCCGGCGGCCACCGGACGACTGCTGCTCCACCGGCTCGGTGGCGCCGCCCTCCTGCTTGGTCGCCTCCCGGCGCGCGGCCTCGGCCCGCCAGGCGAGCACCCGCGGGTCGTCGTCGGCGCGGCTCCACTGGCCGGTGTCCGGGTCGCGGGTCCAGTTGCTGGTGTCCGGCTCGGCGTCCCACGAGGAGGTGTCCTCGCGCCAGTTCGTCGGGTTCGCGTTGTACCGCTGCGGCTTGCGCGCCCGCCGGCCGGCGCCGTCTCGCGGCTGCTGCTCGCCGGGACCGCCGCGCTGCTGCTCGGGCACACCGCCGCCGCGGGACGGCTGCTCCATCCCACTGCGGGGCTGCTGCGCCATGCCGCCGCGGGAGGACTGGTCCATGCCGCCGCGGGGCTGCTGCTCGACCATGCCGCCGGAGGCGGCGCCGTCGTACCGGATCCGGCCACTCGCGGCGGGGGACTCCGGCTCGGCGGACCTGCCCTGGCGGCTGTCGTTCGGGTTGACCGGGCGCTGACCGGGACGGATCGGGGTGGCGCCGCCGAGGTCGCGCGACGGACCGTCGAACGACCGGCGGCCGCCCCGGGTGTCCTCGAAGCGCTGAGGATCGTCGGCGTACCGCCCGGGTGACTCGGAACGACCACCCCAGGACGGGCCGGGGGCGCCGTAACCGGGCGCGGGCGAACGCGGGACGGGCGGCATGCTGCCGGTGTCGGTGTGCCGGGCCCAGTTGTCCGAGTCCGCATCCGCACCCCAGCCGGAGCCACCCATCGGGGCGGCGTCGGGCTCGGGTGCGCGGCGGCGCCCGGGACGGGACGACCACGAGTCGGCGTCCCGGCGCCAGGCGGCCCGGTCGTCCTCGCGGACGAAGTGCCGGCCGTCGTCTCGCGGGGACTGCCAGCCGGGGCCGTCGGAGCGTTCCCAGCCGCCGACGTCGGTGGTGTTCTCGCCCGGCGTACGGCGCGCCCAGCCGCCGCTGGAGACCTGGTCGGTGGCCCAGCTGGGCTTACCCGACTCGCCCGGGGCGGGGCTGTTGGAGGCCGAGGGCGACCAGGGCTCGGCGGCCGGCGCGGAGCGCTGCCACGAGCTGGACTGCTGCTGCCACGAGGGCGGCTGCTGGGCCGGCTCCTGCTGCTGCCAGGACGGGGTCGGGCTGGACGGCTGCTGCCACGACGGGGTGCTCGAGCCGCCCCAGGTCTGCTCGACCGGGGTGGTCGCGGAGCGGCCGGTGTCGGCCGAGCGCTGCCACGACGGCGTCTCCGGCTCCTGCTGCCGCCAGGACGGGGTCGGGCTGGACGGCTGCTGCCAGGAGGGTGTGTCGGAGCCGCGCTCGGTGGACGAGGACCAGCTGCTCGACGGAGTGTCCCGGTAGCTCTCGGTGCCCGCCGCCGGGGTCGGCCAGGACGTGCCCTGGATCGCCGGGCGGCCGCCGGGGGACGCGTCGTACTCCTGCTGTTCCTGGTCGCCGTTCCACGCCTCGGTGGTGGAGCGCCAGACGTGCGATCCGGTGGACGAACGCCACTCGGTGGTCTGCCGCCAGCGGGCGCCGGTCGCGCGCCACTCCGCGGTCTGGCTGCGCCAGCCCACACCGTCCGGGGGGAAGGTGGGACGGCCGGTGGACGCGACGTCGGACCAGCGGTTGCCCGCCGGCTCGATCTCCTGCCCACCGCCGCCGGAGTACGGCTCCACCTCGCCGCTCTGCTGCGCCCAGGCGTCCGCGCGGCGCTGCCACGTGAGTGCCTCGGGGCTCGGCGCCATGCTGCCGGTGTCGGTCAGAGCGGACCAGCGGGTGCCGGATTCGTCGATCTCCGGTTCCCGGGTGGGCCAAGGGTCCGCAGCGCGCCTGTCGCGCGACATGCGGGCACCGTAGTCCCACTCCCGTTGGTCCACCTGAAAAGGGTGACGTGCCTGAGACGGAACCGCAACGCCTCACAGCGACAGCTTGCTCACCCGACTCGGTATTTCCGCTGATCCATCTGCCTTTCTGCCTTCCACAGGTCGGGCCGAGAAAAGTGCTGATGACAGCCTCCTCACAGAAGTTGTCCACATGGTGTGCACAGGCCTACCCACAGGAATGGCCGAGATGTCCACAGGTTGTCCCAAGACTCGTCCACCGAGGCAGTTGGGCAGGTGGCAGCCAGGTTCGTAGAGTGGTCCCGCCTTACGTACGGACTTTGATCGACGGGTTCTGCTGAAGTCGGACCCCGATCGGCCGAAGTGACCTACCCGGGTTGTTCGATCGTGACGGCGACAGTGCCAGTGGAGGGGGAGTCCCGGTGTCGATCACCGACGACGCGCGGCCGGAGCCCCGGCCCCCATCTCAGCCGTCCGGCGGACCCCCGGGGGGTGACGGCGGCGGCAAGAAGTCCGGCCCGCCCGGTGGCGGTGGTGGCGGTGGCGGCGGTGGTTACGACAAGGCCCCGCCGCAGGACGTCGGCGCCGAGCAGGGCGTGCTCGGCGGCATGCTGCTGTCCAAGGACGCCATCGCCGACGTGGTCGAGATCCTGAAGACCAACGACTTCTACCGCCCGGTCCACTCGACGATCTACGACATCATTCTCGATCTGTACGGTCGTGGTGAGCCCGCCGACGCCCTCACCGTCGCGGCGGCGCTGGCCGACTCCGGCGACCTGGGCCGGATCGGCGGTGTGCCGTACCTGCACACACTGATCGAGAGCGTGCCGACCGCGGCCAACGCCTCCTACTACGCCCGGATCGTCTCCGAGCGGGCGATCCTGCGCCGCCTGGTCGAGGCCGGCACCAAGATCGTGCAGCTCGGGTACGGTGCGAACGGCAACGGCGGGCGTGACGTCGACGACATCGTCGACCTCGCCCAGCAGGCGATCTACGACGTGACCGAGAAGCGGGTCAGCGAGGACTTCGCGGCCCTGGGCGACATGCTCCAGCCCACCCTCGACGAGATCGAGGCGGTCGGCGCGTCGGGCGGCGTGATGCAGGGCGTCCCGACCGGCTTCCAGGACCTGGACCGCCTGCTCAACGGCCTGCACGCCGGCCAGCTGATCATCGTGGCCGGCCGTCCCGGTCTGGGGAAGGCACTGGCGTTGGACACCCCGTTGCCGACTCCGGTGGGCTGGACGACGATGGCGAACGTCGAGGTCGGTGACCTGCTCCTCGATGCCGATGGCCGGCCGACCACGGTGACGGCGGTCAGTCCGATCATGGACGAGCGCCCCTGCTACGAGGTCGAGTTCTCGGACGGCAGTGTGATCGTGGCCGATGCGGAGCACCGATGGCTGACGCAGACCCGCAAGTCGCGGCGGTCGTCGGCCCCTGGCGAGGTCGTGACGACCGAGGAGATCTTTGCCACGTTGCGTACGGAAACGGCTGACCGCCGGCTGAATCACTCCGTGGTCAACGCCGGTGCGCTCCAGCTACCTGAGCGGGATCTCCTGATCCCGCCGTACACACTCGGCGCCTGGCTTGGCGGCGGGCATGCGGATGGGGCACGGCTGACCAGCGCCGACCCGGAGATCGCCGCCTATGTCGAGGCTGACGGTTTCGTGGTCCGCCCTTCCGGCCCGATGCTGTACACGATCCAGGTGCCGGAGCCTGAACCGTTGGATGAGCGGATCTGCGTGGCGTGCGGGTCGGCGTTCGTTCCACGGGCATCGAGTGTGTTGACCTGCGGCGGCAGTTGTGGGCGGACGAAGGCCTCGACGGTGATCCCCCGTGAGTCGCCGGCGTGCGTCAGCTGTGGCACGGTCACCGCGGCGACAGCCAACGGCGGTATCCGGTGTTCTGGCTGCCATTCCCGTTTCGGGACGGTGACAGGGCTTCTGCGTGAGGCCGGTGTGCTCGCCAACAAACACATTCCGGTTGACTACCTACGGGCCTCCGAGACCCAGCGACGTGCTCTTCTGGCCGGTCTGCTGGACACCGACGGAACCGTGACCTCGACCGGTAATGCCCAGTACTGTTCGACCTCGCAGGCACTTGCCAACGATGTTTTCGAGCTCGTCGTGAGCCTGGGGTACCGCTGCACGATCACTACCAAGGCAGTGCATGGCCGCAGGCCGGAGACCTCGACGGCGTACGTTCTGAACGTCACCACCGACGACCAGGTCTTCCGCCTGCATCGGAAAAATCTCGCGCACAAGGAGCGCCTGCGGGGCAACGGCGTTCGCACCGGTGCCAGGTTCATCGTTGACGTACGGCCCGTGGTCAGTGTTCCGGTCAAGTGTGTCTCTGTGGACAATGCCAACCACCTCTATTTGGCCGGTCGCGCCATGATCCCCACTCACAACTCCACGGTAAGTATGGATTTCGCCCGTAATGCGGCGATTCAGAGCGGCTGTGCCAGTGCGATCTTCTCGCTGGAAATGAGCAAGATCGAGATGGTGATGCGACTGCTCTCCGCCGAGGCGCGGGTGCCGTTGCACACCCTCCGGTCCGGGCAGCTCTCCGACGACGACTGGACCAAGCTGGCCCGGCGGATGGGCGAGATCAGTCAGGCCCCGATCTTCGTCGACGACACGCCCAACATGAACCTGATGGAGATCCGGGCCAAGGCGCGACGGCTCAAGCAGCGCCACAACCTGCGCCTCCTGGTGATCGACTACCTCCAGCTGATGTCCTCGCCGAAGAAGACCGAGAGCCGTCAGCAGGAGGTCTCCGAGCTCTCCCGGGGCCTGAAGCTGCTGGCCAAGGAGATCGAGTGCCCGGTCATCGCGGTGAGCCAGCTGAACCGTGGTCCCGAGCAGCGCACCGACAAGCGCCCCCAGCTCTCCGACCTGCGTGAATCCGGCTGCCTGACGGCCGCGACGCGGGTGATGCGGGCGGACGACAACAGCGAGACGACACTGGGTGAGCTGCTGGCCGGCGGCTATCGGGACATTCCGGTCTGGGCACTCAACGAGCGCCTGCAGTACACGGTCCGCACGATGACGCACGTCTTCCCCAGCGGGCACCGGCCCGTCTACCGGCTCACCCTCACGTCGGGCCGGGAGATCGAGGCGACCGCCAACCATCCGTTCCTGACCTTCGGTGGATGGAAGGCTCTGGGCGATCTCGCGGCCGGGGACCGTCTGGCCGCGCCGCGTCACGTGCCCCCGCCGTTGCTGATCCGTCCGTGGGAGGAGGCGGAGGTGGTGCTCCTGGCGCACCTTCTCGGCGACGGTTCGTTCGTTCGGCGCCAGCCGCTGCGGTACGCGAGCGGCGACGAGCTCAGCCTGACGGCGGTGGCCGAGGCCGCGAAGCACTTCGGTGTGACCGCGGTCCGCGACGAGTACCCGGCCGCCCGGGTGACCACGCTACGCCTTCCCGCGCCGTACCGGCTGGCTCGCGGGCGCCGCAATCCGATCACCGAGTGGCTCGACGGCCTCGGTCTGTTCGGGCTCCGCTCGCATGAGAAGTTCCTGCCAGAGAAACTCTTCGCGCTGCCGAAGGAGCAGGTCAAGCTCTTCCTGAAGCATCTGTGGGCGACCGACGGTTCGGTGACGGTCAACAAGGCCGGCACGGGCGGCCGCGTCTACTTCTCCTCGACGAGCCGCCGGATGCTGGAGGGCGTGTCCCGCCTTCTCCTGCGGTTCGGCATCACCGGCCGCCTCCGTGCCGTTGCGGTCAAGGAGCAGCGCCCTCAGTTCACCCTCGACGTCTCGGGCCGGGACGACCAACTTCGGTTCTTGCGGGAGATCGGCGTGTTCGGTGCCCGCGCCGAGCAGTGCGATCGGCTCCGGACGGTCCTGGAGTCGTCGCGGAGCAACACGAACGTGGACACCGTGCCGCGCGAGGTCTGGGGCGATGTCCGGCGGATCCTGGTCGACAAGGAGATGTCGCACCGAGAGTTCGCCGAGGCCATCGGCACCGAGTTCTGCGGCAGTGCCCTGTGGACGGGTGCACCGAGCCGGCAGCGTCTGGCACGCATCGCCGACGTACTCGGGAACGCCGACCTGGAGCTCCACGCCACCAACGACGTCTTCTGGGATGAGATCAAGTCGATCGAGTATGTGGGCGAGCAGGACGTCTTCGACGCCACCGTGATGGGAACCCACAACTTCATCGCGAACGGCATCGCGACGCACAACTCGATCGAGCAGGACGCCGACGTGGTGATCCTGTTGCACCGTGACGACTACTACGACAAGGAGTCACCGCGGGCGGGTGAGGCGGACTTCATCGTCGCCAAGCACCGTAACGGCCCGACCGATACGGTCACCGTCGCCGCCCAGCTGCACCTGTCCCGCTTCGTCGACATGGCCATCTGAGTTCGGCACGGCCATGTGAGTTCGACATGGCCGCCTGGGTTCGGCACGGCCATGTGAGTTCGGCACGGCCGCCTGGGTTCGGCACGGCCATGTGAGTTCGGCACGGCCATCTGGGCTGGCATGGCCCTGTGAGTGGCGACCGCCACGCCGGGCCCCCTCCGGCGGTGGCGGGACGCATCCCGGCGATCGCGTGGGCGGACGCGGCCGGGGATACGGGGGGGAGCGATCAGGCCGCCTCGTCGTCGGACGGGCGGTGGTTGGTCACCAGGTGCTCGACCTGGCGGTGCTTGCCGGCCGACGCGTTCTGCACGGTCTCGACGATGACCCGGGCCAGGGTGTCGACGTTCCACTCCCGGCAGGCCGTCTCGTCGAGCCGGAGGCCGACCAGGTCACCGTCGGCGTTCACGGTGGCGTGGACGGCCCCGTCCGGGGAGGCCGCGCTCACCTGCATGGTGGCCAGGCTCCGCTGCAGTTCGTCCACTCCGGAGCGTAGTTCCTCATATCGGCCGTAAACGTCTTCGAGGTCGTTGCGCAGCGCCTGATCCGCCACGCCATCAGCAGTTTCAGTCACGGTTCCTCCTCCGTTCGCCGTGACAGGGGCGTCGTGACAATACCCAAGATCCGCGACGTTGCGTATTCTGTCGACTTCGTAACGCAAACGTAAAAAGAGCCTTATCGAAATAGCTCGCTCTACAGTGACGGGAAGACTCCGTCTGGTGATCACTGTGCGTGAGTAGCGCCACGGATCGCCGATCCGGGTAACCGGCCGGCGAGACAGCCGACCAGCGGAAACCCGGAGCGCGCCGCCGCCGACCGGAACGGCGCCGGCGCGGGATTCCAACGCTGCGCGATCGGCCCCGGCCGGGGTCTCCCGCTCCGTCCACTCGCACGGAGCCGTCACGCCGTCCCAGTGGTCGGGCAGCCCGCCGAACCCGAGCAGACCGGGCCACGCCGACCGGCGGGGACACGCCCGCGGGAGAGACCGGGCGGGCGGCGAAGCAAGAAGGCAGCGCGGCCATCGCCACGCTGCCTTCGTATCCCGGACCGTCAGCGGTCGGTGCGAGCGGTCCGTCCGGGGTTTGCGGACGAGTCAGTCGGTGCGAACGGTCCGTCCGGGGAGGGCGGACGAGCGGCCCGGAGCACGCCGGCGTCGTCCGCGAGGACGGTCAGTCGAAGAGGTTGTGCAGGAAGCTGCGCCGGCGGTAGTGGCCGTGGTGGCGGTAGTGACCGTGATGCCCGTAGTGCACCGCCGGTGCCGGCGGATAGTGCGGTGCCGGCGTGTGGTGGACCGGCGCGCCGTAGGCCGGCGGCGGCGGGGGCGGCGGCACGTACCCGTGCTGCTGGGGGTGCTGCTGGTGCTGCTGCGGCGGAGGCGGCGCCGAGCTGCGGCTGCTGCTGTTGAAGGTGGCCTCGGCGGCGAAGAGTTTCTCCAGCTCGCCACGGTCGAGGAAGATGCCGCGGCACTCCGTGCACTGGTCGATAGTCACGCCGCTGCGCTCGTAGACCCGCATCTCACCGTGGCACTTGGGACACGTCATCTGCATCTCAATGACGGTACAAGGCGGTGTCATCCTGTGGGCTGGAAGTACCTGTGTGGTTGCTGAGGACCGGGGGTGGATGACCGGAGCGCGGGTGACCAGAGCAGCAGCGCGGCCGGGTAGAGCAGGTAACCGAACCGGGTGGTGGGCATCAGCAGGATCGCGGCGAGCAGGCCGTACCCGCAGATCAGCGCGGCGGTGGCGGCGGTCCGGGGCGGGCGGCGCAGCAGGTGGACGCCGATCGCGAGGGCGGCGCCGACCAGCAGGGCGGCGGCGAGGAGGCGGCCGCCGGGCAGGTTCTGCGCGATCAGATAGCCCGGAAAGGGTGACTGCGCGGGACTGGTGACCAGGCCGTGGCCGAGCGGGAAGCGCAGCACGTTCTCGATCAGCGCGTCGGCGTTCACCAGTAGGGGCGGCAGCAGCGCCAGCACCGGCAGGCCCAGTGCGAACGGCAGGTAGCGGCGGCCCCTCCCGGAGACCACGGCCAGCACCGCCAGGACGGCCACCACCGGGAAGGCGAAGAGCTTGGCCGAGGCCGCGACGCCGACCGCCACGCCCGACCAGCCGAAACGCCCGATCGCGGCGAGGGTCAGGGCGAGCAGGCAGAGCGCCAGCACCGGGATGTCGTCCCCGCCGGTCGCCAGCGTCAGCGCGGTCACCGGCAGCACGGTCGCCGCCTGCAGCGCCCGCACGACGGCCGGGGACGGCGTGACCCCACCCGCCGGGACGCCGGAACGCGAGGACCACGCCAGCAGTGCCCGTACCGAGAAAAGCAGTGTGAAGAGAGTGGTGAGAGCGAACCAGACCCGAGCATCCGTCCAGAAATGATCACCGGCGAGCGCCCGCGGCAGGCCGAAGACCGCCATACCGGGCTGGTAGGGGCGGTAGCCCGTCAGCCGGTCGTCGAGAGGCAGTGCGGCGATCTCCGCACGGCTCAGATAGGGCGTTCCGGTCTCCAGCAGCGACCGGCCCATCTCCTCGACGACCAGGACCTCCTCCTGTGCCCGGTCGGTGCGCCCGGCGGCACGCTGCACCGCCTCGACGTTCAGGGGAAGAGCCGCGACCGAGGCCCAGGTCAGCCAGGTCAGCGCGAGGCGAGCTCGGTCCCTGGTCAGTGGGCTTTCCGGTACGCCGAATCGCCGCACCATCATCTGACCGAAAACCACCGCCGCCGCGAGGAGGTAGCCCGCTCCCGCGATCGTCCCCCACGCCCGATGCGGCAGGAGGGTCGACGTCCCCGCCGTGACCAGCGCGAAGACCGCCGAGACCAGATACAGCCCGAGATCCGCAGCCAGCCCACCCGCCGCCCGGTCGACCCGCCGCAGCAGCCGGACGGCCGGGCCGCCGGTGGGGGGAGAGCCGGCCTGGTCAGCCGCGGTGGAGGCGGGGGTGGAGTCGGCCGCGTTCGTCACGCGGGCAAGTGTGGCAGAGGCGGTCGTCCCGCCCCGGCGGCCCGGCGTGCCGGCATCCGGACGACGGACCCCACCTCGTGCAGGGCCGTGGCCAGCACACCCGGCCGGCCCCCGGATCCGCGCTGCAGGGTGCTGAGCAGGCGTACCGCGGAGTGCGGCCGGGCGAAGAGGTGCCCCTGCCCGGCGACGCAGCCCAGCTCCCAGAGCGCCCGGCGCTGCGGCTCGCTCTCCACGCCCTCGGCGACCACCGTGAGATGAAGGTTCCGGGCGAGGTCGACGGTGGTGCGGACCACGGCGGCCGCCTCCGCCGAGGTCTCCACCGCGGCGACGAACTCCCGGTCGATCTTGAGTTGGTGCACCGGGATGCGGGAGAGCACCGAGAGCGACGAGACGCCGGTGCCGAAGTCGTCGATCGCCAGCCGGACGCCGGCGTTGCGCAGCTCGGCCAGGGTGCGCTCGACGACGTCGACCTGACTGATGGTGAGCGTCTCGGTGAGCTCCAGCACCAGCCGGTGCGCGGGCACGCCGTGCTGCTCCAGCCGGGCCAGCACGGCGCGCGGGAAACCCGGGTCGAGCAGGCTGCGCGGCGACACGTTGACCGCGACCGGTAGGTCGAACCCGCCCTCACGCCAGGCCTGCATGGCCCGCAGCGACTGCTCCAGCACCGCGTCGACGAAGGCCGGCAGCTGACCGGAGCGCTCCACCGACTCCAGGAACCGCATCGGGTCGACGCTGCCCTGCTCGGGGTGGTGCCAGCGGGTCAGCGCCTCGGCCGAGACGACCTCGCCGCTGCCCAGGTCGACGATCGGCTGGAAGTCGACGGTGAACTCGTGCTCGCTGACCGCGCGGCGCAGCTCGCCGGGGAGCAGCAGCCGCTCGACGTCCGCGGTGTCCCGCGCGTGCGCGTAGAGCATGGTCGGCTCGCCGGCGCGTTTCGCCTGGTACATGGCGATGTCGGCGCGGCGCATCAGCTCCTCGACGCTGCCGGTGCCGGCGGCCAGGGCGATCCCGCCGGCCGCCTCGACGGTGAGCGTCATCCCCTCGACCTCGATGCCGGGCTCCAGCGCGCCGAGCATGCCGGCCGCCCGGTGCCCGGCCAGCGCCGGGGTGGGCAGGCCGGTGAGCAGCACCGCGAACTCGTCGCCGCCGAGCCGGGCGACCAGGTCGCCGGGGGTGGCGGCCTTGCTCAGCCGCCGGGCCACCTCGCGGAGCACGTCGTCGCCGGCGGCGTGGCCGAGCGTGTCGTTGACCTCCTTGAAGTGGTTGAGGTCGATCAGCAGCAGCGCGACCAAGCCGTCGCTGCCCGCGTCGGAGCAGAGCGCGGTGGCCCGGTCGTAGAGGCGGCGCCGGTTGGCCAGCCCGGTGAGCGGGTCGTGCGCGGCGGCGTACGCGTTCTCCTCGGCGATCCGCGCGAGTTCCGCGTACGCCAGGGCGTTCCGGATCGCGGTGCAGACGGCCGACGCGAAGGTCCGGAGTTTGTACTGCTCCACCTCGGTGAGCTTGACCGCGCCGCCGAACCGTAGCCGGAGCAGCCCGACCCGGACCCCGCCGTCGTGCGCGACGAGGTCCACAGTGGTCTCGTCCGGCGGCATCGGTGCCGCGATCAGCCGCCCGTCGAAGAGGATCCGCTTCTCGGTGGCCCGCACCGTGCGCCCGGCGTTCGCCGCGTGCAGGTCGATGGCGGCCTCGACGGCGGAGAAGATCTGCGCGGCGCGGGTCGCCGCGGAGTGCAGCACCTGGGTGAGGTCGACGGCGTTGAGCTCGTCGGTGGCCTTGGCCAGGCGCTGCCACGACTCGCGCTCCTCACGGGTCCTGGCGCTGCGGGACTGCCACAGGTGCATGCAAGCCACAACGAGCGGGGCGACGAGCAGAAGTAGCACGTTCGCGTCGGTGGAGAGCACCCAGAGGACCAGCAGGCTGGCGGCGAGCTGGCCGAGGAAGCCGATGACCTTGCCGATCCAGTGCCGCCGGGCCGCCTGCATGATGCTGGTCCGGGTGTCGGTGGCCAGCACCGGCAGGAAGGCCATCTGGTCGACGAGGGTGAAGACGGCGAGCGCCGCGACCACCGTGATCGCCGGGACGTCGGGGTCGGTGAGGACCGGTTCGACCCCGGAGACGAGGAAGACCGCGGCGGCGGCGGCACTCGTCAGGGCCGCCTTGCCCGCGGCGAACGCGGTCTTCAGGGTCCCGGCGCGGGCCCAGATCTTGAGCCCGGTGATCGCGGTGATCGAGCAGAGCAGCACCCAGGGGGCCGGCACCAGGGCCAGGCCGACCAGTACCGGGATCTCGTCCCAGGCGAGACTGTCCAGGCTGGACCGGACGCGGACCGAGATGCGGAGCCGGTAGGCCGCGATCATCGCGAGGCAGAGCACCGTCAGCACGATGACGGGCGGCGCGGGCTCGGGGTGGCGGTGTGCCCACCCGATCCAGGCGGCGGACGCGCCGACCCCCAACACGACGACGAGACCGATGAGCAGCCGTAGCTGCCGATCGGTCGCGTCGTCGTTGGTGCCGGTCTCAGGCATGGTGTCCTTGTCGCCGAACGCAACTGAGCCGTCGCTCAGGGTTCAAGGCTATTCATCTGCGCCGTTTCGCGCATCCCTGTCTTTTTTAGCCCCAGTCACTGCTACCGCGCATGGCGATTTCTCCTCATCCTCCGCGCTTGTGGGTTTCGCCCGATCGCTCGGGTCGTTCCACTAACGACGTTGTGCATCAGTGCGTCGCGACAGGACGGAACGTTAGGCGCGGATCGGCCCGATTTCCAGTAGATCGTGTCGTTATGCGCATAATGCGGAAAGGCACCGGAAGTCAGTTACCGACAGTTTCCGAATGGCAACTGAAAGCAATGGAAATGATTGTTTCGATTTCTATTTTCATTGCCACCGGATCGACCGCCGGATCAGCCACCGGACCGGCCCTGAGCAGTGGCGGGACTGTACGAAGCCGGTGTGGACAAAGTGTGAAGCCAATCGGGCCCACATGCGAACGCGCTACCCCCAAAGGCTCTATAAGCTCCCGGTATGCCCGAGGAAACACACCTCACACATGTCGACGAGACGGGCGCGGCCCGCATGGTTGACGTTTCCGCCAAGGCGGTGAGTGACAGGCGTGCGATCGCCGCCGGAGTGGTGCGCACCACCCCCGAGGTGATCGCCCTGTTGCACGCCGACGAACTGCCGAAAGGCGACGCGCTGGCGGTCGCCCGGCTCGCCGGGATCATGGGTGCCAAGCGCACCCCGGACCTGATCCCGCTCTGTCACCCGATCGGCCTGCACGGCGTCCGGGTCGAGCTGGAGCTGACCGGGAGCACCGTGGAGATCACCGCGACCACCAAGACCGCGGACCGGACCGGCGTCGAGATGGAGGCCCTCACCGCGGTCGCCACCGCCGGCCTCGCGATGGTCGACATGATCAAGGCGGTGGACCCGGCGGCCAGCATCGAGGCGGTCCGGGTGCTGCGCAAGGAGGGCGGCAAGACCGGTCTCTGGGTACGCCCGGCGGACCGCCCGTGAGGGCCCGGGTGATCGTCGCCTCGAACCGCGCCGCGGCCGGGGTCTACGCCGACACCAGTGGCCCCCGCCTGGTCGCCGGCCTCCGCGAACTGGGCTGCGAGGTGGGCGACCCGGTCGTGGTCCCGGACGGCGACCCGGTGGCCGTGGCCCTGCGCGCCGCGGTCGCCGACGGCGTGGACGTGGTCCTGACCAGCGGCGGCACCGGCGTCACCCCGACCGACCGGACGCCGGAGGCCACCCGCGGGCTGCTCGACTTCGAGATCCCGGGCATCGCCGAGGCGATCCGCGCGTACAGCCGGGACCGGGTGCCGGCGGCGGCCCTCTCCCGAGGGCTGGCCGGGGTCGCCGGGCGCACCCTGATCGTCAATCTGCCCGGGTCCACCGGCGGGGCGAAGGACGGGCTGGCCGTGCTGGGCCCCCTGCTCGCCCACACGGTCGACCAGATCCGGGGCGGCGACCACTGATGGCTAGGCTCGACAACCGTGAGCTCTGACCAGAACGTCCCGGTCGGCTGGGACCAGGCGCGTGACGTGGCATACCGGGCGGGCGCGGCCGCGGCGACCGGGGCCGAACGGATCCCGCTGGCGCTGGCCGACGGGCGTACCCTCGCCGAACCGCTGCGCGCCCTCACCGACCTGCCGGCCTTCCCCACCTCCAGCATCGACGGCTGGGCGGTGCGGGGGACCGGGCCGTGGCGCCCGGTGGGCCGGGTGCTCGCCGGGGGCACGCCGCCGCCGCTCGCCGCGGATGGCACCTGCGTCGAGATCGCCACCGGCGCGATGGTCCCGGAGAACACCATCGCCCTGGTCCGGATCGAGGACTCGGCGACCGAGGCGGACGGGCGGATCAGCGGCGAGCCGCGCCACCCGCTGCCGGTGCCGGACTGGCGGATGCCCGGCGAGGAGGCCCGCGAGGGCGAGGAACTGCTGCCCGCCGGGACGGCCGTCGACCCCGCGGTGATCGGCGTGGCGGCCACCTGCGGCTATGAGGCTCTGCACGTACGACCGGAACCCCGGGCCGCCCTCCTCGTCTTCGGCGACGAACTGCTGACCGCCGGTCCCCCCGGTGGAGGGCGGGTCCGTGACTCGCTGGGCCCGCAGATCCCCGGCTGGCTCCGCCGGCTCGGCGCGACCGTGGAGACGGTGACCGGCCCGGTCAAGGACACCCTGGCCGCGCACACCGAGGCGATCCGGGCCGCGCTGGAGACCGCCGACCTGATCTGCACCACCGGCGGGACCATGCACGGCCCGGTCGACCACCTGCACCCGGCGCTCGCCGAACTCGGCGCGGAATACCTGGTCAACACGGTCGGCGTACGCCCGGGCTTCCCGATGCTGCTGGCCCGGATCCCCGGGACGGACGGGCGGCCGAGGTTCCTGGCCGGCCTGCCGGGCAACCCGCAGTCCGCGGTGATCGCGCTGATCTCGCTGGTCGCGCCGCTGCTGGCCGGGCTCGCGGGACGCCCGCTCGGCGACCTGCCCCGGGTGGAGGCGGGCACGGCGGTCCGCGGCCGGGGCCGGGACACCCACCTGGCGCTGGCCCGGCTGGACGCGACCGGCCGGGTGGCGACACCGGTCGGTCACGTCGGGTCGGCGATGCTGCGCGGGCTGGCCAACGCGCACGGCTTCCTGGTGGTACGGCCGGGCGGTGCGGTCGCCCCCGGCGATCTGGTGCCGTTCCTGCCGCTGCCGCTGCTGGCCGGGGAGCGTCCGTTCACACAGGAGCGCTCATGACCACCGGAACCGTGGTGATCGCCGAGGTCGTCGACGAGTCCCTGGACCTGTCGGCACACGAGGCGGCGGTGGCGGACCGCCGGGCCGGCGCGGTCGTCTCCTTCCAGGGCGTGGTCCGCGACCACGACCACGGACGTGGGGTGACGCTGCTGGAGTACGAGGGCCACCCGTCTGCTGCCGCCGTGCTCCGCGAGGTGGCCGAGGAGATCGCGGCGGATCCCGCGGTCTACGCGGTCGCGATCTCGCACCGGATCGGCACGCTGCAGATCGGCGACGTGGCGCTGGTCGCCTCGGTCTCCACCGCCCACCGGGCCGCCGCCTTCGAGGCCTGCGCCCGGCTGGTGGACGAGGCGAAGGCCCGGCTGCCGATCTGGAAGCGCCAGGTCTTCGGCGACGGCACCGAGGAGTGGGTCAACTGTCCCTGAGCAGGCCGGCGAGGGATCCCGCCAGCAGGGCGGGCCCGAACGGGAAGGCACCGGGACGCCCGCCGATCAGCAGGCCGACCGCGAGCACGCCGCCGATCAGGTGTGCCACCGCGAGGGAGACCAGGACCGCGGGCCATCCGCCGGCCAGCCCGGTCAGCAGGGCCAGCGCGGCGCCGAGCTTCACGTCGCCGAGCCCGAGACCGTGCGCGGGGAGCAGCGCGACCGTCAGATAGCCGGCACCCACGGCTGCGGCCGCGAGCAGAGCCGGGATCACCCGCGCCGGGTGCTGCGCCGCCAGCGGCAGGCCGGCGCTGATCGTCAGCACGGTGACGAGGGCGTCCGGCAGCCGCAGGCAGCGCAGGTCGACCACGGCCAGCAGCACGCCGACCGGGACCGCGGGGAGCAGGACCAGCCGCTCGGGGACGGTGCCCAGCACACCGGCCGCGACGGCGGAGCAGACCACGGTCACCCCGCGCCGGGCTCGTCGCGCCGGTGCCCAGCGGTCCGCCAGGCGGGGAAGGACGAGTCCGGCCGCGGCACCGAAGACCGCTGACATGATCACCAAGGAGGACGACACGGGGGTGGACCGTAACGGTTTGCGTCCTGGGGCGGTGGTCTGGCTGTGGACGGCGCGATTCCGGCAGGGCCGCCGTCCGCTGCGCACGCTACCGTGACAGGCAGCAAAGAGGAGGATTCCCCGATGTCCCACAACGGCCCTTATTCCGGCCCGCCCTGGAGTGGGCGGCCCGAGGAGCCGTACGCGGAGCCCTCCGATCCCTGGGGTGAGCACGATCCGGGCTGGCAGTCGCAGATCCCGCACCAGCCCTCGTGGAACGCCCCGCCGCCGGCCCCACCCGCTCCCGCCCCGGGCACTGGTCCCGGTACTGGCTCCGGCCCGCGTCGCGGCTTCGCGATGGGTGCCCTCGTCGCGGTGATCAGCGTGCTCGTCGGCGGCGGACTGGCCACCACGGTCTGGTTCCTGGTCGGCCGGGACAAGCCGGCGGAGACCCCGGCGGCGGTCGCGACCACCACGGGGGTGACCGGCCCTCAGCCCCGGACCAGCGAGGACGCGCGGTTCGCGGCGAAGGGCCAGTGCGTACGCAACGAAGGGTCCAACACCGAGCCGGAGCTGCGCATCGTGGTGTGCGCGGCGAACACCTACGAGGTGTTGAAGCGGATCGACGGCAAGACGACCGGGGAGAAGGACGCGGTGTCGAAGTGTGCCCAGGTGACCGGGTACACGAAGTGGTACTACTACGACACCGAGTACGACGACGTGGATTTCGTGCTTTGCCTGCGCGAGTACCAGCCGCAGTGACAGGCTGAATGCCCGAACAGATGTTCGACTCTGCGCGACCGCTAGGCGACTCTCGGTTGCTCTAGCTCGCTCTAGCGTCTGAGCTAGACAACCTTAGAGCGACATATCGAGCCGTCTCTAGCATTCGTCCTAGACGGCCCGATACGGTGCTACGTCATGGATCCGGTGCGGAACCCGTACGCCCCCGGCGCCGGTCAGCGCCCACCCGAGCTGGCCGGGCGCAACCGTGAGCTGGACGCCTTCGACGTGGTCCTGGAGCGCGTCGCCCGCGGCCGCCCCGAGCGCAGCCTGGTCCTCACCGGCCTGCGCGGCGTCGGCAAGACCGTGCTACTCAACACGCTGCGCTCGGCGGCGATCGGCCGGCTCTGGGGCACCGGCAAGATCGAGGCCCGGCCGGACCAGTCGCTGCGCCGCCCGGTCTCCGGCGCGCTGCACATGGCGATCCGCGAACTGGCCCCGCACCACCGCGACCCGGACCGGGTGGACGAGGTGCTCGGCGTGCTCAAGGCGTTCGCGCTGCGGGCCAACGAGCCCAACGGCAGGATCCGGGACCGCTGGACGCCCGGCATCGACGTACCGCCGGCGCGCGGCCGGGCCGACTCCGGCGACATCGAGATCGACCTGGTCGAGCTCTTCACCGACGCCGCCTCGCTCGCCACCGACGTGGGCACCGGGATCGCCCTCTTCATCGACGAGATGCAGGACCTGAGCGCCACCGACGTCTCCGCGCTCTGCGCCGCCTGCCATGAACTGTCGCAGCTCGGGGCGCCGCTGATCGTGGTCGGCGCCGGGCTGCCGCACCTGCCGGCGGTGCTCTCCGCGGCCAAGTCGTACTCCGAGCGCCTCTTCCGGTACCAGCGGATCGACCGGCTGGACCGGGAGGCCGCCGACCTCGCGCTGGGCGTGCCGGCCGAACGGGAGGAGGTCGACTACGACGCCGGGGCGCTCGACCTGCTCTACGAGAAGTCCGGCGGATATCCGTACTTCGTGCAGGCGTACGGGAAGGCGACCTGGGACCATGCGCCGCAGTCGCCGATCACCGCCGACGACGTCACCATGGCCGCGCCCGAGGCGGAGAGCGAGCTCGCGGTCGGCTTCTTCGGTTCCCGGTTCGAGCGGGCCACCCCGGCCGAGCGGGAGTACATGCGGGCGATGGCGGCGCTCTCCAACGACCCCGGCAACGACATGGACGCCGCGGTGCCGACCTCGGACATCGCCACATCGCTGGGTCGCAAGCCGGCCAGCCTCTCCCCGGCCCGGGACGCCCTGATCAAAAAGGGACTCATCTACTCGGGCGAACGGGGCACGGTCGCCTTCACGGTGCCGCACTTCGGCCGCTACCTCCGCACGCAGCCGGTGTAGCCACCCGGTTACGGGTATAACGGGACTCATGAAGCCGGTTCGCACCGCAGCTCGGGCCATGCTCGCGTCGATCTTCGTGGTCAGCGGCGTCAAAGTGCTGATCAGCCCCGGTGAGGGCCGGATCGCGGCGGCCCGCAAGGTCACCGATCACGTCACGCCGCTGCTGGAGCGGGCCGACCCGCGCCTGCCCACCGACCCGGCGACGCTGGTCCGGCTCAAGGCCGCCGCCGACGTGCTGGCCGGCCTGGCCCTGGCCACCGGCCGGTTCAGCCGTCCCGCCGCGGCGGTGCTGGCCGCGGGCCTGGTGCCGACCACGATCGTGGGTCACCCGTTCTGGGCCGCCCCGCCGGACCAGCGTGCCAACCAGCAGAACCACTTCCTCAAGAACCTCGGCCTGCTCGGCGGCCTGCTGCTCGCCGCCGCCGACACCGAGGGCCGCCCCGGCCTCCGCTACCGCGCATCGCATGCGGTCTCGGCGCAGCAGCGCTCCCTCACCGACGCGGTCGACCGTTCCCAGCGCTCGGTCAAGGACGCGGTGGACCGTTCGCAGCGCTCGGTCCTGGGCGCCGTGGGCCGTTCCCAGCGCTCGGTCCGGCGGGCCGTGCGCACCGCCCGGCGCGAGGCCCGCATCGCCGCCCGCGCCGCTTCCGCCGCCCGCAAACTCCCCGTCTGACGCCGCCGACGGCGGGTGCGTTTCTCCTGAACTGAGCGGCCGCCGCCCAGCGCCGCACCGGTCCGGGTCACACGCCCTGCGACGAAACGGCTCGGCCTGCCCGGGGCGCCGCGCGTGCACAGGCACGGAGGTTGGGGCGCCGCGCGTGCACAGGCACGGAGGTTGGGGCGCCGCGCGTGCACAGGCACCGAGGTTGGGGCGCCGCGCGCACACGATCGACCACGAGTAGGGGCGGCAGGCGCCCACGATCCGCGACCGTGTACTCGCACAGCCGCCAGAGGGGCACCAGAACGACCCGATCAGCGCTCGCGGACTCCCCGTCGTCCCGGCAAGCCATGATCGTGAACCCGGATCGCCCACGGCATCCCCTGCCCATCGATCGAAGACCACGAGTTTGTGCGGAATCTCCAGCCGACCTCTTCGGTGGCGCGCCCAGTCCCACGACCGGGTGCGGTTTGTCCGGATAACAACCTCTTAGGGCCATTTGCGTTAAAGCGGACGAGGGGCCGCACGGTCGTTCTGCGCCACCTAAGCTCGCTCTCGCCCGGCTACAACCCTGCCGCCGCACCCTCGGTCCGCACCCGCGCCGAGGGCCGACGACGGGCCGCGCCGTGCCCGGAGGACGAGACGGGGGTCGCGCCATGCCGGCAAACTTCATCCGCGCACTGTCCAGCCGCGCACTGTCCAGCCGCGCACTGTCCAGCCGTGTTCTTGCCAGCTGCGTTCGTGCGGGCCGCACGCTGTCCCACCGCGCCTTCCGCGCAACACCCACCCGGTTCGTGCTGATCACCCTGGGCGTGTCGCTCACCCTCGGTCTCCTCACCAGCTTCCTCCTCACGTACGACCTCAGCACGCTCGCCGTCGACCACGCCGCTGTCCGTGGTTGGCTCACCGGCGACGACCTCTACGCCTACCGCGCTCCGCGAACCCAGGCGGCCCCGTCGCTCCCGCCCGCCCTGGCGATGCTGCTCGTCCCGCTGGCGCTCGTTCCGCTCCCGGTCGCCGGCTGCCTGCTCGCCCTCACCGGCGTCGGGGCCCTCTTCCTGGCCCTGCGCGTCCTGACCACGCCACTCGCCCGGCTACTCGGCTACCCTCGACTGCTGCTCGCCCTGATCGCGACCGCCCTGGCCCTGGTAACCGAGCCGGTACGCGCCTGCCTGGGCTCGGGCCGCGCCGACGTCATCGTCTTCACCCTGGTCATCGCCGACCTGGTAGCCCTCCGCCGCGCCGACCGCTCCCGCTGGTGGCCCGCCGCCCCGCGCCCGGTGCCCCCGCAGTCCCGCGCCGCCACCCGCCGCTTCGTCAGCCTCGACATCCCCACCAGCAGCCAAGATCCAACCCCAGCCGGCTTCCGCTTCCCTGCCGCAGGGGCCCCCTCCCCCTCCCCCACCTCCGCCACTTCCCCGCCCCGACCCCCGACCCTCGACGGGGCGTGGCCGACTGCCGGGCAGCCGGGCGCGCGCTTCCCGTCCGTCCCCCTGGGCAGCCGCCTGTTCCCCTCCGGACCGGTCGCGGGCATGTGGTTCACGTTCGGGCCGCTCGCCCTTCGCCGGCCCGCGGTCACTCCCCGGGAGACACTGCGCTGTGTCGTGCACCGTCTCCAGCGGGCGTGGGCCGAGGGCGGCTGGGCGGGGGTGGGCACCGGGGTGGCCGCGGCACTGGCCATCACCCCGGTGCTCTTCATCCCGGGTCTGCTGCTGTTCAGGCGGCGGCGTGCGGGGCTGGTTGCCCTTGTTACCGCGACCTTGGTCAGCCTCGCCGGCTTTGCCGTGGCGCCTCGGGAGAGCATGTCGTGGTTCGGCACCGCTCTCTGGCAGCCCGACCACGCCGAGGCCCTGAGCACTCCGGTCAACCAGTCTCTGGCCGGTCTTCTGGCGCGCCTCTATGACGTCGCCGCTCCACCTGTTCTGGTATGGCTCTCCTTCGCAGCGCTGCTTCTGGCCGTCGGCTTCATCCGCTGCCGCACGGCGTACACGTCCGGCGATCCCGTCGCCGCTTTCACTCTGGTCGGCCTGACCACTGCCGTGATCGCACTCTCGACGACGCCCGCGGAGCTCGTCTGGTTGGTTCCGGCGGTTCTGATCCTTGTGGAGAGGGGGGTTGGGCGCTACCGGGGAGGCCCTCGAGTTTCGCGATGGGTAGCCCCCCTGGTGGGGGTGGGGGCAGCCCTGGGGTACCTGCTGTTGGTGGTCCCGGCCGGGTATCTCGTCGGCGGGAACGTCTACGCCATCGCCCTGATTCTGGTGATCACGACACTGCCGTGGCGGGATCGGGAGACGCCGGTGAAGCCGCCACGTACGCCGATCCAGCGGTCGGTCGCGATCCCGATGCCCCGAAACAGCTGACCGCCCGGCCGCTTCTGATCGCGGAGGGGGGTTCGAGTCCACGGCCGCCGTCGAAGGGGCGGTACGGGGTCACGGCGACGGGCGAAGGGGCAGAACGTCCGAGCGCTCTCCGAGCCACGGGGCACAAGGCCGATGAGTTACGAGGTCACAGGGCCGAGGCGGATCAGATCAGGCGGAGTTGGCGGTCCTTCGGGCGGCTGGGAGCGGCCTCGCCCAGCCTCTCGAACAGGCCGGAATCGATCACGTCCAGGAACGGTGTCGGAGACTGCTCCCGTTCGCTTCCGTGGCGGAACCGCTTCGCCGAGTGGCTGATGTAGAGCCGATCCTGCGCCCTGGTCAACCCGACGAAGAACAACCGGCGCTCCTCGGCGATCTCGTCGTCCGTCGGGGTCGAGCCCGGCCACCGCAGCGGCAGTAGCCCGTCCTCGCAGCCGACCAGGAAGACCACCGGGAACTCGAGGCCCTTCGCGGCGTGCAGGGTCAGCAGGTTGACCGCCTCGGCGCGCGGGTCGAGCGCGTCCACCTCCGCGCCGGTGTCCAGCTGTTGGAGCAGCTGGGGCAGGTCGTCGCCGACCCGTTCGGCGAGTGGGGTGAGCAGGTCCGCGGCCGACCAGATGTCCTCGGGCGCCAGCTGGCCGCCGTCCAGGGTGGGTGCCGCGTACCGCGGGGCCAGGGACTGCGCGGCGGACCGTACCCGAGCGCGCAGGTCGCCTCCACCGCCGGCGTGCCGGAGTTCGCGGGCGATCGCCTGGACGCCGGGCCGGTCGCGGAGGCGGTTGTGCGAGCGCTTCTGCACCGGCACACCGGCCCGGGAGAGCGCGTCCAGGACCGCCCCGGACTGCGCGTCGGTCCGGTAGAGCACCGCGATGTCCGAGAACGACAGCGAGCCGGCGTTGGCGACGCGGGAGTCCACCCGGCCCGAGTCGTGTGAGCGGTGGGAGAGGCCGCCGACCAGTTCGTCGACGGTGCGTACCACGAAGTCGGCCTCGTCGGCGACGCTGCGGGCCGGGTAGCGCCCGACCAGCGGGGCCTCCGGGTCGAGGCGGGCCGGGTCGAGGCGGCGTCCGCGTACGAGAGTGGTCGGCGCGATCGCCTGCACCGCCGCGGCCAGGATCGGCGCCGACGACCGGTAGTTGCGGGTCAGCCGGACCAGCCGGGCGTCCTCGAAGTCCTGGTTGAAGCGGAGGAAATAGCGCACGTCGGCGCCGCGGAACGAGTAGATCGCCTGGTCCGGGTCGCCGATCGCGCAGAGGTTGCCGTTCGGTGGGGAGAGCAGCCGAAGCAGTTCGTACTGCAGCTCGTCGACGTCCTGGTACTCGTCCACGAAGATCCACTGCCAGCGGCGGCGGTACCTCTCCACCATCGCGGCGTCCTCGCGGAGCAGCGCCACCGGCACGCCGATCAGGTCGTCCAGGTCGACCAGGTCCTGCTGGCGGAGCAGTTTCCGGTACGCCACGTCGTCCTCGCCGGCCTGCTCGCGGGCGGCCGCCTGCTCCGGTTCGTCGGCGATCCGCCAGCCCGAGCCGAGCCCGGCGGCCTTGGCGTTCTCCTTCAGGATGGTCAGGCCGAGCGAGTGGAACGTACCCACGGTGATGTCCTCGGCCACGTCGCCGAGCAGGGCCTCCAGGCGTTCCCGCAGCTCGGTCGCGGCCCGCCGGGTGAACGTGATGGCCAGGCAGCGCTCCGGGAAGACACCGAGCTCGGCGCAGAGGTACGCCATCCGGTGGGTCAGGGTGCGGGTCTTGCCGGTGCCGGGACCGGCCACGATCAGCAGCGGCCCGCCCGGTGCGGAGGCGGCCACCCGCTGCATCGCGTCGAGGCGGTCCAGCAGCCCGGTGCCGACCTCCTCCATCCCGGCCAGCATCGGCTCGAATGGCTCGTGCGGGCTGGGCGGCGGCGCGATCGGCGGCGGTGCCGGCTTCTCCTTCGCGGGCTTGGCCTTCGGCTTCGGGGAGTCGGCCTTGGGCGAGCTCTTGGACGCCTTCGCCGGTACGGGCGTGGGCGCCGACGAGGGGAACATGTCGAACAGCGTCTCCACCTGCGGGGCCGACGACCTGTTCCGCAGTTCGCCGGGCTCGAACAGGGTGATCACGCCGTACTCACCGTCGTACCCGGGAATGCGGTTGACCCTGCCCTGTCGCAGCCGGGTGATCGCCTCGCGGAGCTCCTCGCCGCCGGCCTTGCCGATCTCGTCGACCGGGATCTTGCGGAGGATGTCCAGTTCGGCGCCGAGCGTGGCGACCAGGTGGTTGAGCTGCGACTCGACGGTCTTCGACTTCGGGCCGACACCGTTGATCTCACCGAGGATCTCGTGCAGCTGGATCAGGTGCTCGACGTGCGTGTCCCTGGTGAAGCCCTCGGGACGGTCGGCGAGGTCCTCGACCCGGCTCAGCACGCCGACGGTCAGCGGCTTGCCGCACTCCGGGCAGCGTCCGCCGGCCTGCCGGGTGCGCTCCGGCTCCCAGTTGATCCCGCAGACCCGGTGCCCGTCGGCGTGGTACTTGCCCTCCTCGGGGAAGAACTCGAGGGTGCCGGCCAGGCCGACGCCGTCCTTGACCGCGAAGTAGTCGGGGGTGCCGGTGAAGAGCGTCGCCTCGCGGGCCAGGGCGGCGGGCGAGTGCGCGTCCGAGTTCGAGACCAGGCGGTACCGGTCGAGGCTGGAGACCCGCCAGTTCATCGCCGGGTCGGAGGAGAGGCCGGTCTCCACCGCGGTGACGTGGTCGGCCAGGTCGGCGTAGCAGTCGGCGATCGCGTCGAAGCCGGACTTCGAGCCGAGCGCGGAGAACCAGGGCGTCCAGATGTGCGCGGGGATCAGGTAGCCGCCGGCCTCCAGCGTGATCTCCAGCAGGTTGCGGGAGTCCAGGCCAAGGATGGGGCGGCCGTCGGCGGTCAGGTTGCCGATCCGGGCCAGCGCCGTGTTGATCCGGGCGGCCGCGTCGAAGTCGGGCGCGTACAGCAGGTGGTGGACCTTGCGCGTACGGTCGTCCCGCTTGTAGATCGTGGAGATCTCCACGCTGAGCATGAAGCGCGCCGGGTCGGTGGCGCTCAGCGAGCCGGGCAGCCGCTTGGTCACCGGCGTCTCGTCGCCCAGCCGGTACAGACCCGGCTCGGCCGGCTCCAGGCTCTCCCGGAGGTGCTCGAACCAGGCCGGGTGGGTGAAGTCACCGGTGCCCAGCAGCGCGATGCCCTTGCGCCGCGCCCACCAGGCGAGGTTGGGCAGCGTCAGGTCGCGACTGCACGCCCGCGAGAATCGCGAGTGAATGTGAAGGTCCGCGACGTATGTGTCCGGGGCGACCTCCACGTCACGCATCCTGTCACGGCTCTCGGTACCACCACGAATCGCCACGCTCAAACACACTTACCGATCTTGATGAGTTACGCCACGCGGAGTTCGACCACCGTGACCTGCGGTGGCGCGCCCACGCGGACCGGTGGTCCCCAGAAACCCGCACCGTTGGTCACGTAAACCGGCACTCCGTCCACCCGTCCGAAGCCGGAGACTACCGGTTGCCGCAACCTCTCGACGAGGTTGACGGGAGCCATCTGGCCCCCGTGGGTGTGCCCGGAGACCTGAAGGTCGACGCCGTAGGGCGCCGCCCGCACCGCGGCGGCCGGTTGGTGTGCCATCAGCACAACCGGCCGAGTGGTGTCCCGGTCACCCAGAGCCCTGCCGAAGTCGGCGGGATCACCGAACTCCGCCCCGCCGAGGTCGTTCACCCCGGCCAGATCGAGTCCGTCGATCTCCACCCGTTCGTTCCGGAGCGGCCGCATGCCGAGCTGGGCCACCTCCTCGATCCAGGGCGCGTACCCGGAGTAGTACTCGTGGTTACCGGTCACGAAGTAGGTGCCCCTCCGCGACTCGATCCCTCGCAGCGGCTCGGCGAGCCGTCCCAGCTCGGCGACAGTGCCGTCGACAAGGTCACCCACGACGCACACCACGTCCGCGTCCACCGAATTGATCACGCGGGTGATCCGCTCGGTGTGACCGATCCCGTTCAGCGGCCCCAGATGGATATCCGACACCACCGCGAGCCGTGTTCCGTCCATCGTGCGCGGCAGCTTCCCGATCGGGATCCGGATCCGGTCGATCCGTGGCGCCCCGAACGCCGTCCGCATCCCATGACCGGTCACGCCGGCGGCCGTCAGTCCCGCGACGATCGCCGCGCCGCGCGCCACCACGAGCCGTCGTTCGACGCCCCCGGACTTCGCCGGCTCCTCCGCCGCATCGCCGACTTCCACGGCGTTTCTTCCCGTACGCCCATCGCGCACCCACCACCGCGAGAGCCCCCACCGCGGCAATTCGATGATCACGAGCGCCAGCAGCAGGTAGAAGAACAGTCCGATCCAGACGTATCCCGGCCAGGCCAGCCACTTGAGGTGCCCCGCGCTGATCCCGATCAGCGTCGCCGAGGTCATCACGCTGAGCCCGCCGGCTACCCACGCTCCGATCCGCCGCACCCGCCGTGACCGCGAGGTGTCCCGGACGAACCGCCACCACAGGTAGCCGTGGAGCACCGCGACGATCGACTGCACCACGGCCTCGTAGGCCACCGTCGCCGCCACCGATGCTCCCTTCCCGGACGGCACCGCCCCCGCCGCAGTCCACCCATCCTGCCCGACCACGGGGCCGCCACCACGTCGGCCATGACCACCGTTGGGACAGACCCGCATCGTCCACCCGGCCAGCACCCGGCCAGCACCCGGCCAACACCCGGCCAACACCCGGCCAACACCGGGCCTGGCCCGCCCGCTCCCGTGCCGAGGCAACGGGTGCTCCCGCACGGACGGCGACCGTCAGCCCCGCGCCGGCGACGCCGGATGCTCCCGCATCGACGGCGGGTGAGGGCTTGGCAGACGTATCGGCATGGATACGACGTGACTGGTGACCCGTACCGAGGCCTCGACGGCGACGAGCACGCTCGGCTGGCGGTACCTGGTCGGAGGGACGGTCCGGTCAGCCGCCGGCGAAGGGCGGGAGGATGTCGATCGTGGCGCTCGCCGGGAGTGGGGCCCGGCGGTCGTGGCAGTTCAGCCCGTCGACCAGGAAGCTGGCGGCCTTGAGTACCAGCCCCAGCCGCTCGCCGTGGCGGTCGGTGAGCAGCTGGGCCAGGTCGTCCAGGCTCGCGGCCGTGACGGACTCGCTGGAGATGCCGTTGGCGGCGGCGCGGGCGCCGGCGAAGTAGCGGACGGTCAGCATGCGGGAGTCAGCCTCCGATGGCGGACATCGGGCGAGCGGGTTGCAGGAACGCCGGGTCGTCGATCCCGTGGCCGGCGCGTTTGCCGGACATCGCGACCCGCCACGCCTCGGCGATCTCCGCGTCCGGCGCATCGTCGCGCAGCAGTTTGCGCAGGTCACTCTCTTCCGTGGCGAAGAGGCAGTTGCGGATCTGGCCGTCGGCGGTGAGGCGGGTCCGGTCGCAGTCCCCGCAGAACGGCCGGGTCACACTGGCGATCACGCCGACCCGGGCGGGCTCGCCGGCGGCGTCGGTCCACCCCGGGACCAGCCAGGTCTCGGCGGGCGCCGTTCCACGTGAAACATCATCGGGGCGCAGTGCGTACGGCTCCAGGGCGGCCAGGATCTCCTCGGCGGTGACCATGGTGTGCCGGTCCCACTGGTGCTGGGCGTCGAGCGGCATCTGCTCGATGAAGCGGAGTTGATACCCGTGATCCAGGGCGAACTGCAGCAGGGCCGGGGCCTCGTCGTCGTTCACACCGCGCATCAGCACGGTATTGATCTTCACGGGGGTGAGTCCGGCCTCGGCGGCGGCGCGCAGGCCGGCCAGGACGTCGGCGTGCCGGTCGCGGCGGGTCAGCGTGTGGAAGCGGGCCGGGTCCAGGGTGTCGAGCGAGACGTTCACCCGGTCGAGCCCGGCGTCCCGGAGGGCCGGGGCGAGGCGGTCCAGGCCGATGCCGTTGGTGGTGACCGAGAGGCGGGGCCGCGGGTCGAGCCGTGCGGCGGCCGCGACGATGCCGACCAGACCGCGGCGGATCAGCGGCTCGCCGCCGGTGAAGCGGATCTCGGTGATGCCGAGGCGCTCGACCGCGATCCGGACTAGCCGGTTCACCTCGTCGTCGGTGAGCTGATCGGGCTGCGGCATCCACGCCAGGCCCTCGGCGGGCATGCAGTAGGTGCAGCGCAGATTGCACCGATCGGTCAGTGACACGCGAAGATCGGTCGCAACCCGGCCGAACCGGTCGGCGAGCGCGATGACTGATCTCCGGGACACCGTCACAGATCGAATCTAGCCGGTCGATGGCCCACTTGCCGCTAGGCAATTCGACCTGTGGACACCCGGTGGGCGACCGGTGGCGTGCGGTCGGCTACCAGAGTGGCGGCCGGTCGGCTGCGGAGAGCGGCGGCGCCGGCTACCGGAACGGCGGGCGGTCAGCTGCGGAGGACGGCGTCGGCGGCGGCGCGGACCGATCCGCGGTACGCCGCGCCGAAGGCCGCGGTGTGCACGAGCAGCAGGTGCAGCTGGTGCAGCGGGATGCGCGCCCGCCAGCCGTCGGCGAGCGGCCACTCCGCACGGTAGCCCGCGAGGATCGCGTCGAGGTGCGGTACGCCGCCGAAGAGCGCGAGCGTGGCCAGGTCCGTCTCCCGGTGGCCACCGTGGGCGGCGGGGTCCACGAGCCAGCCCCGGCCGTCGGCCGCCCAATGAACGTTTCCGGGCCAGAGGTCGCCGTGAATGCGCGCCGGGGGCTCCTCCGGGGCGTACCCGGAGATCTGGCTCAGAAGGCGCTCGACGGCCGTCACGTCCTCGCCGGAGAGTGCGCCGCGGTCTGCGGAGATCCGCAGATAGGGCAGCAGGCGGCGCTCCGCGAACCAGGGGGCCCAGGGACCCGCGGAGGGGGTGTTGTCGAGCGGCAGCGGGCCGATCCATCCCGGCCACGAAGCGCCGAAAGTGTCGGCACCGCCGCGATGTGTCCGGGCCAGCCCACGTCCGAAGGCCTCGGCCTGCGGCCGCGTGGCCTCACCCGGTTCGACCCATTCCATGGCGATCAGCTCGGGCAGTGCGACGATGACCTCGGGTACGGCCACCGCCCGCGCCTCGCCGAGCCATCGCAGGCCGGCGGCCTCGGAGGTGAACATGCCGTCCGGTGCCGGTGGGGAGGGCCACGTCTTCGCGAAGAGCGAGGTGCCGTCGTCGAGGGTCAGCCGGGACGCCGAACAGACGCCACCACCGACCGGCGTCTCCCGGATCCGCTGGTGCCGGAGAAATGTCGGGAGCTGCTCTGGATGCGCGCGAAGGTACGCCATGTCCACGTGGTTATCTTCCGCTTCTGGTGACGGACGTCCCAATTCAGAGGCAAAATGTCGGCATGGCCCCTGTCGCAGTGCGTTCGTACCGCCCGAGTGACCACTCCTCGGGCCGTCGCCTCTGGGGCGAACTCACCCGGCAGCACAGCGAGATGTACGGCGAGAGCGACGACGACGGCGGGGCGGGATTCGAGGAGTACCTGACCCGGCTGGACCTGAGCGGCCTCTGGGTCGCCGACCACGCCGACGACGGGGTGATCGGAATGGTCGGGCTGATCATGCGGGGCCGGGCCGGCGAGGTCGACCCGGTCGTCGTCACGGTCACCCACCGGCACAAGGGCGTGGGCCGCAAGCTGCTGCAGCACGTCGCCGCCGAGGCCAAGAAGCGGAACATGGCCTCGCTGACCATCTCGCCGTCGTCGCGCAACGTGGACGCCATCCGCAGCCTGCACGCCGCCGGCTACGACGTGGTCTCCTCGATCGAGCTCACCATGGACCTGGACCGGCACGCGCACGCCTGGCAGCAGGAGGGCCTGCAGCTGCACGAACTGCCCTTCCGGAGCTGATCCGGCCGTCCTCCACAGCCGGGCGCTCATCCACAGCCGGTCGTTGTCCACAGGCGCCGGGCGGGTGCCGCCGCGATGAGCGCCACGCTTCCGGGCATGTCAGCGACCAGCCTTAAGATCCGTACGCCCGCCGAGCTCATCGCCGTCCTGCCCTACATGATGGGCTACCACCCGAGCGACGCGGTCGCCGTGGTCGGTTTCACCGGGCATCGGGTCGACTTCGGTGCCTGCCATCCGCTGCCGCCGCCGGACTACGGCGAGCAGGAGTTGCGGGAGGCCACCGCCGCCGTCGCCCAGACGGTGTCGATGCAGGGCGCCTCCTCGGTCGTGGTGATCGGTTTCGGTCCGGCCACCCGGGTCACCCCGGCGGTCATGCGCGCCACCCGGGAGCTGCAGGCCGTCGGCGTACGCGTGGAGGACGTCCTGCGGGTCACCGGCGACCGCTGGTGGTCCTACCTCTGCCCGGACCCCGCCTGCTGCTCGCCGGAGGGGATGCCCTGCCTGCCGCCGGACAGCGTGATCGCGGCGGAGGCGACGTATCGGGGCCACGTCGCGCTGCCCCGCCGGGAGGACGTGGTCGCGCAGGTGGAGCCGGTGGCGGGGCCGGATCGGGCGGAGATGGTCGCGGCCACCGAGCGGGCCCGGCGGCGGTTCGACGAGCTGCTCGACCCGGTGCCCGCCGACCGGTACGCCAGGACCATCCGGAGCGCCGGCCGGATCGCCGTCCGCGGTGCCGAGAAGCGGTACCGGTCCGGCGGCACGCTCGACGCGGACGGGTTCGCCTGGCTCGGCGTGCTGCTGGCCGACGTGATGGTCCGGGACTACGCGCTGGACCGGGCCGGCGGGCAGGAGTGGAGCCTGCGGCTGTGGACCGAGGCGCTGCGCCGGGCCGAGCCGGTACACGTGCCGTCGGTGGCCTGCGTGCTCGGCTTCACCGCGTGGCGGGCCGGGTTCGGGGCGCTGGCCCGGGCGGCGGTGGAGCGGGCGCTCGAGACGGAGCCGGAGCACAACCTGGCCGGGCTGCTGTACAACGTGCTGGCGTACGGGCTGCCACCGCACCTGCTGCCGGAGCGCTCCCTGGCGGGGTCCCGCGGCCCGCGCTTCGGCCGCCGCCGGAAAGCCCGCTGAGCGGTCCGGGCCGCGGCCCGCCGAGCCCAGGCCGCCGAGCCCAGGCCGCCGAGCCCAGGCCGCCGAGCCCAGGCCGCCGAGCCCAGGCCGCGGCAGGACGGGCAGGCGCGGCAGGCCCAGGGCTGGGGCGGCGGGCGGGCGGCGTAGGGCGGGGTGGGTCAGACCGTGACGCGCTGGGCGCCGGCGTAGACGTTCATGGTCTCGCCGCGGAGGAAGCCGACCAGGGTCATCCCGGCCTCCTCGGCGAGCTCGACCGCGAGCGTGCTCGGTGCCGAGACCGCGGCGAGCAGCGGCAGCCCGGCCATCCACGCCTTCTGGGTGAGCTCGAAGCTGGCCCGCCCGGAGACCATCAGCACGTGCCCGGCGAGCGGCAGCCGGCCCTCGCGCAGCGCCCAGCCCAGCACCTTGTCGACCGCGTTGTGCCGGCCCACGTCCTCGCGCAGCACCAGCAGCTCGCCGACGGCGGTGAAGAGGCCGGCCGCGTGCAGCCCGCCGGTGCGGTCGAAGGCGCGCTGCGCGGTCCGCAGCCGGCCGGGCAGCTCGGCGAGGGCCCGGGCCGGGACGCTGAGGGGGTCGGCGGCGACGTCGAAGCGCGAGCGCGTCCGGATCGCGTCGATGCTGGCCTTGCCGCAGACGCCGCACGAGCTGGTGGTGTAGAAGTTCCGGCTCGGGTCGGTCACCGGCGGCGGCACCAGCGGGTCGAGCACCACGTCCACCACGTTGTAGGTGTTCGGTGTGTCGGTGCCCGCGCAGAGCTGTGCGGTGGTCACGTCCTCGGCGGTCCGGATCACGCCCTCGCTGAGCAGGAAGCCCATCGCCAGGTCGATGTCGTGGCCGGGTGTGCGCATCGTCACGGCGAGCGGCTGCTTGCGGATCCGGATCTCCAGCGGCTCCTCGGCGGCGAGCTCGTCCGGCCTCCTGCGCAGCGTGGTGGAGGCACCGAGATCTATGCGTACGACCGGTCGCCGCGTGGTGCTCCTCGCCATGGCGGAAGCCTAGTCTCCCCCCGCCCGGACGCCGAAGGCTGAGCGCGCGGTCACGCCGGTGGTCCGGTCGGGATACGGTACTCACGTGGGGGGATTTGCGGCGGTGGTCCTGGCCGGTGGTGCGGCGCGTCGGATGGGTGGTGCCGACAAGCCGACGCTCGCGGTGGCCGGGCAGTCGATGCTGACCCGGGTCCTCGCCGCGGTGCACGACGCGGACCCACGGGTCGTGGTCGGCCGGGTCTCGCCCGAGCTGCCCGTCCCGGTGCACGTGACCAGGGAGGAACCGTCCGGCGGAGGCCCGGTGGCGGCCGCCGCGGCCGGGCTCGCCCTGGTGCCCGACACGGTCACCTACACCGCGCTGCTCGCCGCCGACCTGCCGTTCCTGACCGGCGAGGCGATCGACGTACTGCGGCTCACCCTGGAGTCGGCGCCGATGGAGGGCGCGGTCTACCGGGACACCGACGGCCGGTTGCAGTTCCTCTGCGGTGTCTGGCGGACGAGGGCGCTGCGCGCGGCGATCGACCGGCTCGCCACCGCGCGCGGCGGGCTGCACGGCGCGCCGGTCCGTGCGCTGATGGATCAGCTCGGCGTCATCGAGGTCTCCTGGCGACGCCCCGGTCCACCGCCCTGGTTCGACTGCGACACCGACGACGACCTGCGTACGGCGGAGGAGTGGGCCCGGTGAACGAGCTGGAGGACTGGATCGCGGCGGCCGGCGCCGAGCTGGGCGTGCCGCCGGAGGACGTGCCGGTCACGGCGGTGCTGGACATGGCCCGCGACGTCGCGCACAACGTGCTCCGGCCGGGTGCGCCGGTCACGGCGTACCTGATGGGCCTCGCCGTGGGCCGTGGCGCCGACCCCGCCGAGGTGGCGGGAAAGGTGACGGCTTTGGCCCTGGATTGGCCGTCCCGCACCTAGGACGCACCTAGGGCGTCCACAGTCCGCTCTCGCTCGATAGGGTGACGGGAACGGAGGTGCGATCATGACGGCAGAGGGCGCGGCGGGCGAACAGTCCGAGGGTGTGTTGCTCGAGGAACCGACCACGGCCGACCTGCGGGCCAAGGTCACTCAGGCGTGGCGCGAGTTCGCGACGGCGCTGGCCGGTGTGCTGCCCGGCCTGCCGCCCGGCGCGCAGATCGACGTCACGCTGGACCCGACCGCGTCCGGTACCGGGTCCGCGGTCTACTCGGTCAGCATCCGGGTCCTGGCGGACGGCGTCATCGAGGCGCTCGCGGTCGGCAACGCGGCCCTGCCCCAGGAGTACCGGATGGACCGGGCCACGGTCGCCGACATGGTGGCGCTCGGCTGGTCGCCGCCGGGCGTGCTGGCCGGCTCCGGCGAGTCGTTCGGCCTCCGCTCCGAGCAGGACAGGTCGGCCCAGCTCGCCACGGTCGTCACCCGGACGCTGCGCGACGTCTACGGCGCCCCGCACCCGGCGTTCCTCGTCTACCTGGTCCACGACGAGCAGGACGAGCCGATCGAGGCCGCGCCCCTGGCCACCGCCCGGCACGAGCCCGGCCTCGACGCGGGTCTGAGCCTGGCGGACCTGGACGACGAGGAGGCGCTCGCCGAGGCGATGGCGGGCGTGGCGGCCGACGAGATCGTGCCGCTCGACGAGCGGGTGCGCACCGTGGTCGCGACGATGTCCAAGACCACCGTCGACCAGCTTCAGGTCGACACCGACGGCGACATCGGCATCCGGGCCGGTTCCGCCATGGTCTTCGTCCGGGTACGCGACAATCCGCCGCTGGTCGACGTCTTCTCGCCGATCCTGACCGAGGTCGAGCCGACCGAGCAGCTCTACGTGAAGCTCTCCGAGCTGACCAACCGGATGCCGATCGGCCGGCTGTACTGCGCGCAGGACACGGTCTGGGCCTCGATCCCGGTCTTCGGCCGCAACTTCCAGGCGATCCACCTGATGCTCGCCGTCCAGGTGATGACGGGTCTCGCCGACGAGCTGGACGACCGCCTGCACGGCGAGTTCGGCGGCAAGCGCTTCTTCGGCGAGGGCGACAAGCCCACCGCGCCGAAGTCCGAGAAGTCCGACGAGGACGAGGGCCACCGCCCCGGCATGTACCTCTAGCCCGGGTTCCGCGACACGGGCTGGACATCACAGCTGGGCCGCGTTCGGGATTGCGAAACGCGGCCTAGTCGGGCAGGACCGGGACCGCCGCCGGGGTGTCGACCAGGCGGGACAGGACGACCATGCTGCGGGTCGAGGTCACGAAGGATTCGGCCCGCAGTCGTTCCAGCGCCTGTTCCAGGTGACCGATATCGGCCGCCCGGAGGTGGACCAGCGCGTCCGCCTGGCCGGAGACCGTGTACGCGCCGATCACCTCGGGGTGCCGCCGCGTCGCGACCGCGATCTGTGCCGGGGTGGTCCGCCCGGTGCAGAAGAGCTCGACGAACGCCTCGGTCGTCCAGCCCACCGCGGCCGGTTCGATGACCGTGGTGAAGCCCTTGATCACCCCGCTGGCGCGCAGCCGGTCGACGCGGCGTTTGACGGCCGGGGCGGAGAGGGAGACCTTGGCGCCGATCTCCGCGTACGAAGCGCGAGCGTCGGCGACGAGCAGCGCAATGATTCGCTGGTCGACCGCGTCCATCTGCAACGATTCGCCTCCGAGGAGCAAGAATTAGAGCTGTTTGCAAAAGCGCAGCCTACCTACGCTAAATGCTCATGAGCCACCTGGAGCGTTTGCCGCGAATCCGGACATACCTTATGTGTCCGCCCGAGCATTTCACGGTCGAGTACACCATCAACCCCTGGATGGACACGACCGTCGCGGTGGACACCGTGCGGGCGCTCAAGCAGTGGGAGTCGCTCCGCGCCACCCTGGTCGATCTCGGTCACCGGGTGCACGTCCTGGACGCCCGCCCGGGGCTGCCGGACATGGTCTACTCGGCGAACGGCGCGTTCTCGGTCGACGGCACCGTCTACGGCGCGCGCTTCCGCTATCCGCAGCGCTCCGACGAGGCCGAGGCGCACCGGGCCTTCTACGCCACCGACGGCACCTGGCGGTTCGTCGCTCCGGAGCACGTCAACGAGGGTGAGGGTGACTTCGCCTACCTGCCCGCGGCGTACGGCGGACTGGTCCTCGCCGGGTACGGCTTCCGCACCGACCCGGCCGCGCACGCCGAGGCGCAGGAGGTGCTCGGCCGGCCGGTGATCTCGCTGCACCTGGTCGACCCGGCCTTCTATCACCTGGACACCGCGCTCGCCGCCCTCGACGACCGCAACGTCACCTACTACCCCGGCGCGTTCTCGGCGGCGTCGCAGCGGGTGCTCGCCCAGCTCTTCCCGGACGCGGTGCTCGCCGACCGGGGTGACGCGGAGGCGTTCGGCCTCAACCTGGTCAGCGACGGCCGCCATGTGATCCTGAACACCGACGCGACCGGGATGGGGCGCAAGGTGCGGGATGCCGGGTATCAGCCGGTGCACGTCGACCTCTCCGAGCTCAAGCGCGGCGGCGGCAGCGTGAAGTGCGCGGTCGCCGAGTTGCGCGCCTGAGAAGCCTGCACCGCGCCGATCCGCCACCGCGTTGCGGTGATTGCCGCGTTGCGGTGATGCCGCGCCGAGCTGCGTGCCTGAGGTCGTCCACAGGGCCGGACCGCGGTCGGCGATCGTCGTACCGGTGCGCAAAGATGGAGCCATGACCGACGACACCCGCACCACCGAGCACAAGGAAGACGGCTCCGTCATCGTCGTGGGCCCGGAGGGACGCCCGATGGGCACGATCGAGCCCGACGGTTCGCTCACCCCGGAGGAGCCGGGCAACCTCATCGAGCAGCCCGCCAAGGTCATGCGCATCGGCAGCATGATCAAGCAGCTGCTGGAGGAGGTGCGGGCCGCTCCGCTGGACGAGGCGAGCCGCAGCCGGCTGCGGGAGATCCACCAGCGCTCGATCACCGAGCTGGAGGACGGTCTCGCGCCGGAGCTGCGCGAGGAGCTGGAGCGCCTCTCCCTGCCGTTCGAGGGCGAGACCCCGCCGAGCGAGGCCGAGCTCCGGATCGCCCAGGCCCAGCTGGTCGGCTGGCTGGAGGGGCTCTTCCACGGCATCCAGGCGGCGCTGGTCGCCCAGCAGATGGCGGCTCGCCTGCAGCTGGAGCAGATGCGTGGCGGCGTTCCGGGTCGTCCGGCACTGCCGATGGGCACGCTTCCCGGCAAGCAGGCGGCGGCCGGCGAGTTCCACGGCTCCGCGGGTCAATACCTCTGAATTCTCCGGGTACGCCCCCGGGCGTACCCGAGCAGGGTCTTAAAGGTCGAAGACCCTGCTCAGGTACTGTGCGACGCCGTCCTCGTCGTTCGATGCCGTGACCTCGTCGGCGATCGAGCGCAGGGCGGGGTGCGCGTTGCCCATCGCGACCGCCCGGCCGGCCCAGGTCAGCAGCGGGATGTCGTTGGGCATGTCGCCGAAGGCCAGCACCTCCGGCGCGGTGACGCCCTCCCGCTCGCAGACCCAGGCGAGCCCGGCCGCCTTGGTCACCCCGGCGGCCGAGATCTCCACCAGCGCGGACGACGACGACCGGGTGGCCTCCGCGCTGTCGCCCAGGATCTTGCTGCAGAGCTCCAGGAAGTCGTCCGGGTCGGCGGTCGCGGAGCGGGCCAGCAGCTTGACGGCGGGGGCCGAGGTCAGCTCCTCCGGGGTGGCGATCACCCGGACCTGGTGGTCGGTCTCCCAGCGGATCGTCCACGCCTCCTCATGCCGGAACACCCGGCCCTCGTCGACCTCGACGGCCAGGACGATGTCCGGTACGGCCTCGCGCAGCCGGCGGACGACGTCGACCAGCAGGTCGGTGGCGAGGGTGTCGGCCCGCAGGACCTCGTCGGTGTGCGGGTCGTAGACGACGGCCCCGTTCGCGCAGACCGCCGGGAGCGGGGCCGGCAGCTGGTCGTAGAGCTGGTCGAGCCAGCGCAGCGGGCGGCCGGTCACCAGGACCACCGGCACCGGCACCGCGGCCAGGACCTCGATGGTGCGGGGGCTGAGCGTGCGGTCGCTGCGGATGAGCGTGCCGTCGATGTCGGTGGCGACGAGCCGGATAGATCGCATCACCGCGACAGTAGCCGGTCCAGGAAGACCGCCACCCCGTCCTGGTCATTGGTGAGCGTCACATCATCGGCGACGGCGAGCAGCTCGGGGTGGGCGTTCGCGACCGCGACCCGGCCCCAGCCGGCCCAGCCGAACATCGGCAGGTCGTTCGGCATGTCCCCGAAGACCAGCACGTCGGCCGGGTCGACGCCGACCGCCTCGGCGACCACGGCGAGACCGGTGCCCTTGTCCACGTTCGCCGGGCAGATCTCCACGTAGTCGAGGCCCGCCTGGGTCACCGTGGCCACGTCGGCCGGCACCACCCGGCGGGCGATCGCCAGCAGGTCGTCGACGCCCATCCGGAACGACCGGGCGAACGCCTTGATCACCTCGCCGCTGCAGCACTCCACGCGGGTCCGCGCCTCGACGGTGACCGGGTAGCGCCAGGTCGGGTCGAAGTCGCCCCAGAGCGGGGAGTCGTCGTGCTCCAGGGCCTCGAACATCACCGAGAGCGGCCCGGCCACCGACTCCATCCGGGCCAGCACGTCGGCGAGTACCCAGCCGGGCAGCCGGGACTGGCGCAGGTAGCGGGATTCGGCCTGGTCGAGCACCCAGCCGCCCTGGGCGAGCACCAGGTAGTCGGCGACCCGGATGTCGTTGCGGACCAGCGAGGTGAGGCGGGGGCCGCGCCCGGTGGCGGCCACGATCCGGATACCGGCGGAGCGGACCTTCTCCAGGACCTCGTGGGTGTACGCGGAGACGGTGTCGTCACTGCGTACCAGAGTGCCGTCCAGGTCCGTGGCGATCAGCTTGGGAAGACCGGGCTTGAGCATCGATACCTCCGAGGGTGATGAAACCCCCGCGGAGGGCGGAAGGAGAACGGTACACCCGCCTGGCTAGCAGCAGCTATGACTTCTGGTAGCCGGGCGGTTGCTAGATCGTTACTTGGCGGGCTCCAGGATCTCCCGGCCCAGGAAGGGCTGGAGAGCCTTCGGCACGCGTACCGAGCCGTCCGGCTGCTGGTGGTTCTCCAGGATCGGGATCAGCCAGCGGGTGGTGGCCAGCGTGCCGTTCAGCGTCGCGGCGGTCTGCGACTTCCCGTCCTCGTCGCGGTACCGGATGTTGAGCCGGCGGGCCTGGAACGTGGTGCAGTTCGAGGTCGAGGTGACCTCGCGGTACCGGCTCTGCGACGGAACCCACGCCTCGCAGTCGTACTTGCGGGCCGCGCTGGAACCGAGGTCACCGCCCGCCACGTCGATCACCCGGTACGGGATCTCGACCTTGGCCAGCATCTCCTCCTCCATCGCGAGCAGGCGCTGGTGCTCGGCGAGCGCGTCCTCCGGCTTGCAGAACGAGAACATCTCCACCTTGTCGAACTGGTGGACCCGCAGGATGCCGCGGACGTCCTTGCCGTGCGAGCCGGCCTCGCGCCGGTAGCAGGTCGACCAGCCGGCGAACCGGGCCGGACCCTGCGACAGGTCGATGATCTCGTTCGAGTGGTAGGACGCGAGCGGCACCTCCGACGTGCCGACCAGGTAGAGGTCGTCCGCCTCGAGCCGGTAGATCTCGCTGGCGTGCGCGCCGAGGAAGCCGGTGCCCTCCATCGACTCCGGCCGGACCAGCGACGGCGTGATCGACGGCGTGAAGCCGTGCTCGACCGCCTGCGCGATGGCGAGCTGGAGCAGGCCGAGCTGGAGCAGCGCGCCGACGCCGGTCAGGAAGTAGAACCGCGAGCCGGACACCTTCGCGCCGCGCTCGGTGTCGATCGCGCGCAGTGCCTCGCCGATCTCCAGGTGATCCTTCGGGTTCGCGATCTCGGGGATCTCGCCGACCTCGCGCAGCACGACGAAGTCGTCCTCACCGCCGGCCGGCACGCCCGCCTCGACGACGTTCGGCACGGCCAGGTGCGCGCGGCGCAGTGCCTGGTCGGCCTCGCCGGCCGCGGCCTCGGCCGCCTTCACCTCGAGAGCGATCTCCTTGGTACGCGCGAGAAGTGCCGCCCGCTCGTCCCCGGAGGCCTTCGCGACCTCTTTCCCGATGGACTTCTGCTCGCCCCGGATCGCCTCGAACCGCTGGGTCGCGGAACGGCGCTCCTCGTCGGCGCGCAGCAGCGTGTCCACCAGCTCGGGGGACTCGCCGCGCTGTCGCTGGCTGGCGCGGATCAGTTCGGGGTCGTCGCGAAGCAGACGCAGGTCAATCACGGTTGTCGAGCCTACCGGTTGGTGACCCCGTCGTTCACTCGGCTTTCGACCGCGGTGACGGTCAACTCCAACGGGGACTCCGGCAGCGGATCGTCGGATCTGCCTCGCCGCCACCGTGGTTCGTTCACCGGCTCGGTCTCGCGGCCGGCGAGCCAGAGGGCGGCCAGCGCGAGGGATACCCCGGCGAGGGCACACCAAACACCGCGTCCATATGTCACCCGAAGGTGCTCAGTGGTGAGTTCCACCGTGTAGAAGCGGGACACCAGCCGGCTCTGGTCGCCGAGCAGCCGGACCAGGGCGAGCAGCGCGGCGAGCAGGGTGCCGCCGACGGCGTACCCGCAGAGGCGGGCGTACACCCGGCCGGAGAGGGGGCCGAAGACGGCCAGGACCACCGTCGTGACCAGGAGGAGGAGGCCCACCAGATAGGCCGCGCCGAGCCCGCCGAGATCGACCAGGTCGGTCGGGAGCATCCGCGAGGAGTCCAGCTCGTCGTCGCCGAACGCCATCCCGTCCACCGTGGTGACCTGCCACTCGGAGACCAGCGAGGCGAAGGCCGCGACCCCGCCGAGCGCGGCGGTCAGCGGGGTGATCCGCCGGTCGGTGGCGAGGTCCCGCAGGAGGGTGAGGCGCGGCATGTGATCCATGATGGCCCGCGCGCGGTCGGCCTTCCAGCGCGCCACGAATGGGCTAGCGTTTCCTTCATGCCTATTCGTTCCGCTACAGCCCGCTGGGAAGGGAACCTCACCGAGGGTTCCGGCACTGTGAAGACCGGTAAGGGTGGTCTCTCCGGGAACTACTCGTTCAAGTCGCGCTTCGAGGAGGGCGAGGGCACCAACCCCGAGGAGCTCATCGCGGCGGCCCACTCCGGCTGCTTCTCGATGGCGTTCTCCAAGGGGCTCGCCGACGCGGGCTTCACGCCCACCTCGGTGGAGACCGTGGCCAAGGTGCACATGGACAAGACCGACGCCGGCTTCGGGGTCTCCCGCATCGACCTGGAGACCGTCGGCGTCGTGCCCGGCATCGACGACGCGACCTTCCAGAAGATCGCGGCGGACGCCAAGGAGAACTGCCCGATCTCGCGCCTGCTCTCGCCGGGCGCCGCGATCAGCCTCTCCGCCACGCTGTCCTGATCTCTCCTGTCCTGTCGGCACGGCCGGGTGACGGACACTCGTGCCGTGTCGGCTCATAACCGCGACACAGCATCACGAGGCACAATGGTGATCGTGCCGGTGGACATGGGTCGAGAGCGCTTCGAGGAACTGGTGGGCGAGGCGCTCGACGAGGTGCCCAACGAGTTGCTCTCCCTGATGAACAACGTGGTCTTCCTGGTCGAGGACGCCCCGCCGGACGGCAGCGACGACCTGCTCGGCCTCTACGAGGGCACCGCGCTGACCGAGCGCGGCTGGGACTACGCCGGCGCGCTGCCCGACCGGATCACCGTGTACCGCCTGCCGACCCTCAAGGTCTGCGAGTCGGAGGACGACGTGATCGACGAGGTCGCGGTCACCGTGGTCCACGAGATCGCCCACCACTTCGGCATCGACGACCAGCGCCTGCACGACCTGGGCTGGGGTTAGATTTTCCCGGAACGGATGCGCTCCAGCCAGGTGGCGGAGCCGTCGAAGTCGGTGTCGGAGAGGCCCGCGGGGGCCGGGACCGGCTCCTCGGGCTGCAGACGGTGCCGGGCGTAACTGCCCAGGAAGCGGACCTCGGCGCAGATCCGGCGCAGGCCCTGCAGCGCCTCGCCGACCCGGGCCTCGGCCACGTGGCCGGTGCAGTCCAGGAAGAAGAAGTACGTCCCCAGCTGCTCGCCGGTCGGGCGGGACTCGATCCGGGACAGGTTGACACCCCGGACGGCGAGCTCGGTCAGCACCGCGAGCAGCGCGCCCACCTGGTCGTGCCGAATCGAGACGGCCAGCGAGGTCACGTCGTCGCCGGTCGGCGGCGCGGGCGGGGCGGGGCGGGTGAGCAGGGCGAACCGGGTGACCGCGTCGGCCCGGTCGGCCACCTTCTCGGCGAGCACGGTCAGCCCGTTCTGCGGTACGCCGATCGGCGCGCAGAGGGCCGCGTCGTACTCCCCGGCGGCGGCGTTGATCGCGGCGGTCGCGTTGGAGAGCACGTCGACCACGACCGCGTCCGGCACGTTCGACTCCAGCCAGCGCCGGCACTGGGCCGAGGCCTGCGGGTGCGCCGCGATGTGCCGCAGCCCGGCGAGCGGCTTGGGCCCGTCGGCGGCGAGCACGAACTCGACCGGCAGCAGCACCTCCCGGGTGATCATCAGCGGGCTGCCGGTGACCAGCTCGTCCAGGGTGACCGGGATGGCGCCGCCCACCGAGTTCTCCAGGGGGACCAGCGCGGCGTCCACGTCGCCCGAGCGGACCGCCTCGACGGCCTCGGGCACGCTCCGGGCCGGGATGCGCACGCCCTGCTCGGCGGCGGGGAGCGTGCGCAGGGCCGCCTCGGTGAAGGTGCCCTCGGGGCCGAGGTAGGTGAAGCGCATGACGTGCAGTTTAGGCCGTCAGAAGCCGCAGGCCATGACCCGGATCCCGGCGGGCGCGCTCTGCACCCGGGAGTTGCAGACGTCGGTACCGGCCGCGACGAAGGTCAGCGTGCTGCCCTTGCCGGTGGCGACCACCATCAGCGGCTCCAGCTCGTCGGCGCTCTTGCCGGCGATCTCCACCGTGGTGAACGACCACTCACCCGAGCAGAACGGCCCGTCCTGCACCTGCAATGTCTCGTCCGGTACGCCGTCCTTCCCCTTGATCATGGTGAGGATCTCGGTGCCGGTCGGCTGGCCGGTGCACGTGGCGGCGTGCGAGGGGGTGGGCGTCGGCGTGGGTGACGTGGTGGTCGCGAGGGTGGTCGGCACCTGAAAAGTCGGATATGTCACGGTATATCCGGGAAGGGCGGTCGCGACGGCGGAGGGTGCCGCATAGGACGGCAGCGGTGGTGCGATCGGGGATGCCGAGAGGCTTCCGGCTGCGCGGGGCGCGCTGGTGGGTAGGACCTTCGGCGGCGCACCGCAGGCGCCGATCATCAATAGGGCGCCCGTGGCCAGGGCGAGGCGATGTGTGCGGGGGGACACCCGACCATGGTAGGAGCCGGACGTATCGTCAGCCAGCTATTCGATGCCCGGCGGCGGTCAGCGTGTTGACCGCCTCGGTCAGCCGTACCGTCGGCACCAGCAGATAGTCGGTGTCGAACGTGGAGAACGTGACGATGTTGACCCGGGCCTCGGCGAGCGGCCCGACCAGCGAGGCCAGCACGCCGGTCATGGCGAGCTCGAGCCCGGCGACGCGCAGACATCGCCAGGCCGTGTCGACCTCGGCCCCCTCCGGTACGCGCCCGGCCGGGCAGATGATCGAGATCTCGTCGAGGCCCCAGGTCACCGAGATGACGCTCTTGTCGTCCGGACCTGCGGTGAGGGCGCCGGGCAGGGTGGAGCCGGCCGGCAGGCGGCACACCGAGTACTCATCCGGTAACAGGTCTAGATCGAGCATGACGGCAGACTACGTTACGGATCGGTAACACCCAATGGTTGCCTCATGCGGCAAACGCCACACCGCCATGGACAAACCGGGTGTCAGTAGCGAACCGGGGACAGGAAGGTCAGCGAACCGGCCACCCGGGCGCCCGCGAGCAGCGGCGTGGAGACCGCGTCGAGGGTCAGCGGCGGCTCGCCCGGACCCGGGAGAACCCGCATCAGGCCACGGGCCAGGCGCTCGCTGCGGACCGCGAGCAGCGGCGGGATCTTGTCCGCTTCCGGTCCTTCCAGCGGCCCGGCCAGCCCGGTGAAGTCGATCAGCTCCAGCGCGGTGCTCAGCCGCTTGCCCAGCGCCTCGACCGGCTTGCCCAGGCCGAGCAGCTCGCTGCAGGACGGTGAGACGGCCAGGATCAGTCCGCTGGCGTCGATGATCAGGCAGGGCTCCTCGGCCGCGGCCACGGTGCCGGCCCAGCGCTCGACGCTGGAGACGAACTCGGCCTCGGCCGGTGTGCGTGCCTGGGGGACGAACGCTCCCGAGAGGGAGAGCTCAACATGCGCCACCCGCTCCTCCTCGCTTCCATCGCATCGACCGGGGCGCCCCGGTCTCGTCACCACGAGGCCGGAGCGCGCCGTCGACGGCGTTCGCAAGGAACGTTACCGGCGGGTCGACCGCTTGTCAGCGGCCGTCTGTCCGTTGCTGTACCAACGGTAGTCACCCGCCGGCCGGTAGGGCGCGTTGGCCCAGGTGGACGGGTTCTGAGCCACGGCTGAAAGTTTGCTCGCCGTGGCCGGGGAGAGGCGCGCACCCCCGGCGATCAGCAGCCGGTCGAGCTCCTTGTCGGTGGCGACCAGGCAGTCCTTCGGGAGGCCGTGGACGCTGATCACACCGGAGCCGACGAAGGCCAGGACCGGGGTGACGGGTACGTTCAGCCCGACCACGGCGGTGAGCGCCTTGGCGGCCCGGCGGGCGTCACGGCGCGCCTCGGCCACGTAGTTCGGGCGCTTCCCGTTGATCTGGACGACGTCCCCGGCGATCAGGACGCGGGAGCGGCCGTGGTCGGCCACGCTCACGGCGTAGACGCCGCCCGGGCCGATCGCGAGGAAGCCCGCGCGGTCGTCGGTCGGGTCGGGCTCGTAGTACGACTGGGTCATGTCGTAACGCGGCCAGTCGATGATGTGCCAGTTGGGCCCGAGGCGGTCGAGCCGGGTCAGCGCGCGGGCGCTCGCGGCTTCGACGCGGCGGGCCTCCCGGTCGGCACGGCGGCGGCGGGCCCACTCGGCGGGCGTCAGGCGCGGACCCTCGAGTGCGGGCGGACCGGACGTGAGTGCGGCTCGGGATGTCGTGGTGGGCAGGGCAGGGCGGGCGGGGAAGACAGTCACTGCGACCTCCGGCAAAAGGTCAGACGGGCTCTCTTTTCCAACTACCGTACGTGCTCGACCCCCTACGGAAAAGGTCGGGAGGTAGGAAGGAAAGAGGAAGGAAGGTGGGTGAATGCCGCATTCACGGACAACGTCTTCTTGCTAATGGCGCATCTCGCGCGGTCTACACCCACGGTTCTCAAGCTAACGCGGTAGTTCATTCGACGCATGGGCGTCCCAAGATCTAGTCATAACGTCACCACCCGATCGCGGTCGGTACGGGCTAACGTCGGACCGTGTACGTCGACAGTGAAGTCAGCCGGCTCCGTACCGTCCTGCTCCACCGCCCCGGCCCCGAACTGGCCAGATTGACGCCGAGGAACAGCGGCTCCCTCCTCTTCGACGGCATCCCGTGGGTGGGCCGGGCCCAGGAGGAGCACGACGGATTCGCCGAGGCGCTCCGCTCCCGGGACGTGGAAGTGATCTATCTCAACGATCTGATCGCCGAGACGCTGACCGTCCCCGAGGCCCGCGCCGAGCTGACCGCCGGGGTGCTGGACGATCCCCGGCTCGGCGACGCGCTGCGGGCCGGCGTCGCCGACTACCTCGCCGACCAGCCGCCCGAGGGCCTGGCCCGGGTGCTTGTCGCCGGCCTGGCACACGAGGAGATGAAGCCCAGCCCGGGCAGCCTCGTCTACGCGATGCTCGACAAGCACGACTTCGTCATCGATCCGCTCCCCAACCTGCTCTTCACCCGGGACTCCGCGGTCTGGGTCCGCGACCGGGTCGCCGTCACCAGCCTGGCGATGCCCGCCCGGCGCCGGGAGACCACCCTCACCCACGCGATCTACCGCTTCCACCCGCGCTTCGCCGGCGTGAAGCTCCTGTACGACCCCACGCTGGAACCGGTCGAGGGCGGCGACGTCCTGGTGCTCGCCCCCGACGTGCTCGCCGTCGGCGTCGGCGAACGCACCACCCCGGCCGGCGCCGAACGTCTCGCCCGCCGGGCCATCGGCGCCGGGCTCGCGCATACCGTGCTGGTGGTCCCGATCGCCCAGGAACGCGCCACCATGCACCTCGACACGGTCTGCACCATGGTGGACGTCGACGCCGTCGTCATGTACCCGAACGTCGCCCACGACCTGCGCGCCTGGACGATCACCGACACCTCGATCCGCCCGCTCCGCCCGTTCCTGGAGGCCGCCGCCGAGGCGATGGGCATCGACCACCTGCGCGTCATCGACACCGGCCTCGACCCGGTCACCGCCGAACGCGAACAGTGGGACGACGGCAACAACACGCTCGCCATCGCCCCGCGCCTCTGCGTCGCCTACGAGCGCAACATCGAGACGAACGCCCAGCTCGAGCGCGCCGGCATCGAGGTGGTCCGGATCAGCGGCTCCGAGCTGGGCTCCGGCCGCGGCGGCCCCCGATGCATGAGCTGCCCGATCACGAGAGACCCATTGTCGTAGCGGGGCGGCAGCCTTCAGTCCGTTTCAAGGGTGGCGGGAGGGCGGTTGGACGGGGTGCGGACCGTCCCTCCCGCCGAGGGCCCCTGCGGTCTTCGCCGGCCGCTGGCGCGTCCAGAGCGCTCAGCCCTCCGGGGCGACGTGCGTGAGTGGTTGCGCCCCACGCGACGACCGTGCCCACTCGAGGCCGTAGCGCGGCGCGAGGTTCTGGCTGGTGCTCAGGGGTCTCTCGCTGCGCTCGAGACACCCTGGAGCACCAGCCAGAACCTGGCAGCGCGGTACGGCCCCGGCCACGTGCCGGGCTTGCGGGTGGGTCAGCGGAGGGTGAGCTGGCGGCCGATCAGGCCCTGCTTGGCGCGGCGGGCGGCGGCGTCGAGCGGCTCGTCAACGGCGAGGGTGTCCGCGTAGCGCTTGGCGAAGTCGGCGAGCGGGGCCTCCCAGTCGGCGCCCTCCGGCTCGCCCGGGATGTCCCAGACCGGGACCAGCAGGCCGTGCGCGCGGAACATGCCGGCGAACTTGGTCTCCTCGCCGAGCAGCAGGTCGCCGGCGGCGGAGAGCCGGGCCAGCGCGTCGAGTGCCCGGTCCTCGTCGTCGGCGAGCACCCAGCGGACGTGACCCTTGTCCGGGGCGATCCGGCACCAGTAGGCGGCCTTCGCGGCGGTGAGCCGGACCGTCGGGTAGATCGAGGCGTTGGCGCGCTCCAGCGAGGCCTTGACGTTGGCGTCCTGGATCTGGTCGGCGTCGAGCCAGTACTCGAAGCCGTCGTGCATGGTCACGTCGAGCGGGCCGTCGGCGAGGATGTCCTGCAGCCGGAGACCCTCGCCGGGCAGCGACGGGACCGCGACCGGCTCGCCCGGCTCGGTACGCAACGCGGCCAGGATCGCCACGGCCAGGTCGCGGGAGACGTCACCGGACTGGACGTGCCGCTGCAGCCCGACGAAGACCTCGCCGTCGCGGCGGATCATGGCGGGCCACGCCATCGGCAGGACGGTCGACAGGGTGACCGGGCGGTCGCCGTACTCGGCGGTGATCTCGGGCTTGAGGGTCAGCGATGCCGAGGCGGCCGGGACCAGCTCACGGAGGGCGACCCATTCGGGCTCGTCGGCCAGACCCTCGAACGGGCGGGCGACGAAGATGTCCCGGACCTTGGTCTTCGGGGCGGTCTCGCGGGGCTTGCGACGCTTGCTCACGAGGAACCAGCCTAGGCGGTCTTCCCCGGCGGGTGGTGACGCGGGCCACCCTCGCCGCCCCGGCAGCCTGGTCACCTGCGGCTTCCCGGAAGCCGAACGCACCGGACGCGCGTGGCTTCCCGGGGGACGGACGCACGGGACGCGCGTGGCTTCCCGGGGGGACGGACGAGCGGGGCGTGCGTGGTCTCGCGGGCGGCGGGCGAGCAGGTCACGCGCGGGGGAAACGGACCTCGGCGATCGTGCCGCCGCCCTCGCGCGGGCGCAGCGAGACCCAGCCGTTCTGGCGCTCGACCAGCCGGCGGACGAGGTAGAGGCCGAGCCCCGCGCCCGGCTGGCGATGATCGCCGGACTCCGACTGCCAGTACCGCTCGAAGGCCCGCTCCACGTGCTCCGGGGCGATCCCGGCGCCGCGGTCGGAGACCCGGAAGCGCAGCGTGTCCTCGTCGGTGCCGGCGCAGACCTCGACCGTGGTCTCCGGCGGCGAGTACTTCTCGGCGTTGGTGGCGAGCTCGGTGAGGATGGTGGCGATCGAATCCCGGTTCCCGTACGCCTTAGGCAGCCCCTCGGGCAGCTCGCCCAGGTGCAGGCGTGCCCGGAGCACGGCGGGCAACTCGCCGACCGCCTCACGAAGCGTCCCGACGAGGTCGAACGGGCCCGCCGGGCTGGCGCCGACCGCGCCGTCGTCACTGGCCGCGGAGAGCAGCCGGTCGACCAGCCGGGCCAGCTCGCCGGCGCGGTTGCCGATCACGCGTACGGCATCGCGCCGCCCCGCATCGGTGAGCGTCTCCCAGTGGTTGGTGAGCGTGTCCGCGTACCCCTTGATCACGGTGACCGGGGTACGCAGCTCGTGGCTGGTGACCGCGACCCAGAGGTTCTGGTTCTCCTGGCCCGGGTCCCGGCCGTGCGAGGGCAGCCCGTTGGACGAGCGGTAGAGCCGCCCGACCAGCCCGGCCAGCAGCTCCAGCACGGCCTGGTGCTCGGGCTCCGGCTGCCCGCTCTCCGCGCCGAAGAAGACGTGCAGCGACCCGGCGAACCGGCCGCCCGCCTCGCACCGGGCGCCGAGCATGTGCCGCGGGTCGCCGCCCTCGATCCGGCGGGCGAACTCGTCGTTGACCGAGTCGAGCGGAACCAGCAGGGGCCGGCCGCCGCGCCGCTGGTCGTCGGGGCTCTTCACCCGGCGCCCGATCGCGGCCTCGCCGACCCCGGTGGCCGCGATGATCCGGCCGTGGCCGTCGGAGTACTCCGCGAAGCCGGCGCCGCGCGCGCCGAGCACGTCCTGGGCGAGCCGGACCAGGTGTTGCAGCACGGCGAGCCCGGTCTCCCCGGCGTTGACGCGGTCGAGGATCGCGATCTGGCCGAGGGTCAGAGCGGGGTAGTCGGGGCGGTCCGGCATGTCTGTGAGTCTGCCTCGCCCCCCGTCCTGGTGCGAATGTGTCGACGATCACATGACGGAGCGACCGGGCCGGGCGATCACCTGATCGGCCGGGTCGGCAGGAGAGCCGAGTCAAGGAGGAGGGCCGCGTCAAGGAGGAGGGCCGCGTCAGGAGGAGAGCCGGGCCAGGTGGTCCAGGACGAACTTCGGGCGATCGCTGATCACGCCGTCCACCCGGTTGCGCAGGACCAGCTCCAGGTCCGCCGGCTCGTTCACCGTCCAGACATACGTCCGGTGGCCCGCCGCCCGCATCGCCGGGAGGAGCCCGGGCCGGTTGCGGACCAACTCCACCCCGGGACCGGCGATCCGCGACCCGAACGGCAGCTTCCCCTTGCCGACCCCGGGCGGGAGGAGCTCCAGCAGGTAGACGGTGGGTATGGCGGGCGTCTTGGCGCGGATCCGGCGCAGGGCGAGCGCCGCGAACGACATCACCGTCACCTGCACCGGGTCGTCGGGCTTCGGGTCGGCGAGGCCGTACCTCCGCAGCAGTTTGATCAGCCGGCGCTCCACCTCCGCGCCGTACACGGAGGGGTGTTTGGTCTCGATCAGGAGTTTGACCGGGCGCCCGCAGCCCAGCACCGCCTCCAGCAGCCGCTCCAGGGTGAGCAGGCGGCTCAGGTCGGGCAGCTCCTCGTCGGCCGGGTAGCCGGGGTGCCAGGAGCCGAAGTCGAGCCGTTCCAGCTCGGCCAGCGTACGGCGGCTGACCAGGCCTTTCCCGTTACTGGTGCGCTTGAGTCCGCGGTCGTGCACGCAGACCAGATGCCCGTCCCGGGTGAGACGGACATCGCACTCCAGGCCGTCCGCCCCCTCCTCCAGCGCACGGAGGTACGCCCCGAGCGTGTGCTCGGGCAGCGCGTCGGCGCCGCCGCGGTGCGCGAAGACGAGCGGGCGGTATCCGGTGGTCACAACACCCGGGCCGGTTGCCCGTCCTCGCTGACCACGTCACGGCCGGCGGTCGCCCAGGACCGCATCCCGCCCTCCATGTTGCGGACGTTGTCCCACCCGTTGTTGACCAGGTAGGCCACGACCTGGCCGGAGCGCCCGCCGGACCGGCAGATCACGACCACCTCGCCGTCCTGAGGCACCTCGGCCATCCGGGCCGGGACCTCCATCATCGGCAGGTGGTGGGCGCCGGGGGCGTGGCCCGCGGTCCACTCGTCCGGCTCGCGCACGTCGAGCAGGTAGGCGTCGGGGGAGACTTGATCAGCGGTCACGCTGGGTACCTGAGGTCCGAACACGGGATTCAGCGTACGGCGGGCTCACTTCTCGGTGGCGACGACGTCCGGGTTGCTCAGGATGAACCGGTCGAGCCGATCCTGCTTGACGGCGGCGTACATCAGGGCGCTCTTGGCGGTGACGCCCTCCCGGCCGTTGGCGTTGCCGGCGAACGTCCCGTCGTTGGTCCGCAGCAGCACCATGTCGTTGGCCGCGACCTTCTTGAGGCTGAGCGCGTAGTCGGCGATCGACACGTAACCGGTGTCCACCACCAGCGACCTCCCGGCCGCCTGGAGCAATCCCGCGATCTTGACCGGGTTGGAGAGGAGGCCGGTGCGCGCCGCCTTCTTCGCCATCGCCTTGACCAGCTGCTGCTGGTGGCGCTGCCGGTCGTAGTCGCCGTTCTTCAGGCCGTAGCGCTGCCGGGCGTAGTCGAGCGCCTTCCAGCCCGCCATGTCCCGGCAGCCGACCCGGTGCACGACCGGCTTCATCGGCCGGCCGGTCCGGCGGGCCTCGGCCAGGTACATCGGCCGTCCGCCGACGTAGACCATGTGATGCGAGACGACCTGCTGGTCGACGCAGAGGTGTACGCCGCCGAGCCGGTCGATGACGCTCTTGAAACCGCCGAAGTTGATGATCGCGGCACCGTCGAAGCTGATCCCGGTCATGTTCTTCAGGGTGGCGGCGAGCAGCTGGGCGCCGCCGGTCCAGCCGCCGCCGTGCTGCGCGCCCCAGAAGAACGCCTCGGTGGCCTTCACGGTCCCGCCCGGGTAGCCGTTGCGGGGGAACGCCGGCACCGTCACCTCGGTGTCCCGCGGGATGGAGATCAGGTACGCCCGGTCGTGGCTGGCCGGGATGTGCAGGATGATGATGGTGTCCGCGTGCAGGGCGTCCTCGGCCCAGCGCTCCCGCGCGTCCACGCCCATCAGCAGCAGGTCGACCGGCCCGACCAGGTTGTCGAAGTCGGCGCCCTGGGCGACCGTCTTCGCCGCGCCCCCGGTCAGGTTCGCCTGGACGATCGTGCTGGTGGCCCGGTGGAGCAGCACCTGGCCGGCGGCGAGCGCGGAGCCTGCGGCCAGCGTCAGCACCATCCCGAGCGCGATGGTCAGCTTGGCCCAGAGCGGGGCGAACGCACGCCGGGCCGTGAGCGTCATGTAAGACCATACGGACGCTCACGACCCCGGCTGAGTGACCGGCCGGTCGTCAGTTCTTCTTAGCGTTTTCGGCGAGCCATTCCGTCATCGTGTCGGCGGCCATCGCGTCGTAGAGGGCGATCGCCTTCTCCTTGTCCGAGACCACCACCGACTGGCCGCTGATGGTCTCGCTGCCCTTGTTGGGGCTGGTGATGAAGGTGAGGTTGTCGCCGCGCAGGCTGCGGAACTGCACGACCATGTCCTCCAGCGAGAAGTCCTGGTCGACGGTGACCGCCGCGGTGACCGCATCGAGGAACGCGCTCAGCTTGGTCGGGCTGGTCAGCGTGCCGCTGCTGGCCGCCTTGTCCATGATCGCCTTGAGGAACTGCTGCTGGTGCTGCATCCGGGCGAAGTCGCCGCGGGCGAACTGCTTGCGCTGGCGCACCCAGTCCAGGGCCTGCGCGCCGTTCATGTGCATCATGCCCTTGGTGAACTTCCGGTACGGCTTGTGGATCGACGTGATGGTCTGGTCGACGTTGAGGTCCACGCCGCCGAGCGCGTCGGTGACCTCCTTGAAGCCGCCGAAGTCGATCGCCATCACGTGGTCCAGGTGCACGTCGGTCATGCACTCGACGGTGCGGACCGCCCGCGGCAGGCCACCGAAGGCGAACGCCGCGTTGATCTTGGCGCGGCTGCCGGTGCTGCACGCCGCGTTGTTGCCGCTCGGGATGTTCACCCACAGGTCGCGGGGGATCGAGACGATCTGCGCGCTCTTGTGGTCGGCCGGCACGTGCATGATCATCAGCGTGTCCGCGCGCCAGGCGTTGGCCGAGTCGGTCTTGCTGTCCGGATCCCGCGAGTCGCTGCCGACCAGCAGGATGTTGAACGCGCCGTCGACGGTCTTCTCCGGCCGCCCGTCGGTGATGTCGGCGAACGCGTCGGTCCGCTTCAGGTTCTCGTCCAGGCCGGTCAGCTTGTTGTACGCGTAGATGCCGAGCACCAGCGCGAGCACCAGCACGACCGCGCCGGCGACCAGCAGGATCCGGCCCCACTTCGGGCGCAGCCGGGGTCCCTTGCCGCCCTGGTACGAGTGGCCCCGGTCGGGCCGCGGGTAGGAGCGGTCACGGTCCCCCGGCGGCGCGGAATAGCCGCCGGACGGCGGGACGGAGGCCCGCCCGGGGGAATTGCCGCTGGGGGAGGTGGTCGCAGACATGCACCCAGATTAGGTCGGTACGGCCACCGATCCGGATTCTCGACGCGCGACGGCACGAAGGTGGGAGTCGGGGCTCCCCGTCAGGAGCCCCGAACCCACGGATCAGTGCGCCCCGTGCCCGGTCAGCGACCGGACCTCGAGCTCCGCGTACTTCTCCGGCTCGCTCTCCTTGGAGAGCACGGTGCCCAGCCAGCCGAAGAGGAAACCGAGCGGGATGGAGATGATGCCCGGGTTGGAGAGCGGGAACCAGTGCCAGTCCTGCTCCGGGAACATGGCCGTGGCCGAGCCCGAGACGACCGGCGAGAAGAACACCAGGATCACCGCGCTGGCCAGTCCGCCGTAGATCGACCAGAGCGCGCCCGAGGTGTTGAACCGCCGCCAGAAGAGGCTGTACAGGATCGCCGGCAGGTTCGCCGAGGCCGCCACCGCGAAGGCGAGGGCCACCAGGAACGCCACGTTCAGGCTCTGCGCGAAGATCGACAGGGCGATGGCGATCGCGCCGATGATCAGCGCGGCGAACCGGGCGACCCGGACCTCCTCACGCTCCGAGGCGGTGCCCCGCTTGAGCACGCTGGCGTAGAAGTCGTGCGCGGTGCTGGACGACGACGCCAGGGTCAGACCGGCGACCACGGCCAGGATGGTGGCGAAGGCGACCGCCGCGATGATCGCCAGCAGGATCGCCCCGCCGGTGTCCCCGCCGAAGTAGTCGACGCCCAGCTTCTGGGCCAGCTGTGGTGCCGCGGTGTTGCCCGCCTTGTCCTGGGCGGTGATCGCGGTGCCGCCCACCAGGGCCGCCGCGCCGAAGCCCAGAGCCAGGGTGAAAAGGTAGAACGTGCCGATGATGCCGATCGCCCAGAGCACGCTCTTGCGGGCGATCCGGGCGGTCGGCACGGTGTAGAACCGGGTCAGGATGTGCGGCAGACCGGCCGTGCCGAGCACCAGCGCGAGGCCGAGCGAGAGCAGGTCCATCTTGCTGTAGAACGTCTCCAGCCCGGTGGGCTTCTCGACGCCGTACCGCAGGCCCGGTTCGAGGAACGCGTCGCCCTTGCCGGACTGCGCGGCGGCGTCACCGAGCAGGCTGGACAGGTTGAACCGGTAGTGCGCGAGCACCAGCAGGACCATCACGAACGCGCCGGTCATCAGCATGAACGCCTTGACGATCTGCACGTACGTGGTGCCCTTCATGCCGCCGACCACCACGTACACGATCATCAGCGCGCCGACCAGGATGATCGTCCAGACCTTGGCCTGCGCCGCGGTGAGCCCCAGGAACGTCTGGTCGGCGGTGATCCCGAGCAGCAGCGAGACCAGCGCGCCGGCGCCGACCATCTGCGCGATCAGGTAGAAGATCGACACCACCACGGTGGAGACCGAGGCGGCGGTACGCACCGGGCGCTGGCGCATCCGGAAGGCCAGCACGTCGGCCATCGTGTACCGGCCGGAGTTGCGCAGGAACTCGGCGACCAGCAGGAGCGCGACCAGCCACGCGACCAGGAAGCCGATGGAGTAGAGGAAGCCGTCGTAGCCGTAGAGCGCGATCAGGCCGGCGATGCCGAGGAACGAGGCGGCCGACATGTAGTCGCCGCCGATCGCCATGCCGTTCTGGAAGCCGGAGAACTGGCGGCCGCCGGCGTAGAAGTCGGTGGCCGTCTTGGTCTGCCGGCTGGCCCAGATGGTGATGCCCAGGGTGATCGCCACGAAGACCAGGAAGAGCGTGATGGTCAGCGTCCGCGAGGTGCTGGACGTCGCCTCGGCGGCGAGAAACGGATCCGGCGTCATTCGGAGCTCCCCTCGACACCGTCGTGGATCTGGTCGGCGAGCGGGTCCAGCTTCTGGGCCGCGTACCGGGAGTAGTACCAGGCGATCAGGAATGTGGAGAGGAACTGCAGCAGGCCGAAGATCAGCGCGACGTTGACGTGGCCGATCAGCTTGATCGCCATGAAGTCCCGCGCGTACGCGGAGAGCAGCACATAGAGGGCGTACCAGAGGATGAACGCGACCGTGGTCGGGAAGATGAAGCGGCGCAGGGTGGTGCGCAGTCGATCGAATTCCTCGGAGTTCTGCACCTCGAGGTATCTCTCGGAGGATGCCGGCACTCGGATTCACCACCTTCGTGGGGGTGGGCGGACTTTCCGGCACCGTACGAAGGAAACGGCGGCCCTCCGAGCCGCCGGTCGAGGTGTGCGCTGAGTGGTGATCTGACTGCGCTCAGCGGTATCTGCCTCGATAGTGGACCAGCGGCTCCGCGGCCTCGCCGACCTCGATCGTCTCGATGACCGCCTCGACCAGCAGGGCCCAGCCGCACGGCCGCTCGGCGTCGAGGCGGCACCCGGCCCAGGTCCCGGCGTCCGCGGGTACCGGGCCGTACCCGGTCTGCCGCCACTCGCCGGCGGCGAAGAGCCCGCCCGGCGCGGGCATCAGCCCGGCGAACCGGTCGGCCAGCTGCCGGTCGGCCGGGGTCAGCGGGATCACCGCGAACCGGCCGCTCGCCGAGACCGCGTCCCAGAAGTCGCTCTCCTCGTCGATCAGCCCGAGGACCCGGCCCGGATCGCCGTCGGCGACCAGGACGGAGGAGACGGTCAATCCGGACGGGCCCGGCGTGGTCCAGAGCGTGACCGGGGCGGCGAGGCGGCCGCGGAGGCGCCGGGTCGGGGACTTCGCCGTGTCGGGGACGGCGAACGGATCGGTGGAGTGAATGCGTCCACCCGGCTCATCGGTGCTCACCCGATCATTCTCCCGTTTACAAATCCTGCACGTGGCTACCCGAATCAATTGATCAACAGCTATTTTCCTCAGAAGGTCTTTCGGAAGGGGATGCCGCATGCCCGAGCAAGCGCTGCGGCCGGGTGACGTCGTCCAGGTCGGCGTCGAGGCGAGTGTTCAGTTCGCCGGCGACCGGGCACTGACCTTCCGGGTCATCCGGGTCGACCCGCGGATCACCTACGACGGCTGGATCTGGCTGGACGGCTACGTCCTCGGTCCGGCGGGCAACGCGCTGCAGCGGCGGCGGATCTTCGTACGCCAGGCCGGGCTGCGACCGGTGCGCCCGGTCAACCCGGCGGCACCGGCAGGTCGTAACGGATCTCGAACCGCTGGCCGGCCTTGATCATCACGGTCACCTCGACCGGCCGGTCCCCGTCGGTGAACCCGATCCGGAACTGACGGAGCACCGGCACGTCACCCGGCAGCCGCAGGGCGATCAGCTCGGTCACCGTGGCCGGGCGGACCGAGACCCGGTCGATCGCGCGCCGCAGCGGATGGCCCAGCGCGGCGAGCACCGCGGGCGCGCCACCGGGCAGGGGATCCGCCTCGGTCAGGGCGCTGCCGTACGCCACCGGTAGCGGGTAGTACGACCAGATCAGCTCGGCCGGTTCCCCGTCGAGCAGGCGCACGTGATGCCGGCGTAGCACCGGCTCGTCCCGGTCCAGGCCGAGCGCCTCGGCGACCGGGGCCGGCGCGGGCACCTCGCCGACCGTGGCGGGCGCCCCGCCGGGTGGTCGGTCCGCGGCGGCCGGGATCTCGGCGGGCCGGCGGCCGGTGGTCACCACCGACCTTCCCTTGTGGCCGGTGAGCAGGCCCTCCGCCTTGAGGATGGCGAGTGCCCGGGTGACCGTCATGTTGTTGACGGCGTACCGGCGGGTCAGCGCGGCGGTGCTCGGGATGCGTTCGCCGGGGCCGATGTCGCCGGCCAGGATCTGGGCGCGAAGATCGCCGGCGAGCTGCCGTTGACGTGCTCGGATCCGGTCGTCGGGCACCTCGGGAACGGTGGCCGGCATGCCGGTGACTCCTTCCGACGAGCGAATGACGACGGGCGACGATCGGATCATCTCCCACTCACTCTCGAAAGTGGACGATCGACAGGCTGTGATCGTCATATACATTCTGTGTAATGTCGGTTGGGGGGTGGCGGATGACCGGCGACCTGCCGCGCGCGGGCGAGGTGCTCCATGTCGGGAGTGCCGCGAGTGTCCAGTTCGCGGGGGACCGCGCGCTGACGTTCCGGGTGATCCGGGTCGATCCGCGGATCACGTACGACGGCTGGCTCTGGATCGAGGGCTACGTCCTCGGCCCCTCCGGCGACGCGATCGAGCGCCGCCTGATCTTCGTCAAGCGCGAGGGAATCCGAAAAGTCCGGTGACTCAGCGCGGGGTGACCGCGGCCAGTACCTCGGGCATGCGCCGGTCCAGCAGGGCGCCGGCGAGGGTCGAGCCGATCAGGTACGCCACCGTCCCGTACCCGAGACCGAGCGGCAGGCCCACCCAGAGCCAGAGCGGCGGGAGCAGCAGCCCGGTCAGCACCACCGGCAGCGAGACGACCATCGTGCCGATCATCGCGGCCAGCGTGGGCAGACCCTTGGCCAGCCCGCCGCCGGAGGAGAGCGCGAACGGCCCGGTCGACTCGGGCAGCGCGAACGCGGCGCGCACCGAGAGCGGCAGCACCATCGCCAGCCCGGTGCCGTAGACCGCGAGCAGCGTCCCGAGCCGGGCCGGGATCATGTCCGGACGGCCGTCGAGCAGGCCGGTCACCACCGCCACGAGCAGCAGGATCGGGACCGTGAACAGGGCGTGCGCGGCGGCCCTCGAGTGCACCTCGACCCGGCCCGGCACCCCGGTGGCCAGATTCGTGGCGTACGCGCCGCCGTCGTACCCGAACTGGTTCGCCAGCGCGATCGGCGCGATCGCACCGACCACGAAGGCCATCCCGCCGGCACCGCCACCGCCGCCGTCCGTGCCGGTGATCGGGGCGAACACGCTGGCCAGAGGGAGGAAGACCCCCGCGGCGGTGAGGGTCACCAGGGTGGCGCGCCGCCGGGTCTCCCGCCACCAGTAGCGGGTCTCCCGCGCGACCAGGGCCCCGAACCGCGAGCGTGGCAGCCACCGGAACATCAGCTCGTCGACGGGTCCGCGCCCGGTCGGCCTGGCCGCGCGCGCCCCTGCGCCGGTCGCGGCGCCGAGCATGGCCCGCTCCAGCGTCCGCCCCCACCACCAGAGAAGACCGGAGACCGCCACGATCAGGATCAAGAGCTTTGCGGGTACGGCCCACAGCCGCCCCGCCGCCACGTCGAGGCCGACCGAGTACGGGGCGCCGAGCGGGGTCCAGCCGGCCACCTCCGCGATCGCCGCCGCGCTGTCCCAGTCCGCGCGGTCCACCAGCCCGAGCAGGAGCAGCTGGAGCGGACCGACCGAGGCGGCCACCAGGGCCAGCAGGATGGTCGCCGTGTCCCGGGCCCGCCGCCCCCGCAACGCCGTGGCGAAGGCGCTGGTCACCGCCCGGCTCAGGGCCACGCAGAGGAGCAGCCCGCCGACCACTCCGGCCAGTTCCGTCAGCGCGGCGCCGGGCCCGCCGAGCCGGGCCGCGGTGTCCACCATCCCGGCCGTCGCGCAGAGGGTGGCCAGCGCGGGCAACCCGACCAGGGCGGCCGTGCCGAGCCCGGTGATCAGGGTGCGCCGGGTCAGCGGCAGCAGCGCGAACCGGGCCGGGTCGAGCGACTCGTCGACGCCGAAGAAGAGCAGCGGGAGGAAGAGCCAGCCGAGCACCAGCAGCCCGCCGCCGAACGGCAGCAGCATGCCGGCCACCCGTGGGTTACCGAGCATGCCGGGCAGCGCGAAGACGGCGTACCCGACGACGGCCAGGAAGGAGGCGGCGGAGGCCCCGAGCACGAAGAGCACCACCCGGGCGGGGCGGCCGCGCAGCCCGTTCCGGGTGATCCGCAGCTTGAGCCGGACGAACGCGGTGACCGGCACGCTCCCGGCGCCCGCCACCCGGTCCGCCGCGGCGCCCGTCGTTTCCGCCGCGGCGCCTGTCGGGTCCGTCTCGGGGGTCAGAGCCACGCCAGCTCCGAACCGGTCGCCACCCGGCCGCCCACCACCTGCACGAACACGTCCTGCAGCGCACGCTCGCCGCGGACCTCGGCCAGCGTGCCGTGCATCCGCAGCACGCCGTCCGACATGATCGCCACGTGTGAGCAGAGCCGTTCGACCACCTCCAGCACGTGGCTGGAGAAGACCACGGTGCCGCCGCCGGCGACGTACCGCGCAAGGATGTCGCGGATCAGCGCCGCGGAGACCGGGTCGACCGCCTCGAACGGCTCGTCCAGCACCAGCAGGCGCGGGGCGTGCAGCAGCGCGCAGGCCAGCCCGATCTTCTTCTTCATCCCGGCCGAGTAGTCCACCACCAGGGTGCGGTTGCCGACGCCGAGCTCCAGCACGTCGAGCAGATCCCGGGCACGCTGGTCGACCACCTCGGGCGGCATCCCACGGAGCAGGCCGTGGTACCCGAGCAACTCCGGGCCGCTCAGCCGGTCGAACATCCGGGCGCCGTCGGGGAGCACGCCGACCAGGGCCTTCGCCGCAGCGGGGGCCTGCCAGACGTCGTACGAGAGAAGAACGGCCTGACCGGCGTCGGGCCGCAGCAGGCCCACCGCCATGGAGAGGGTGGTGGTCTTGCCGGCGCCGTTGGGGCCGAGCAGCCCGAAGAAGGACCCGGCCGGCACCTCCAGACTGACCTGGGAGACCGCGAGCTTGGTATCGAAATGCTTGACGAGACCGCGCAGCGACATGGCCGCGGCCGGCTCGCCCGAGCGTTGCGCCGGCACCGTCATGGCCCCGAACTTAACCGTAGGCCAGGTCGGGAGCCAGCATTGTCACCGTGATCCGGGTGTCCCGCGATCCCGCCAGACATCGCGGGGCACCCGGTCCGGTGGTCCTGGCTCGGCTCTTCGTCGGCGGGGACTCAGCCGACTCGCTCGATCACGGCCCGCCGGATGAGGAACTTGCCCGGCTCGCGGACCTCCTCGAAGGCCGCGTTATTGAGCAGCACGCAGCTGCCGGAGGTGGTCTGCACGGTGACCGTGATGCTCTTGCCGTTGTCCAGGTTCGTCACCTTCAGCACGGTCCCGAGGGGGAACGTCCCACTGGACGCGAACGGCTCACCCGCCTCGCCGGAGAGGGTGACGGTGGAGCCCTTGCAGACCACCTCGCCGGCTCCGGTCCCCGACGCGTCGCCGTTGCCCGCCGCGCTGCTCGTCGCGCTCGTGGTCGGCGCGGCGGTCGCGGTGGCCGTCGCGGTCGGTGCGGTGGTCGCCGGTGTCGTGGTGGGTGCGGTGGTCGCCGGGGCCGCGACCTCGCCGGTGCACCCGGCCTGCCGTCGCTGCAGGTTGATCAGGTCGACCACGGCCTGCCGGTTCGCGAGTACGGCGTCGGTCTGCGCGTTCGGGTGCGCCCGCTGATCCGCCATGAAGTCCAGCGTCTCCTGGAGCGACCGATCCAGCCCGTCGCAGGTGGTCGACGCGTTGCTCATCCCGGTGCCGACCGCCAGCGCCCCACCGGCCAGCGCCGCGACGACCGCCCCGATCATGATCTTCCGGTTGCGCCCGCTGAACCCGGTGCCGGGCCGCCGGTAGCTTCTCCGTGGTCTCATGCCGGGGTCTACGGGCCGTGTTCCTTAAGAGGCCGGGGACCGTACCTTAAAGATCCTTAAATGCGCAGCGACTCGGGAGCGTGTAGCCGCAGCATCGTCGCGCCCACGTCGGGCGGGACGCGACGGCTGGTGACCAGCGAGCCGATCACCATGACCAGGAAGGCGAGCGGCACGGTCCAGGCCGCGGGCTGGGCGACGAGCGGGGCCAGGGCGCCGGGCAGGGGCGGACCCAGGACCGTGACCAGCACCGACGCCATCGCGGCGCCGCCACCGGCGATGATCCCGGCGGTCGCGCCGACGTCGGTGAGGCGGCGCCACCAGATGCCCAGCACCAGCAGCGGGCAGAAGCTGGACGCCGCGACAGCGAAGGCCAGCCCCACCACCCGGGAGACGTCCATCTCGGACAGATCGAGGGCCAGCACCACCGGTACGGCCGCCGCCAGCACCGTGGCCAGCCGGAAGTCCCGGACCGAGCCGGCCCGCCCGGGGCGCAGCACGTCCGTGAAGATCACCCCGGCGACGCTGGTCAGCAGGCCGGACGAGGTGGAGAGGAAGGCGGCCAGCGCACCCGCGGTGACCAGCGCCCCGAGCAGCCGTCCCAGGTGACCGCCGCCCAGCGCCGCCTCCGGGAGCAGCAGCACCACCGCGTCGGTACGCCCGGTCATCAGCAGCTGGGGCGTGTAGATCCGGCCGAGGACGCCGTACAGCGTGGGCAGCAGGTAGAAGAGCCCGACCATGGCGAGCACGACGAGGGTGGTCCGCCGGGCCGAGGCGCCGTCCGGGTTCGTGTAGAAGCGGACCAGCACGTGCGGCAGTCCCATGGTGCCCAGGAAGGTGGCCAGGATCAGCGAGTACGTCCCGAAGAGCCCCGAGTCGTGGCCGGGCAGCAGCCAGTCCGCGCCGAACCGGGCGTCCACGGTGCTCACCCGCGGCACCCGCTCACCCGCCGCGAAGTGCAGCGTCTCGCCCGCCTCGACCGGGCGTACGCCGTCCAGGACCGCGTCCCGCTGCACGGTCACCGTGGTCGCGGCCGGGAAGACGGCCCCGCCCGGCGGCGTCACCTGCGGTCGCCCGTCGGCCTGCCACTGCAGGATCAGGAAGAGGATCGGTACGGCGAGGGCGGTGAGCTTCAGCCAGTACTGGAACGCCTGCACGAAGGTGATCGCCCGCATCCCGCCGAGCGCCACGTTCGCCGTCACCACCGCGCCGATCAGCAGCGCGCCCCAGCGGTACGAACCCCCGGTCACCGTGGCGAAGGTCAGCCCGGCGCCCTGGAGCTGCGGCAACAGGTAGAGACAGCCGATGAAGAGCACGAACACGGTGGCCAGCCGGCGCAGCCGGGACGAGCGCAGGCGTATCTCGCAGAAGTCCGGCAGGGTGAACGCGCCGGAGCGTCGCAGCGGTGCGGCGACGAAGAGCAGCAGGGCGAGGTACCCGGCCGCGAAACCGACCGGGTACCAGAGGACCTCGACGCCGTACCGGAGGATCAGCCCGGCGACGCCCAGGAAGGACGCGGCCGAGAGGTACTCGCCGCTGATCGCGGCGGCGTTCCAGGACGGGCTGATCGAGCGGGACGCGACCAGGAAGTCCGATGTGGTCCGGGCGAAACGGAGGCCGTACACCCCGATCGCCACGGTGACCAGGATGACCACGACCAGGCCGGGGACCAGGTACGGGTTCATTGCCCGGGTCGCCGGATGACGGCGGCGAAGTCCTGCTCGTTGCGCTCGGCCCAGTGCACGTAGGCGGCGCCGACCAGGACCAGGAACGGGAAGGAGAGCACGCCGAGCAGCAGCCACGGCAGGTGCATCCCGAAGACCGTGACCGTGCCGACCGCGGGCGCCACCGTGAAGAGCAGCGGCAGCGCCCCGAGGCCGGTCACCACCACCAGTGAGAGCCGGAGTGCGAGCGCGAGCTGCGCCCGGACCAGGCCCTTGACCAGCGCCTCGCCGACCGGGGTCTGCTCGGCGAGGTCGGTCCGGGCCGGGTCGGCCGGACCGCGCCGGGCGGCGACCTCGGCCAGCACCACCCGGATACGCGGTTCGTCGGCCATGTCCGGCAGTCTCGCCGCCCGTACGGGAATGTCAATACCGGTCGTCGCATTGACCGGAACTGATCTTGGCGTGCTCCGCGATCACCTCGCGGGCGGTGCGCCGGCCCAGGTTCCAGCCGCGCCAGTCGTCGGCCTCCATCGCCTGGCCGATCGCGGTGAGCACGCAGGCCCGGTCGGCCGGATCGGCGATCGTCGCGATCTCCGGCGCCGCGTCCGGGGAGAGCGTGCTCAGGTATCCGAGGTCGAGCCGGTCGGCCGGGCGGCTCACCTGGTCACGGGCGATCATCGCGTCCGGGTTCGCCCCGGCCAGCCCGAGCAGGGCCAGGACTCCGGCCGCGATCGCCACCCGGGGCAGCCACGGCGCCCGGATCCGCAGGCCGGCGCCGAGCACCAGCAGCAGCACCAGCCCGAACCAGCCCTCGCAGAGCGCCACCAGCAGTCGCATCCGGGTCAGCCCGTACGTCTGCGTGTAGACCGACATCCGCTGCATCGCCGACGCCACGACGACCAGGGTGAGCACGGTCAGCGCACCGAGGATCAGCCGGAGGGCGCGCCGGTCGCCGGCCGACTCGCGGGGCGCCCAGCGGGCCGCGCCGGCGAGCACCACCAGGACCAGGCCGGTGACGAAGCAGAGCTGCCAGAAGCCGCCACGGGCGTACTCGGCGTAGGTCAGCCCGGCGGTCTTCAGGACGTGCTGTTCGCCACCGAAGAGGACGGTGAGCTGGACCCCGACGAAGACCGTGAAGAGCAGGACCAGGAGCCCCAGGGGTACGGCCCACTCCAGCCGCCGGACCGGGCGGCCCCGGGTCTCGTCCAGCGAACTCAGCTCGGGCGGCGCGGCGCGGAGGAAGGCGGCGCCGCCCAGGAGTGCGGTGGTCACCCCGGCCACGAAGACCCAGCGGACCACCACGTCGGGGCGGAGATCCGGCAGCAGACCGGTGAAGAGCTGGGCGAACGCCGCGTCGGCCGAGGCGAAGAGCAGTCCGAAGACGATCAGCAGCGCGACCGAGACGGCGGCGGTGGCGATCACCCGGACCGGGGTGCCGCCGCGCCGGGACTCGCGGACCCGGTTCAGGCCACGGGTCAGCCAGGGCAGCGCCCGCAGGGTGGCGAACGGGGCCAGCAGGTAGGTGGCGGCGGCCGCTCGCAGGGACCGTCCCGGGCCGATCGCCAGCACGCCGGTCAGGGTCGCGGTCAGGACGCAGAGCGCGAAGAGCCACTCCGCCGACCGGAACGTGCCGACGGCGAGGAGCGCGACGGTGGCCGTACTCCAGAAGAAGCGATCGCGGTGTGCTCGCGCGGCCGGAGGCGGGACCAGTGGCGGCACCGCGCTCCGCTTCCGGCCCGCGGCCGCCACGATCAGGGCGATCGTGGCGGCCAGTGCGGTGACCAGCCAGCCGAGGCCGGCCCGGTCGAGCGGCAGGCCGAGCGCCGCGACCACCGCGGCGGCCGGGATCGCGACGAGCGCGGCGGTCGGCGCCGGACGTCCCGGACCGGGCCAGGAGTGACCGAGAACGGTCAACGGCGGCGGCGGGCCCTGCACCGGCCCACGGGGGATATACCCCTTTTGTTCCGGCGAGAGAGCTGGGGGTGCCGAGGACATGTCGGTTCCTCTCGAGATTTAGAGCGGGAGGTGCACGTGGATGTGGCAGCCGCTCGGGCCGCCGTCGGGGTCGACCACGGCGATGGTGCCGTCGTGCAGCCGGACCACCCAGCGGGCGATGGCCAGGCCGAGACCGGTGCCGCCGCCGGTGGCGCGCTCGCCCCGGGTGAAGCGTTCGAAGACCCGTTCCCGCTCGGCGGCCGGGATGCCGGCGCCCTGGTCGGTCACGGCGAAGAGGACCCGCTCGTCGCGGCGCTCGGCGCGGACCGTGACGACGCCGCCGGGCGGGCTGTGCCGGGCCGCGTTGTCCAGCAGGTTCGCGAAGACCTGGTGCAGCCTTTCCCGGTCGCCGGGGAGCACCAGTTCCGGGGCGCTGACCGCGAACGTCACCCGGTGGCCGATGCCGTCCGCGGTCACCGCCGCCTCCCGGGCCACCTCGGCCAGGAACGCCGTCACGTCGATCAGCTCACGCCGCATCGGCACCACACCGGCGTCCAGCCGGGACAGGTCGAGCAGGTCGGTGACGAGCCGGCTGAGCCGCTGGGTCTGCGCCAGCGCGGTGCTCATCGTGGCGGGTTCGGCCTCGGCCACGCCGTCGACGATGTTCTCCAGCAGGCCCTGGAGTGCGGTGATCGGCGTACGCAACTCGTGCGAGACGTTGGCGATCAGCTCGCGCCGCTGCCGCTCCTCGGCCGCCAGGTCCGCGGCCATCTGGTTGAAGGCCGCGGCGAGCTCGCCCACCTCGTCCCGGGAACGGGTGCTGATCCGGCGGCTGTAGTCGCCCCGGGCCATCGCGCGGGCGGCGACCGTCATCTCCCGCAGCGGGATGGTCGCGCCGTGCGCCATGACCTGCAGCGTCACCAGGCCGAGCGCGGCGGCGATGGCGATCCAGACCACGTCGACCCGGTAGTAGTCGATGCTCCAGAGGAAGACCAGCAGGCCGACGCCGCCGGCGAAGCCGAGGGCCAGCGAGAGCTTCGCCTTGATCGACCGGATCGGATCGAGGGGACGGGGCAGCCAGGCCGTCATCCGCTCGATCGGCTCCATCATCGGCCGGCCTCATTCCCGCGGTCGGCCTCATGCTTGCGGTCGGCCTCCAGGGCGTAGCCGACGCCGTGGATGGTCCGGATCAGGTCGGCACCGAGCTTGCGGCGCAGGCCCTTGATGTGGCTGTCCACGGTCCGGGTGCCGGAGGCGTCGGCCCAGCCCCAGACGTCGGCGAGCAGCCGCTCCCGGGGCAGGACCGTGCGCGGCCGCCCGGCCAGGTGCACCAGCAGATCGAATTCGGTCGGGGTGAGGTGCGCCTCGACCCCGGCGCGAAGCACCCGCCGCTCCGCCTGGTTGATCTCCAGGTCGCCGAGCCGGATCGTCGGCCTCGTCGTCTCGGGCGCCCTGTCCATCTTGTCCACCCGGCGCAGCAGCGCGTGCACCCGGGCGGCCAGCACCCGCATCGAGAACGGCTTGGCCATGTAGTCGTCGGCGCCGACGGCGAGCCCGACCAGCTGATCCGTCTCGTCGCCGCGGGCGGTGAGCATCAGGATCGGCACCGGGTGCTCGGCCTGGATCCGGCGGCACACCTCGAGGCCGTCGAAGCCGGGGAGCATCAGGTCCAGCACGATCGCGTCCGGGGGTGTCCGGCGGGCCGCTTCGACCGCGCCCGGCCCGTCGCCGACGACCTGCACCAGGAATCCCTCGGCACGCAGCCGGGCGGCCACCGCGTCGGCGATCGCCCGCTCGTCCTCGACGACGAGAATCCGCCGCTGTCGGGTCGTCTCCATGCCCGCTCCCTCCGTCGCCAGCAGCCTAAAGATCCGGTGCGGAGGGCTGGCGGCGGAGTTGTGAACGAACTGTGCAGAAGACCTCTCGAAACTCACAGGACATTCATAGCCATCACTGTGATGGTTACCAATATCCTCAGCAAAGTCGTTGACAATATTGGCGCTGATCAATGACTAACGTCCCGTCCCCTCATCACAGGAGTCGGCAAGTGAGAACCAGCATCCGCAGAAAAGTCCTGGCCGCGGTGGCTTCCGTAGCCCTCGGGGTCACCGGTGCCACCGTCGTCGGCACCGGACCCGCCGCAGCGGCCGACGACACCGGACCCGCGATCGTCGCCGCCGCGAACGCGTTCCTCGCCACGCTCACCACCGCTCAGAAGGCGGACGTGCTCTTCGACTGGTCCAACACCACCCAGAAGACCCGCTGGTCGAACCTCCCGGAGGGCCTGTACACGCGGGACGGCCTGATGTGGGGCGACCTGACGACCGCCCAGCAGACCGCGTGGCTGGCGCTGATGCAGGTCACCCTGAGCACCGAGGGGTACAACCGGGTCCGCGCCGAGTGGGCCGCCGACGACCTGCTCTCCGGCAGCGGGTACGGCCAGGAGTACTACTGGGTCGCGCTGATCGGCAGCCCGTCGTCGAGCACGCCGTGGCAGTGGCAGTGGGGTGGCCACCACGTGACGGTCAACGCCACGGTCTCCGGCAGTGAACTGGCGCTCTACCCGAGCTTCATCGGCGCCCAGCCGGCCAGCTACACCTCCGGCAGCACCACGGTGAAGCCGCTCGGCGACATCTGGACCGACGCGTACGCGCTGCTCAGCTCGCTGACCACCGCGCAGAAGGCGACCGCGGTGGCGGGCAGCACCTACATCGACCTGCTCTACGGGCCGGGCGAGGACGACCGGGCGCCGCTCTACGAGGGCATCCCCGGCAGCTCGCTCACCACCGCGCAGAAGGCGCTGCTGTTCACCCTGGTCAGCGACTACGGCGACCTGGCGAACGCGGAGGACGGGGCGGCCCGGCTGGCCGAGCTCGAGGCGACCCTCGACCAGACCTACTTCGTCTGGTACGGCCCGACCACCAACGTCGGCCGCTCGTACTTCCGGGTCACCGGCCCGCGGGTGATCGTCGAGTACTCGCCGCAGGCGCTGGGCGGTGCTCCGGCGAACCACATCCACGGGATCTACCGTGACCCGGAGAACGACTACGGAGCCTTGATCACCGGATGACGACCACGGCCCTAGGCCGCGTGCGAAGGGCGTCAGCCTGGCTTCTGGCGCCCTTCGTTGCGGTGATCCTCATCCTGCTGCCATCCGGCCCGGCGTCCGCGCATCCGCTCGACATCTCCTGGCAGACGACCTACCTCACGCTCACCCCGGGGCAGGTCACCGTCGAGGTCAAGATGTCGGTCGGTGCCCTGGTCGCGCCCTCGTTCATCAAGGCCCTGGACACCGACGGGAACAAGAGCTTCGACGATGCGGAGGGTCAGGCGTACGCGAAGAAGGTCTTGGCGAAGTTGACCCTGCGCATCGACGACGCGGTGGTCGCGCTGACCGGCACGCCCGAGCTCGAGATTCCGGAGTACGCCCAGAGCGTGGCCGGGTACGGCGTCCTGCGGATCACGCTGACCGTGCCCGCCGCGGCCGCCACCGGCACACACACGCTCTACTACCGCAACGACTTCGTGCCGGAGAAGCCGCGCTACGAGGTCGCCGTGTTGCCCGCCAAGCGGTCGCCGATCACCGTCGCCACGCAGGACCGGGACGAGGAACAGCGCCGGGTCTCCACGTCGTTCACGGTCACCGGGCTCGCGAGTGCCGCACCGGTTGCGGCGTCGGAACCGGACAGCGACGCGAGCAGCGACTGGAGCGTCGAGCACCTGCTCGAACTGCTCCGGAACCCGGCACATTCGGTCTGGATCGTCGTGCTGGCGATCGGGCTGGCGGCGGCGCTCGGCGCGTTCCACGCCCTGACCCCCGGCCACGGCAAGACGATGATGGCGGCGTACCTGGTCGGCACCGGCGGCCGGATCCGGGACGCGCTGGTGCTCGGCGCCTCGGTCACCACCGCGCACACCGCGTCGGTGATCCTGATCGGCGTCACGGCGTTGCTGGCCAGCCACTACGCCCTGCCGCAGGTCCTGGTCCCGACCCTGGAGGCGATCTCCGGCCTGCTCGTCCTCGGCCTCGGCCTGCGCCTGCTGTGGCAGCGTCGCGCGGTCCTGCCCTGGTCACGAACACCGGCTCTGTCTCTCGCCCACTCCCACGCCCACTCCCACGCCCACTCCCACTCCCACTCCCACGCCCATGCCCACGCTGGTGCGGGCGCTCACTCCCACGGCTCGCACTCCCATTCGCACGGCCCCGCCGATCATGACCACGGCCCCAGCCATGACCACGGCCCCGCTGGGCATGCGCACGGCTCTCCCGGCCATGCGCACGGCTCTCCCGGCCATGAGCATGGGGCGGGGCGGAATGGGTTGGGATCGGTCATCGCGATGGGTGTCTCGGGTGGTCTCGTGCCCTGCCCCGAGGCTCTCGGCGTGATGATCCTGGCGATCGGTCTCGGTCAGGTAGCCGTAGGCCTCCTGCTGATCGTCTCGTTCAGTGTCGGTCTCGCCGCGGTCCTGGTCACGATCGGTGTCCTGCTGGTCCAGGTCCGGCAGCGTGCCGTGGTCCCGGAGCGTTTCCGCACCGCCCGTTCCCAGCGTGTCCTTCAGTCGCTGCCGGTCATCAGCGCGCTGGTGATCGTGGTACTCGGCGTCGGCCTGGTCATCCGCACCGCCACCACGCTCACCGGTTGACCCACACCCCGCCCGCGCCGCTCGGCCCGGGTCGATCCCGCGCGACGCCCGTGCCCGCTCCGGCAGGCACCGCGCGTCCCGCTCCTGGCTGGTCCTCGGGGGTGCGTCAAGGCCCGCGATGCACCCCTGAAGACCAGCCGAGGGTGGGGCGAGCCTGTGGATAACTCTGTGGAGAAAGCTGTGGGCCTGTGGATAAGCGTGTGGATTAACGGGTCCAATCGTGCTTGGCGGCGCGGATCAGACGGTCCTTCAGCTCCCTCGTGTGCCGGCGGGAGACCGGGAGCTCGACGCCGTCCACCGCCACGACGTACCCGGAACCGGTCAGCCGCAGCTCGGTGACCAGGCGCAACTGGACCAGGTAGGAGCGGTGGATCCGGACGAAACCGGCATTCGCCCAGCGCTCGGCGAGCGTGGCCAGCGAGACCCGGACCAGGTGTGAGGCGTCCGCGGTGTGCAGCCGGGCGTAGTCACCCTGTGCCTCGACCCAGCGCACCGACGAGCGGGGCAGCATCCGGGTGGTGCCGGCCAGCTCGACCGGGATGGCCGGCTCGTCCGCGGGCGCCGCGGGTACCGGGGCCGAGCGCGACCCGGCGACCCGGCGCAGCGACTCGCCGAGCCGTTCGGCGCGGACCGGTTTGCGGACGTAATCGGTCACACCCAGGTCGAACGCGTCCACCGCGCCGTCGTCGTACGCGGTCACGAAGACGATCGCCGGCGGATGGGCGAACCGGCGCAGGATGCGGGCCAGCTCCATCCCGTCCAGCCCGGGCATCCGGACGTCCAGGAAGACCGCGTCGACCTCGGTGTCCCGGAGTACCCGCAGCGCCTCGGTCGCGTCGCCGGCCCGGTGCACGTGCGCCACCCGGCCGTCCGCGTTCAGCAGGTAGGCCAGCTCGTCCAGGGCGGGAGGCTCGTCGTCGACCGCGAGCACGACGAGCGTCATGCGCGGACCTGAGGATGGAACTTCGGCACCCGCATGCTCACTTTCGTCCCCGCGCCGGGCGCGGTCTCCACGACCAGTCCGTGATGGTCGCCGAAGACCGACCGTAGCCGCTCGTCCACATTGACCAGGCCGACATGCTGCCCGTCCTCGCCGTCCGTGCTCTCCCGGATGGCGGGTCCGAAGACCGCGGGGTCCATGCCGACCCCGTCGTCCTCGACGGTGATGTGACATTCGGCACCCGCGTCACGAGCTTCGATGCTCACCATACCGACGCCGGGCTTGCGTGACAGCCCGTGCCGGACCGCGTTCTCCACCAGCGGCTGCAGGCAGAGGAAGGGCAGCCCGACCGGCAGTACCTCCGGCGCGATCTGCAACCGGACCTGCAGGCGGTCGCCGAAGCGGGCCCGTTCGATGGTGAGGTACCGGTCGATCGAGCGCAGCTCCTCGGCGAGTGTGGTGAACTCGCCGTGCGCCCGGAACGAGTACCGGGTGAACTCGGCGAACTCCAGGATCAGCTCGCGGGCCCGTTCCGGGTCGGTGCGGACGAACGAGGCGATCGCGGTGAGCGCGTTGTAGATGAAGTGCGGGCTGATCTGTGCCCGCAGCGCCCGGACCTCGGCGCGTGCCAGTCGTTCCCGCGAGGAGTCCAGCTCGGCGAGCGCCAGCTGCGATCCGGCCCAGCGCGCGGCCTCCAGTGTGGCCTGCACCAGCCCCGGTGCGGGTTGATCGTCGGCGACTGCGACCAGCACCGCCTGCGCCGCACCGTCCGGCCCGGGCAGCGGCGCCACCACCGCACCGCGAACGGGACAGTCCACCCGATCACAACCAAGATCAACACTATTGAGTACGACGGATCGACGCGTCCGTAGGGCACGGTGCGCCGCGGCGGTCACCTGTTCCGCGTGGTGCCCGCCCCTCCCGTCGTACGCGAGACACCGCTCACCGTCCGCAATGGCCAGACCGATCGCACCCACCAGCGTCCGCAGATGCCGGGCTGCCTTGGCCGCGGTGGCCGGGGTGAGCCCGGCTCGCAGCGGCTCCGCGGCCAGCGACGCGGTGTGCAGCACCTCGTAGGTGGCCCGCTGCATCGTGGTGGCGATCCCGCGCCGCGCCCGCAGGCGCAGCACCGCCGCGACCGCCCCACCGAGCGCCGCCAGCACGGCCACGACGGCCAGCACACTCCCCACCTGCCCCACCACGGCCCCGATCCTGTCGCGTCCCCGCCTTTTCCGCCACGCCCCAGCCCGGCCCCGCGAGACCGTCCCCCGTCACGGCCGTAGCGCGCTCCCGGTCTTGGCTGGTGCTGAGGGGTGTGTCGAGCGGAGCGAGCCACCCCTCAGCACCAGCCAGAACCTCGCGGCGCGCAACGGCCTGAGCCACGCACGGACCTCGCGTGGGGCGCGACCACTCACGCACGCCGCCCCGGAGGGTCCCGCGTCCTGGACGCGCCAGCGGCCAGCGGGACCCGCAGGGGCCCTCGGCGGGAGCAGCGGTCTGAAGTCGCCACCCCGCTACGACAGGAAAAACGGCCTGCGACCGGGGAGCAGTCGCAGGCCGTCGGTGGGGTGAGAAACGGTCAGTAGGCGCCCTTGCGCTTGAGGACGACCCAGATCGTGCGCCAGAGGATCGAGAGGTCGTAGGTGAGGGACCAGTTGTCGACGTAGTAGAGGTCGAGCCGGACCGCCTCGTCCCAGGAGAGGTCGGAGCGGCCGGAGACCTGCCACAGGCCGGTGATGCCGGGGCGGACGAGCAGGCGGCGGCGGACGTCGCCCAGGTAGTCGCCGTCGTCGGCGGGGAGGGGACGTGGGCCGACCAGCGACATCTCGCCCTTGAGCACGTTGATCAGCTGGGGCAGCTCGTCGAGCGACGTCGCGCGCAGCTTCTGGCCGAAGGCGAAGATGCGCGGGTCGTGCTTCATCTTGAAGAGCATGCCGTCGGACTCGTTGAGCTCCTCCAGCGTGGCCTTGCGCTCCTCGGCGTCGACATACATGGTCCGGAACTTCCAGACCTTGAACGTACGCCCGTCGTGACCGACCCGGGTCTGCCGGAAGAAGACCGGGCCGGGGTCGGAGAGGCGGATGCCGAGCGCGATGACCGCCAGGATCGGGCTGATCAGCGCCAGGCCGATGCCCGCGGCGACCCGGTCCAGCAGGTTCTTGGTGAGCCAGCCGGGACCGGAGAGGGTGGGCTCCTCGACGTGCAGGAGCGGCAGGCCCTCGATCGGCCGGATGTGCACGCGCGGGCCGGCGATGTCGGTGAGCTGCGGCGCGACCACCAGGTCGACGCCGGTGCCCTCCAGCTGCCAGGCCAGACGGCGCAGCTCGCCGGGCTCGGCGCTGGCCGAACCGCAGACCGCGATGGTGTCCGCACCCACCTCGCGGACCAGCGAGAGCACGTCGCGACCTGCGTAGACCGGCACGGGCGTCTCGATGCCCCGGGCGGCCGAGAAGCCGTCGGTGAGGTGGATGGCGACCGGGATCAGGCCGGCGGCCGGGCTGCGGGTGACCGCCGTGTAGACCTCGAGGGCCTCCGGCAGCGTGCCGACCAGGACCATCCGGTGTGCGCCGTGGCCGGTACGCGCCCGGGCCAGGTGCAGCACCTGACGGGCGACCACCCGGCAGAAGAGGATGAAGAGAAGGGCGCTGAGCGACACCGCGGCGACCGTGCCCCGGGAGAGGCCGGTCTTGGTGGCGAAGGCGAGCAGCGAGACGGCGGCGACCACGGTGACCGAGGTACGCACGACTCGCTTGAACTCCTCGCTACCCAGCCCCAGGTAGCGTCGGTCATAGGTGCCGTTGGACCAGAGCAGGAGCAGCCAGCCGAGAGGCAGAACCACGTAGGCGAAGAAGCTGAAGAGTTCCGGCCCCTGCAGGAAGAGCCAGGACTTGTCCAGGAAGCCGCTCCGCGACTTCTCCAGGAACGCGTCGGCGATGGAGCTCGCCGCGAGCGTGGAGAGGATGTCGAGGATCACCAGAACGAACGTGTACGGCCGGTGCCAACGGGAAAGCCTGCGGTGCTGACGGGTCCACGCGGAGCGGGGAACACCGTTGTTCGGTGGCGGTGGTTGTTGCTCCTGCCACTCGAAGCTCTCATACCGCACGGGCGTGCTCCGGCTGCTGTCGGTCGTTGGGCGATGCAGGCTAGTCGTCACTTCGCCTACGTCCTCCCGCATCCGGAAAAAGATTACGCACCGCCACGACCTCGCGACCGTCGGCGGGTCCGCCGATACCCGTTCGCGTCACAACGGTGTCCAGGGACCGGGCCACTATACCGATGGATCCTCAGGAACGTAGGTGACGTTGTGGTAGCAATCCCAGTGTGTACGTTCCGTGATTGATCGGTGGCGATGATTACCGCACCAGCTTCGACAGACGGCGATCGGCGAGCGGCTTCCCGCCGGTCTGGCAGGTCGGGCAGTATTGCAGGCTCTTGTCGGCGAACGACACCTCTCGCACGGTGTCGCCGCAAACGGGGCAGGGAAGGCCGGTTCGTGCGTGTACCCGCATCCCGGCCCGTTTCTCCCCTTTCAGCGTCGCCGCCCTCTGTCCGACGGACCGTTGCACGGCGTCGGTCTCCACTTCGCGCATCGCCTCGTACAACGCGGTCACCTGGTCGTCGGTGAGCTTCCCGGTGAGGGCGAACGGGGAGAGCTTGGCCACGTGCAGGATCTCGTCGGAGTACGCGTTGCCGATCCCGGCGATCACCTCCTGATCGGTGAGCACGCCCTTGACCTGTCCGTTCCTGGTCTTCAGCCGGTCGGCGAACTCGTCGCGGGAGACGGCGAGCGCGTCCGGGCCGAGCCGGGAGACGCCGGGCACCTCGGTCGCCGGGTCGCGGACCAGGTACGCCGCCAGCGACTTCTGGGTGCCCGCCTCGGTCAGGTCGAACCCGGAGCCGTCGTCGAGCCGCATCCGGATCGCGATCGGCCCGCTGCCCGGCTTGAGCGGCGCCGGCGACTTGAAGGCGTCCCGGTAGTGCAGCCAGCCGGCCCGGGCCAGGTGCACGACCAGGTGCACCTCGGGGCCGATGCCGATGTCGAGGAACTTGCCGTGTCGCCCGGCGCCGGAGACCGGCAGGCCGGTCATCGCGGACGGGGCGGGGTCGAACGTCTTGAGCGCGGCGAACGACGCCACCTCGAGCCGCTGCACGGTGTGGCCGACCGCACGCTCACGCAGGTAAGCCGCGAGCGCCTCGACCTCGGGGAGTTCGGGCACCAGTCCACGGTAGCGTTTGTCGCGTGCGAGGAGTGAGCGCAGCGAGCCCCGCAGTCCGCGACCATTAGGCTCACCTCGTGAAGGTGGTGGTTGCGCACAACCGGTACCGCGAGGCGATCCCCTCCGGTGAGAACGTCATCGTCGACACCGAGATCGAGCAGCTCCGCGCTGCGGGTCTCGAGGTCGTCCCGTTTCAGCGGAGCTCGGACTCGATCGGCGACATGCCGCCGCTCGGCAAGGCCCTTCTGCCGATCTATCCGATCTATGGGCTCGAAGCGCAGAAGGAACTAGAAAAGCTGATAAAGGCGGAAAAGCCGGATGTGCTGCATCTGCACAACCCTTACCCGCTGCTCTCCCCCTGGGTGATCCGGACGGCGCACAAGCACGGCGTTCCGGTGGTGCAGACCGTGCACAACTACCGGCAGGTCTGCTCGTCGGGGCTCTACTTCCGGGACGGCCACAACTGCCACGACTGCCGTGGCAAGCTCGTCGGCTGGCCGGCGGTCAAGAACCGGTGCTACCGGGGCTCCGCGGCGCAGAGCGCGATCATGGCCACCACGCTGGCCGTGCACCGGCCCACCTGGCGCTCGGTGGACCGCTACATCGCGCTCACCGACAAGATCGCCGCGCACCTGACCGACTACGGCATCCCGGCCGAGCGCATCGTGATCAAACCCAACGGCCTGCCCGATCCGGGTGCGCCGACTCCGCTCGGGGAGGGTTTCCTGTACGGCGCCCGGCTCTCCCCGGAGAAGGGGCTGGATCTCCTGCTGGACGCCTGGCGACGGCACCCGGACGGCGCGAACGGCACGCTGCGGATCGCCGGGGACGGAGAGCTCCGCCCCCTCGCCGAGCGGGCCGCCGCCGAGCGGGGCGACGTGACCTACCTGGGCCCGCTGGACCGGGCGCAGATGATCGCGGCGCGCCACGCCTCGGCGGTGGTGATCGCGGCGCCGACCTGGGAGGACGTGCTGCCGACGGTGATCCTGGAGGCGATGTCGGCCGGGCGGGCGGTGCTGGCCACGGCGGTCGGCGGGATTCCGTACATGGTGGGCGAGGGGCCGGCTGCGGCCGGCTGGCTGGCGCGGCCGGACGCGGAGTCGCTGGCCGCGGCCCTGCCGGTGGCCCGGGCCGGCGCGGCGGTCGCGGCGACGGCGGCCCGCGAGCGGTATATGCGACACTTCCATCCGGATGTGCTCACTGACCGTCTTGTCGGGGTATACCGGGAGATGGTCAAGGATTCACAGCGCACGCCAAGGTGAATCTTGACCGCGGCGGGGAACATTCGCGCACGTGATATCCCGTCGTGGTCTTCTGCTCGGTTCCGGCGCGCTCGTGGTCGGTGGGGGTGCCGGTTATGCGCTCGGCCGCATTCCCGGTGAATCGGAGAAATCCGTCGCTGACGTCGCGGTGGCGAGGAAATTCCGCTCCCGCCCCGACCTCGACACCCTGCCGGACGTCACCATCACCACGCCGGCGGACGGCACGGTGCCCGGCTCGATCCTGCTGACCCCGTTCCTCAACACCACGCTGCGCGGCCCGCTGATCGTGGACGAGGCCGGCTCGCCGATCTGGTTCAAGAAGGTGCCCGACCCGGCCACCGTCGCCGTCGACTTCAAGGTGCAGAAGTACCGGGGGAAACCGGTGCTGACCTGGTGGGAGGGGACCATCGGGGGTACCGGCGGGCAGGGCGTGGGCCAGGGCGAGTTCGTCATCGCGGACTCGTCGTACCGGGAGATCACCCGGGTGCGAGCGGCGAGCAGCGAGCAGGCCGACCAGCACGACTTCGTGATCACCGAGAAGAACACCGCGCTCTTCTGGGTGTACGACCCGATCGCGTACGACCTCTCCGGAAAGGGCGGCCCCAGCGACGGGGTACTGCACGACGGGCTGCTCCTGGAGATCGACATCGCGACCGGTGCGAAGGTCTTCGAGTGGCGGTCCAGCGAGCACGTCTCGATCGACGAGTCGTACGCGCCCCTGTCCACCGGCGACTCCGCCCACCTGCCCTACGACTACCTGCACCCGAACTCGGTCGACGTGGACACCGACGGCCACCTGATCCTCTCGGCCCGGCACACCTGGACCGTCTACAAGGTCCACCGGACGACCGGCGAGGTGCTCTGGCGGATCGGCGGCAAGAAGTCCGACGTCACCGTCGACGACCGGACCGCGTTCTCCTGGCAGCACGACTTCCGGCGGCGCTCGGACGGCAGCTACAGCGTCTTCGACAACGGCGCCGGGGTGACCACCGAGAAGGAGTACTCCCGCGGCCTGATCTTCACGCTGGACGAGTCGGCGAAGACCGCGACGTTCGTGGCCGAGTACATCCACCCGCAGAAGCTCTCGGCGCCGACCCAGGGCTGCTTCCGCGAGCTCTCGGACGGCGGGTCGTTCGTCGGCTGGGGGCAGATGCCGTACTTCACCGAGTTCGCCGCGGACGGGACGGTCCGCCTCGACGGCCACCTGCCGCTGGACAACCAGTCGTACCGGGCCTACAAGGCGGACTGGGCCGGTGTGCCGCTGGACCAGCCGGCGCTCGGCGTCCGGGTCGAGGGCGAGCAGACCCTCGTCGACGTCAGCTGGAACGGTCACACCGGCGTCGCGACGTGGCGGATCCTCTCCGGTTCCCAGCCCGGCGCCCTGGCTGACAAGGTCGAGGCGGAGCGCACCGGCTTCGAGACCGAGATCACCCTCACCACGGTCCCGGAGTACGTGATGGCGGAGGCCCTGGACGCCACCGGCAAAACCCTCGGCTCTTCCTCCGCCATCCCCATCCGCGTCTAGCCCGCGTTCCCCCTCGATCTTGGCAAGTTCCGGCCGGAATGATGGGCGAGACTTGCCAAGATCGGGGAGGGGTCAGCCCTTGAGGGCGGCGCGGCCGGTGAAGGCGATGCTGGCGGCGAGGAAGCCGCCGTTGATCAGGGTGAAGAGGGCGACGAACCAGACCGTCCACTGGGGAGCGACGAGCAGGATCAGGCCGGCCAGGGCGATCACCGCGCCGTAGTCGCGGACCAGCTTGATCGCGCGGACCAGCGGGGAACGGCTGGTCACCATGCTCGACGCCTGGCTGCCGGACTGCATCACCGAGGTGACCAGGTTGACCATCCAGGTCGCCGCGAACGCGGCCAGCAGCCAGGCCGGGGTGTCCGGCTCCTGCGCCTTGGCGGTCGCCGACAACGCCGCCACCAGGGCGGACTGCACCGCGACGTCGCAGAGCACGTCGAGGCGGCCGCCCGCCGGGCTGGCCTGTCCGGTCACCCGGGCGAGCTGACCGTCGGCGCAGTCGAACGCGTACGCCAACTGCCAGCCGATCAGGGCGACCAGGCCGATCAGCGGGCCCCACACCGTGCCGTCCTGGACCGCGCCCGCGGTCGCCACCACCACGAACGAGGCCGCGCAGCCCAGGCCGAGGTTGAAGATGGTCAGCACGGTGGGGCTGAGCCGGTTCTTGTACGCGAAGACCGAGATCCGCGAGCCGATCCGCTGGCTGACGGCCTCGCTGAAGAGACCGCCCCCACGGTTCACCGCGTAGTACTCGGCAGCGGTCGGGATGTGATGACCCTCAGTGGGCTGCAATGGCGTTCTCATATTCGGTGAGTCTCTGCCGGATCTCGTCCTGCGACATCGCCAGGTGTTCCAGGATGGTGTAACGGTCGGGACGCGTCCGGGGTGCGAACTCCACCGCCCGCGCGAACTGGTCGGCGTCCAGGCCGACGTCCCCCGGCGTGCGCGGCAGGCGGTGCCGGGCCAGGCAGGCGGACATCTGCACCAGCCGGCGCTGATCGCCCCGGAGGAAGGTGCAGAAGAGCGCGCCCAGACCGGCCAGCTCGCCGTGCGAGGCGGTGTCCGGGAAGAGCGAGTCGATGGCGTGCATGATCTCGTGGCACCCGCCGCTGGAGGGCCGGCTGCTGCCGCAGACGGCCATCGCCAGCCCACTGGAGATCAGCGACTCGGCCAGCACGGTGACGAACGCGTCGTCGGACATGTCGCCGGGCATGGTCAGCATCGCCTCGGCGCCCATCCGGGCCAGCGAGGCGGCGAGGCCGTCGACCGGCTCGCCGCGCACCTCACGGGCCAGCTCCCAGTCGGCCAGTGCGCTGATGTTGCTGACCACGTCGCCGATGCCGGCCCGGTTGACCCGGTCCGGACCGCTCTCCACGAAGTCCAGGTCGACGATGACGCCGAACGGGATGTGCACCCCGTACGACCCCTTGATGCCGTCGTTGACCAGGCTGGCCACCGGCGAGGCGATGCCGTCGTTGGCCAGGCTGGTGGCGACCGAGACCATCGGCAGACCCCAGCGGCTGGCGGCGTACTTCGCGGTGTCCACGGTCTTACCGCCGCCGATGCCCACCACCGCGTCGTAGTGGCCGGTGCGCAGCTTGTCGGCGAGCTCCAGGGCGGAGTCCAGGGTGCCGCCGGTGGTCACGTAGACGTCGGCGGAGCGCAGCGACGGGCGCAGCAGATCGACGATCCGCTCGCCGATGCCCGTGCCGACCACGACGGCGACCTCGCCGCCGGACGAGATGCGCCCGTCGGCCAGGATCCGGCCGAGGTCCGCGACCGCGCCCCGCCGCACCTCGATGTGCAGCGGGGTCTGGACGCTACGGGCTAGTAGCGGCATGCGATCTCCCGGGCCTTCGCCAGGTCGTCGTGGTTGTCGACCTCGACCCAGGAGACCTCGCCGATCTCGGCCGCGCGGACCTCGCCACCGCGGTCCGCGTACACTTGGAAGCCGTCCTCGTAGTACTGGTCGGGGTTGGTCTCCCAGGTCGTCTTCAGCGCGTCGGCCAGGGCGGACGCGGCCGAGGAGTCGATGATGTTGGCGCCGATGTACTCGCCGTACGCGGTCGCCGGATCCATCAGCTTGGTGATGCTGGTGAGCTGCCCGTCCGCGTTGAAGATGGTCTTCATCTCCTCGTCGGCCAGCTTCTTGACCGTGTCCACGGCGAGCAGGATGCTCGGGCCGCGGTTCGCGAGCAGGGTGTTCTCCACGCTGATCGGGTGCACGGTGTCCCCGTTGACCATCAGCACGCCGGCGTCGAAGTAGTCCCGGGCAAGCCAGAGCGAGTACGCGTTGTTCCACTCCTCGGCCTTGTCGTTGTGCACCAGGGAGATCGTGACGCCGTACTTCTCCTCGAAGCGCTCCTTGCGCTCCTCGACCGCGTTCGCGCAGTAGCCGACGACGATGGTCACGTCGGTCAGCCCGGCGGCGGCCAGGTTGCGCAGCGAGATATCCATGATCGTGGTGTCCCCGTCGACCGGGACGAGGGCCTTTGGCAGCGTGTCCGTGTACGGGCGCAGGCGACGCCCGGCTCCGGCGGCGAGCACCAGACCGATCATTGGAGTGGATCCTTCCGAGCGAAAGACGATGTGCCCCGGCAGGATACCGGCCGTTCACGTACCGACGGCTGAGAGCGGGCCATGAGAAAATGGTATAGAGGCGGCTCGTAAGCTGGTGGGTATGACCGCTGAGCAGCTCATCTCGTTCGCCCGTGGGGCCCCGTCGCTGGACATCGTCGACGTCGAGGGGCTGAAGGCCGCCGCGGTGCGCGCCTTCGACGCCGACCCGGCCGGCGTGACCGCTTACGGCACCTCCGTCGGATACCTCCCGCTGCGCAAGTGGATCGCCGACAAGCACGGTGTCTCCGCCGACCAGGTCATCGTGACCAACGGCTCACTGCAGGCCGACGCGTTCCTCTTCGGGCATCTGGTCAAGCCCGGCGACGACGTGATCGTGGAGAAGCCCACCTACGACCGCACGCTGCTCAATCTGCAGAACCTCGGCGCCAAGGTGCACCAGGTCACGCTGCAGCAGGACGGCATCGACGTCGACGAGCTGCGCGCGCTGCTGGAGTCCGGGATCCGCCCGAAGCTGGCGCACATCATCCCGAACTACCAGAACCCGGCCGGCCTCACGCTCTCCGAGGAGAAGCGCCGGGCGCTGCTCGCCCTGGCCGCCGAGTTCGAGTTCCTCATCTTCGAGGACGACCCGTACGTGGACATCCGGTTCCGCGGCGAGGCGCTGCCCTCGATGCTCTCGCTGGACACCGAGAACCTGGTCGTGCACGCGTCCAGCTTCACCAAGACGGTCTGCCCCGGCGTCCGCGTCGGCTACCTGGTCGGCCCGGCCGCGCTGATCGACGCGATCGCGAAGAAGGCGACCAACCTCTACATCTCGCCCGGCATGGTCTCCGAGGCGATCGTGCACCAGTTCTGTGTCTCCGGCGACATCGACAAGGCCATCCAGACGGTCAGCACCGCCCTCGGCGAGCGTGCCCGGGTCCTCGGCGAGTCGATCCGCAAGCACATCCCCGGTGCCACCTTCACCGAGCCGGACGGCGGGTACTTCCTCTGGGTCGACCTGCCCGCCGACGTCGATGTGGACAAGCTCTTCCCGGTGGCCATGAAGAAGGGCGTCGCCATCGTCAAGGGCAGCGACTTCCTGCTCGAGGGCGGCCGGAGCTCGGTGCGCCTGGCGTACTCCGCGGTCACCGTCGACCAGATCGACGAGGGTGTCCGCCGGCTCGCCGAGGCCATCGAAGAAGTCCGCGGCTGAGTTCGCCGTCGAGGTTTGCCGCCGAGCCCGCCGGGGCATCACCCTGGCGGGCTCGCTGAGCCCCACTCCGCCGGGTGGGCGCCGGATCTGTTCCCCCGCCGATCTTAGGGCGCCCACCCGACGTGTAACCCGCCTGACGAAGTAGCCTCGGGTGGCTACCGGGGGAGGTTGGGTATGAGCGAGCGAGAAAACGGCGCGTGGAGTGCCGGCCGGCCCCTGTCGAAGGCGTGGGCCGCGGCCCGGGCGATGAACCGTTTCCGCCTCGCCCCGGACAGCCAGGACGACTCCGCGTCGCAGGACGGCACCGCGGTCGTGGACTGCGGCGTCTACCTGAACGGCGAGCGGATGCCCGGTGCGTACACCCCGGACCAGGCGCTCGCCGAGGCCGGCCGGCGCGATGGCGCGTTCGTCTGGCTGGGCCTGCACGAGCCCTCCGAGAAGGAGATGGCGGCGATCGCGCACACGTACGGGCTGCACGAGCTCGCCGTGGAGGACGCGGTCAAGGCCGAGCAGCGGCCCAAGCTGGAGCAGTTCGGCGCGGTGCACTTCCTGGTGCTGCGGACCGCGCGCTACGTGCCGCACCAGGAGCTGACCGAGAGCTCGCAGGTGGTCGAGACCGGTCAGATGATGATCTTCATCGGCGAGCGGTTCGTGATCACCGTCCGGCACGGCGACGCCTCCGAGATGACCCCGGTCCGCGCCGACCTCGAGTCGGGCCGGGCCAACCTGCTGGAGCAGGGCTCGTGGGCGGTGGCGTACGCGGTGACCGACCGGGTGGTGGACAACTACCTGGAGGTGGCCGAGCAGGTCGAGGCCGACCTCGACATCATCGAGGAGGGTGTCTTCTCCCGGGACCGGACGGCGCCGATACAGCAGGTCTACCAGCTGAAGCGGGAGCTCGTGGAGTTCCGCCGGGCGGTCGTCCCGCTGCAGCGCCCGCTCTCCGCGATCATCGCGAGCCAGGGCGTGGTGCCCAAGGAGATCCGGCGCTACTTCCGCGACGTGCAGGACCACCTGACGCGTACGGTCGAGCAGGTCTCCTCCTACGATGACCTGCTCAACTCGATCCTGCAGGCCCGGCTCGCCCAGGTCACCGTCGACCAGAACAACGACATGCGCAAGATCGCGGCGTGGGCCGGTATCGCCACGGTCTGGACCGCCGCCGCCGGCGTCTACGGGATGAACTTCGAGTACATGCCGGAGACCCACTGGCAGTACGGCTACCCCGGCCTGATCGCCATCCTCTCGATCATCACGGTGGTCCTCTATCGCGCCTTCCGCCGGAACGGCTGGCTCTGACGCCCGTCCATCCATCGCGCCTTCCGCCGGAACGGTCGGCTCTGGCGCCCGCCCATCGGTGAGACTATCGATGGGTGTCGACCGATGCGCTCACCGCTGAGCGGCTGGCCGGCGCCCTGGTCGCGCACGACGCCGATCCGCCGCGCCCGCCGCTGCGCCATCCCGCAGCGGTGGCGATCACCGGGCTGCTGATCGCCGCGCTGCTGGCCGCTGCCGCCGCGACGTACGGCCTGGTCACCGGCATGGCGTTCACCTCGGCGACGGATACCGGCGCGATCCTGCTGGACCGCGGCTCCGGTGCGCTCTACGTCTTCCGGGAGTCCGACCACCGCCTGCATCCGGTGCCCAACTACGTCTCCGGCCTGCTGCTCGCCACCGGCGCGCATCCGCGGGTCCGCATCGTCCCGGCGGCCAAGCTCGCCGCGGTGCCGCTGGGCGAGCCGCTCGGTATTCCGGGTGCCCCGGACGTGCTGCCGCCGGCGAGCGCCCTGCTCACCGGTGATTGGTCGGTCTGCACCGCGGGCGCGCGGGGCACGGTGCTGGTCGGCGTCCCGCCGTCCGGTGGCACGCCCCTGGCGGGCGGTCTGCTGGCCCGCGATCCGGCCGGCCGGACGTCCCTGATCTATGCCGGTCATCGCTACCCGGTGTCGTCCGACCGGGTGACGGCCGCGGCGCACGCTCCGTGGCCGGTAGCGGCCGCGTGGCTCGCCGCCCTTCCGGCGGGCTCGGGCCTTCCGGCCCCGTTTCCGCAGCTGGTCGGTGGTCCGGCGAGTGCCTGCGTGTCCCGTTCCGCGGAGTTTGCGACCGTACGCGTGAACGCCGCGTTCCCCGTCGGGCGCGACGGCGTCGTGGTGCCGCGCGGTGCCGGGGCGGTGGTGGCCGACGAGCACGGAACGGTGAACCTGGTCACCGACGCCGGGATCCGGTACCCGCTGGCGAGCCCGGACCTGCTGTCCCGGCTGGGCTACCCCGGTGTCCGGCCCACGACCGTGCCGGACGGGCTGCTCTCCCGAATACCGGCCGGCCCGGCCCTGGACACCGCCAAGGCCGGGTAGCCGGAAGCCGCCGTACCGGCGGTCACTTCTTGTCGGACGGCCTGCTGTCGGACGACCTGCTGTCGGACGGCCTGGCCTGGTTGGCCTGGTCGGTGGCGGTGCCGTTGGCGGTGGTGTACACGGTCGGCTCCAGCGGCTCGAAGGCCGCGTCGTCCGCACCGACCACCGGCGGGTTGGGCGCGGCGTCGTACTCCTCCCACTGCGCCTGGGTGCGGCGGCGGGCGACGTACGCGGCGCCGACGCCGAGCGCGGTGCCGAGCAGCGCGTAACCGGCCAGCTTCCCGGCCCGGCCGCCCCGCTTGCGGCCGATCGCCTTCTCGGCCTTGCGCTGCAGTCTCCCGGCCCGCTTCGCGGCCTGGTGCTGCATCTTCCGGGCCTGCTTGCGCTCCGCCTTGAGCTGCCGCCGGGTGGCCTCACGGCCGTTGCGGCCGGCCTGGATCACGCTCTCCGTGGTCGTCGCGACCAACGGGGTCAGCGCCGCGAGCGCGCTGTCCCACCCGCTCGACGCGGCATCCTTGGCCTTCTCGGCGGCCGGCTGGACCCGGTCCTTGGCCGCGTTGATCCGCGGGCCCACGGTCGCGCTGGTCTCGCTCGCGGCGATCGACGCCGCGCGCTTGAAGTGGTCGACACTCTGGCCGAGCTCGTCGCGCATCTTCGCGTTCCGCCGCCGACGGCGCATCGTTGCGAACACCGGTGCTCACCTCCTGTGGCTCTCCGGGCTCATGCTTGCCCAGCTCATGTTGCCCTCTCCGGTACCCCCGCGCGGCCGGATCAGACACATGGGGGAGGATCCGAAGTGACGACAACCGTTCCCAATCAACGCAGACGGGAGTACCCGTGGCCGAGACGATTTACGCCACCCTGCACACCAACCACGGTCCGATCCGGCTTCAGCTCTTCCCGGACCACGCTCCGGCGACGGTGAAGAACTTCGTCGGGCTGGCCGAGGGGACCAAGGAGTACACCGACCCGCGTACCGGTCAGGCGGGCAGCGGTCCGTACTACGACGGCACCATCTCGCACCGTGTGATCGCCGGCTTCATGGTCCAGATGGGCGACCCGACCGGCACCGGCCGCGGCGGTCCCGGCTTCCAGTTCGCCGACGAGTTCCACCCGGAGCTCGCCTTCGACCGGCCGTACCTGCTGGCGATGGCGAACGCCGGGCCGGGCACCAACGGCTCGCAGTTCTTCATCACCGTGGGCCCGACCCCGCACCTGAACCGCCGGCACACCATCTTCGGCCAGGTCTCGGACGAGCAGTCGGCGAAGGTCGTCGACTCGATCGCGACCACCCCGACCGGCCCGGGCGACCGCCCCCGCGAGGACGTCGTCATCGAGCGCGTGACCATCGAGCGCTCCTGACCTCTCCGGGTAACCTTGCGGCATGAGTGAGGCGCCTTCCACGTCCCCGGTGTGCTATCGCCATCCGGAACGGGAGACGCTGCTCTCGTGCAGCCGTTGTGAACGGCCCATCTGCACCTCCTGCATGAACGACGCATCGGTCGGCCATCAGTGCCCCGACTGCGTCCGGGAGGGACAGCGCGGCCAGCGGCAGGCCGTCACCGCATTCGGTGGCAACCTCGCCGCTGGCCGGGCCGGTTACGCGACGAGGGCGATCATCGGGGTCAACGTCCTGGTGATGGTCGCCTCGGTGATCCTCGGCGGCCCGAAGGCGATCGCCGGGGCCGGCGGCTTCTTCGGCCTGCTCGGCAACGGCACCTCGCTGACCGACGCCGGCGAGGTGCTCGGCTGGGCGTACTACGCCGACCACTCCGTGCACGGCATCGCCGAGGGCGAGTGGTATCGCCTGTTCACCGCGATGTTCCTGCACTACGGCGTGGTGCACCTGCTGCTCAACATGATGGTGCTCTGGCAACTGGGCCGCTATCTCGAGACGGTGCTCGGCCCGATCCGGTTCACCGTGCTCTACCTGCTCGCCGGTCTCGGCGGCAACGTGGCGTGCTACGTCTTCCAGGCGCCCAACCAGGCTTCGGCCGGCGCCTCCACGGCCACGTTCGGCCTGATGGCGGCGATGTTCGTGGTGAACCGGCGGCTCAAGCTGGACGTCACACAGCTGATCCCGCTGCTGGTGGTCAACCTGATCTTCACGTTCAGCATGTCGCAGATCTCGAAGGCCGGTCACGTGGGCGGCCTGGTGTTCGGCGCGATCACGGCCGCCGTGCTGGCGTACGCGGGCACCGCGAAGAACCGGACGATCCGGCAGGCCGTCGGTTGCGCCCTGATCCTGGCCGTGCTGATCGGCGCCGCCGTCTGGCGGACCAGCGACATCCTCGGCTGACGATCCGGCTCCCTGGGGTGGCCCCTCTCCCCACGCGCCGTCCCACCAAGGTCCACATCGATTCGTGATCTTCCATCGTCTGGTGGACGCCACGGGGCGGTCCGGGCTCACGATCATGCCGGGCCGGGCCGGACCGGGCCGGACCGGGCCGACGGGGCCGGGCCGGGCCGGGGGCGGGCCGGGCCGGGGCGACGGGAATCCACAATGGCCGACCGAGTCGTTCTGGCGCCCCTATGACGGCTGCACGAGCACACGGTCGCGGATCGTGCACACCCACCGCCCCTGATCACCCTTGATCGCGTGCACCCGCCGCCCTTCTCGCGTTGTTCGGGTGCGCGGTCCGCCCTTCACGCGGGACAGGGTGTGGTCGATGGCGGCCGTTCACTACCGAAGCAACGCGCCCTCGGGGGCGGATTCGTCAGGCGGCGCGGAGGTCGGAGAGTTCGGTCACCACGTCCTCGGGCAGGGCGCCCAGATCGTGCGCGCTGAAGAGGTAGACCGCGTCGCCCGTGTCGATCTCCAGCAGCTCGCTGCGCAGACCCCGGCGGGTGTTGCGCTCCACGCGCACCCGTTCCACCGCCGACCAGGGCAGATGCCGGCGGCGGGCGAACCCGGTGACCACCGTGACGCCGTCGTGGTCCGCGGTCAGCCGGATCGGCACCAGGACGTCCCGCAGCGCCCAGCCGGCCAGCCCGGCGGCGATCAGCCCGGCCAGCACCCAGCGAACCGGGTCGTTCACGGCGAATGCCGCGGCCAGCACCAGGACGGCGACCGTTCCCATCAGCTTCGTGACCGGAAGGACCGGCTTGACGCGCCACTGCATCCGAACACTATGACAGGCGCCGGCCGGCCGCCCGATCGCCGGAGGAATGGTCGACGAACTCCGGAGGCGCCTCTGAAATTACCTATTCAGGCAGGTCAGCCCGATGCCTCCGCCGTTCACAACCCGTTAAAGATGTCATGGACGTCTTCTCGCGTACGTTCCTCCCCGCCGCCACCGACGCCGGCGCGGTCATCCCCGGCCGGCACGCCCCGATCGTCGAGCGGTGCGTCGAGGAGGACGACCCGGTCGTGCTGGCCGCCCGCTGCCAGCGCCCGGAGACCCCGCTCGCCGGGGAGTATCTCCTGCTGCTGACCCAGCGCCGGCTGGTGGTCATCCGGGAGACCCCGGTCCTGCACCGGCTGAGCCTGCACCTCAACGTGACCCTGCGGCGGCTGAGCAACGTGAGCTGGCGGCCGGAGCTGAGCCGCCCGGTTCTGGAGCTGGCCGTGACCGCGGTGGACGGGGTGCGCGAGCGGTTCCGGATGCGCTGCGGCGACACCGGGACGGTCTGGCGCCACGAGCAGACGCTCCGTGAGATCTTCCTGGGCGAGCGCGCCCCCGTCCCGGCCTGATCCCCACCTACCCGGCGCGATCCCGTTCGGCCCGATCCTTCTCGGTCACCTGATCCTTCTCAGTCCGCATAGCCCAGGAAGGCGCCGATCGACCGGCGGAGTCCCGCCTCGTCGAGGCCGTGTTCCCGGGCGTGGTCCCGCCAGTTCCCGTACCGCCGGACCTCGGCGTGCCCGACGCCGAGGTGGAGGGCCCGGTGCGGCACGCCGCCGAGCGCCTCGGCGACCGGCCGGGCCGAGGTCCCGGCCAGGTACGGCTCCACCACGACCACCTCGGACCCGGCGAGCGCCCGCAGTCCCTCGGTGTCCCACGGCCGGGGCGTGTTGGTGTACGCCACCGTCACGTCCATCCCCCGGGTCGCCTCGAGCACCGGGTCGAGCATCGGCCCGACCGCGACCACCAGCGGCCCGCGCCGTGCGTGCCCGCCGGGCCGCCCGCCGTCCGGACCGCCCTGCGTGATCACCCGGAGCCGCCCGCCGTCCGGGTGGGCCCGCGCGTTCTCCTGCACGGAGAGCCGGACGTAGACCCGGTCGTCGTGCCGGGCCGCCGCGCGCAGCATCGGCGGCACCTCGTCGCGGTGGCCGGGCACGTGCACGGTCCAGCCCTCCAGCGTGTCCAGCAGCGCGACGTCGCCGGGGGACTGGTGTGTGTACCCCTCGGCCGCCGCGTCGTAGGAGGCGCCGATGCTGACCAGCACGGCGCCCGCGTCCTGGTGGCCGAGATCGAGCTTGATCTGCTCGTACGCCCGGTCCAGCAGGAAGGGGGCGTACGAGTGCAGGAAGGGCCGCAGCCCGGTGAGCGCGAGCCCGCCGCCCACGCCGACCATCAGGCCCTCCCGGATGCCGACGTTGAAGGCCCGCTCCGGGTGCCGGCGGATGGCCGGTGCGAAGACGTCGGCGGAGATGTCGGCGAGCACCAGCGCGGTCCGCGGGTCCTCGTCGAGCAGCGCCGTGGTGGTGTCGACGAACGTCTGCCGCATGTCAGTGCTCCTTCTTCTCGACGGTCGCGACGACCAGGTGCGGATGTCCGGTTCGCGCCCAGAGCCCGGCCTCGATCTCGTCGTGGTCGTGCCCGTCCACCAGCGAGACGGTCCACCCCGGGAACCGCGCCGCTACCCCTGCGGACAGTCCGGCGCGCGGCTGGCTGGTCTTGGCGGCAAGCTGCGGGTCTTCGCCGGTCCAGGTCGGCGCCCCGGACCATCCGTCCGGCCAGCCGTGGGTGGCGGACTGGTTGTCGATCACGATCGCGGTGATCGGCAGGCGGATCGCGGCCGCGTACGCGATCCCCTCGTGGTTCGAGCCCTCGTCCAGTTCGGCGTCCCCGAGCAGCACGAACGTCCGGGTCTCGACGAACCCCTGGGCGCGCAGGCCGAGCGCGGTGCCGATGGCCAGGCCGAGCCCGTGCCCGAGCGATCCGGTGCCGGCCTCGACGCCGGGGATCAGCACCCGGTCCGGGTGGTGGCCGAGCGGGCTGTCCCAGCCGCCCAGGTCGTCGAGCCAGTCCTCCGGGATGAAGCCCTTCTCGGCGAGGACGGCGTAGTACGCGGCCGGCCCGTGCCCCTTGGAGAGGAAGAACCGGTCCCGGTCCGGCTCGTCCACGGTCTCCGGGGTGATCCGGAGGACCCGGTCGTAGAGGACCCGGAGCACGTCCAGGGTGGAGTGCGCGCTCGGGGAGTGCTTCTCGTCACCGGTGATCCGGCGCAGCGTCGTGACGGTCATGGGGATAGAGTGCAATGTGAAGTTAACTTCAACTCAAGCTTTCCGCCGAGGAGATCGATGGACACCCTGAGCATCGGCGAGCTCGCCGCGCGGAGCGGCGTCGCGCCCTCCGCCTTGCGCTACTACGAGCGCGAGGGGCTGCTGCACGCCGCGCGTACCGGGGGCAACCAGCGGCGATACGAGCGCGCCGACCTGCGGCGGGTGGCCTTCATCAAGATCGCACAGCAGGTCGGGGTCTCGCTGGAGGAGATCCGCGAGGCGCTCGCCGAGCTGCCGGAGAACCGTACGCCCACCAAGGCCGACTGGTCGCACCTCTCCAGTCGCTGGCGGCACCGGCTGGACGAGCGGATCGCCGTGATGGAGCGCCTCCGCGACCAGCTCACCGGCTGTATCGGGTGTGGCTGCCTGTCGCTCCAGCGGTGCAAGTTGATAAACCCCGACGATCAGCTCGCGGTCCGTGGCACCGGCCCCCAGATGATCCTCAACCCGCCCGGGGCGTGACCGATCTGTTTCGCGACCCGCGAAGTCGCCTCGCTCAGGAGACATGCCGTGCCCGCGTTCCGCACCGCCGCCGCTCTGGGCGCCGTCCTCGCCGCCGGGCCGATCGCCGTCCTGGACGCGCCGCCCGCGTACGCCTCCGGCACCCCGGCCGCGGGCGTCTACCGGCTCACCGGAACGAGCCGGCTCCCCGGCCAGGCGATCACGCTGACCGAGCTCTCGCTGACCGGCAACGCCGACGACAGCCTGCAGAATCGCCAGATCCACTGGGGTGACGGCGCCAGTGAGTCCCTCGGCGACGGCAGCCGCGCGACGCACCGCTACCGGGTCCCGGGCGCGTACCGGGTGACGATCTGGCTGACGGACATGGACGGCGACAGCATGGGCACCTTCCCCGCCGGCGACACGGTCACGGTGCTCCGGGTACGGAAACGGCCGGGCACCCGTGTCGGATGCCCGGCCGCAACGCCGTCCGGAGCTCGCCCGGTCAGCTCACGAAGTCCTGGGTCATCCAGGTGAGGCCGTCGTCGGCGCGGATCACGCTCAGGCCGATCCGGGTGAAGCTCGAGCTCAGCAGGTTCTTCTTGTGGCCGTCGTCCGGGGCGACCTCGGCCAGCATGCCGTCGGTCAGTCCGTTCGCGGCGGCCAGGATCGCGGCGTCGTCGGTGCCGCTGGAGCCGTAGCCGATGTTCTCACCGACGCCGCCGAAGGTGACGCCCTGAGCGCTGAACCGAGTGCCGAGGTCGCCCTCGCCCGAGCACTGGTGCTCCAGGCCGCAGCCGTTGATCATCAGCTGGTTGTGCAGCGCCGACGCCTTCGAGAGGTTCTCGTCCAGGGTCAGCGCCTTCAGGCCGGCGCTCGTCCGGGCGGCGTTGATGTGGGCCAGCAACTGGTCGATCACCGTTCCGCCGGTGACCACCCCGTTGGTGACCGTTCCCCCGTCGCTCGTCTCCTCGTCGCTCGGCTGCTCGACGGCCGGTTGCTCACCGCCGTTCGTGGTGGTGATGGGCGTCAGCGTCCAGGACTGGTTCTCCTGGCCGTCCGGGTTGCAGTCCCAGATCTGCAGCGCCGCGCCGTCCTCGGTGCTCTCGTCCTTGACGTCCAGGCACCGGTCGGAGAGCGGGTTCCGCAGCATCTTGCCGTCGAGCACCCACTCCTGGGCCGGGTTGTCCTCCCGGCACCAGGCGAGCTGGACCTTGGTGCCGTTCTTCGTCTCCGCCATCGCGACGTCCAGGCACTTGTCCATCACCACGAGCCAGCCGTCGCCGCCCCAGGTGAACGACTGGGCGACGTTGCCGTCACAGTCGTGCATCTGCATGGCCAGGCCGTCGGCCGAGATCGCGTTCGGCACGTCGACGCACCGGCCGCCGCCGCCCTTGATCGTGAACGGGCCGTCGATCGTGCCCTCCTGACCCTCCTGGCCCTCCTCGCCGGAGGTGTCGTCGACCAGGTTGCCGTCGTTGTGGAAGGTGACCACCACGTCGCCGCAGTGCGGGCAGCTGAACCGGGCCTCGTTCCCCTCCACCGTGTCGCTGCCCGCCCAGAGCACCGCGCGCGGCCCGTAGGTCTGCAGCGCCTCGACGTAGTCGGTCTCCTCGGCCGGCTTCGGGTTGACGCAGTTGATCCGGTCACCCTTCGCCGAATCCTTCTTCGCGTACGCGTCCGGGCAGGCCGCCAGCAACTGCCCGCCGGAGCAGTCCATGTGTACGCACGTCCCCGCCGCGGTGGAACTGGTCACGCCCGGGGTGTCGATGGTGATCGCCAGGGAGACCGCCTTGGCATAGCTGACGTCGTACCGCGGCGCCCGGGCGTCGCCCTGGTCGAAGGTGAACTCGGTCAGGCTGGCCGGCTGCGCCTCGGTGCTGCACCGGTCCTCGAGGTTGCCGCAGTCGCCCACCTGGCAGTGGAACGTGCTCCCGGACTCGCCGGAGCACCGCTGCCGGGCGAAGAACGTGCCCCGCCAGAACGCCGGTGAGCCGCCGTCCGGGATGGTGATCGTGGCCTTCTCCCCGGCGGCTAGCTTCGGCAGTCCGGTGATCTGCGTCGAGCCGTCGTCCTCCATGGTCGAGCCGATCCAGAGCGTCTCGCCGGTGGAGTTGACGAAGGTGACCTTCTCGCCGGAGACCGCGCTCGAGATGGTCGACATCCCCACGATCAGGCCGAGCGTGACCACCAGGACGGAGGCGGCCACGATCAGGCGGTTCATCCACGGCGGTAGACGGAGAAGAAGGTTCATATCGCCTCACAGTTGATCGCGGGAGCAGCGAGGTGCGGGGAACGGCGATGAGCACCTCGAAACGGGTGACCGGTCTACGAGACGGACACCACACCGGTTCAATGCGACGGCGTACCGGAAAGAAGATCTTCTTGAAGGTGGGCGACTCCGGGGTGGTACGGCGCACGGCTGCCGCCGCCGGGCGGCAGCCGTGCGCCGATGAGATCGACCTCTAGTGGTGGATCACCGGATCTGCTGGGTCTCGCAGGAGACGAAGGTGTCGGTGGAGTAACCGTCGCAGAGGTCGGTCGCGTCACCGCCGTCCAGCAGGGTGGTGCCGTTCCAGGTACGCAGGGTGTCGTTGCCGGCCTCGCCGTAGAGCTTGCCGTCGCCGTCGAAGGCCACGATCTCGTCGTTGCCGCCACCGCCGTGGATGACGTCGGTGCCGCCGGAACCCCAGATCGCGTTGGCGGAGGCGTTGCCGGCCAGCCGGTCGTCGCCGGTGCCGCCGTAGATGTCCTCGACGTCGGCGCCGACCGTGTCGTGCTCGCCGGAGATCCCGTCGTCACGCGACGCGCCGTCCAGGTCCACACTGATCGACTTCGTGTAGCTGGTGTACTCGACGGTGTCCCGGCCGGAGCCGCCCAGCAGGACGTCGGCCGCGGTGTGGGCGGAGTCGTAGTCACCCTGGAGGTTGTCGTTACCGGCGCCGCCCTCGAGGCGGTCCGCACCGAGCGAGCCGTAGAGGACGTCGTTGCCGTTGCCGCCGTACAGCCGGTCGTTGCCGGCGGCGCCCTGCATCAGGTCGTCGCCGTTGCCGCCGTAGAGGACGTCGGTGCCCTTGCGGACGATCGGATCGACGCACTCGGAGCCGCCGGTGACGTAGTCGTCGCCGTCACCGGCGGAGACGTAGTCGGCACCGTCGCCGGCGACGATCGTGTCGTTACCGGCGTTGCCGTAGACCTTGTCGTCGCCGGGGACCTTGTCGCAGCCCTCGTCGGCCTGCAGGTAGTCGGCCTTGGGGCCGCCGACGAGCTTGTCGCTGCCGGATCCGCCGTAGGCGCTGATCGGCAGGTTGCTCTTGTTGGTGATGGTGTCGCTGCGGTCGTAGGTGTAGGCCAGGACCCGGGTGGGCGTCTTGGTGGTCTTGCAGCGGACCTTGGTCTTGTCGCCCTTGACCCGCTTGCAGCCCTTGCCGGGCGTGATGGCCACCCGGTCGTCGATGGTCACCGTACGACCGGAGCGGGTGATGACGACCTTGTTCTTCACCCCGTAGGCCGCCTTGAAGGTGACCTTGCTGGTGCCCGCCGTGGCGCGACCCGCGCTGGAGGCCTGGGCCGGGCTGGCGACCGATCCCACGGCGGCGATGACGAGAAGTGCGATACCGGCCCGGAGCGAGCCGGCGGTGACTGGCTTCAAACGATCCCCCGATCTCGAAGTCTGCGGCGCAGTATAGAGAGTGGACGATCATGGGGGCGCGCGGGTTTCCCCAGCATCGGCACCGGTCGGTACAACCGTGTTCCGGCTGCCGGGGACCGTCCTGAACGCGGAGAGGCCGTGACCCGAAGGTCACGGCCTCTCTCGTCGACGTGCGGGTGGTTACTTCACCACGGTGCAGGTCTGCAGGGTCTCGGCGTTGAGGTCCGGCTTGGCGGCGTTGCGGCCGATCGCGGTCTCGATCCGGTTGATGGTCGCGAACCGCTTGCTGGCCAGCGGGCCGAGGATGGCGTTCTGCACGAAGTTCGCGCCGCCCTGGCCGACCGTGGACTCCAGGCGGGCCTGGGACTCGGCGATCTGGGTGTCGAGCAGTTCCAGGTTGCGCTGCACCTCGGCGGCGGCCTGCGACGGGATCGCCACGTTGATGGTGACGTCCGGGCAGCTGATCTTGCCGGCCGAGGCCGCGATGGCGGCGGCGTCAGCGATGTCGAAGTCGGTGCCCTGCGCCTCGGCGGTGCCGCTGGTGATCACCTTGCAGGTCTGCAGGGTCTCGGCGTCGAGGTCCGGCTTGGCGGCGCGGCGGCCGATCGCGGTCTCGATCCGGTTGATCGTGGCGAACCGCTTGCTGGCCAGCGGGCCGAGGATGGCGTTCTGCACGAAGTTCGCGCCGCCCTGGCCGACCGTGCTCTCCAGGCGGGCCTGGGACTCGGTGATCTGGGTGTTCAGCAGCTCCAGGTTGCGCTTGACCTCGGCGGCGGCCGACTCCGGCACGTCCACGTTGATGACGAGCGCCGGGCAGCTGATCGTGCCGACGGTGCTGTTCGCGGCGGTGCCCGAGGAGGACGAGCCGGAGGAGGACGACGCGGCGGACGAGGAGGTCGCGCTCGGTACGGCAGTCGGCTGGGTGGCCGACGCGGCGCCGCTCTCGTTCAGCGTGCAGGTCTTGAGGCCCTCGGCGTTCAGGTCCGGCTTCGCGGCGTTACGCCCGATCGCCGTCTCCATCCGGTTGATGGTCGCGAACCGCTTGTCGGCCAGCGGGCCGAGGATCGCGTTCTGGATGAAGTTGGGGCCGCCCTGGCCGACCGTGCTCTTCAGCCGGGCGTTGGCCTCGTTGATCTGGGTGTTGAGGAGCTGCAGGTTGCTCTGCACCTCGGCCTGGGCCTGGGAGGGCACCGCGACGGTGATCTTCACGGCGGGGCAGTTGACCGTCGGGACCGCCTCGGCGGCGGAGGCGACGCCGAGACCGACACCGACGATGGTCACCGCGACCCCGGCGACGGCACCGATCTGCCAACGGCGCGCGTTGCTGCGGGACTTGTTGAACCGGGACCTATACATTGGGACCTGCGCCTTCCCCTATGCCTTGACCAAGCTGGCTACGGCTGGCAATACGGGAGCGCTCCCATGGTCGGATCAACGAGCACCGGAAGATTTTTTCTCCGGGGTGCCGTCGAGTGCCCGACCGTCGACATCCCCCATGTCACTGCGGCGGGAGCCCATCGAAACCGCCGCAGTGACATGGTCCGGTGCGAGGGTCAGCCGATGGTCCGGCAGTTCATCGGGGCGTCCTCCGCGCCGCCGGTCTCCTCGACCAGCGTGAACCCGACCGTCTCCATGGCCGGCGCGCTGGTCGCGGTGCCGGTCGGGGTGCCGGCCTCGCCGAGCTGCCGGTCGTGGCCGTCGAGAGCGACCTCCCGCCGGCGCCTCCGCCACCACGACACCCGGACGTTCAGGGCGGTGCGCACCACCCACGCGGCCGGCGCCGGATGGCGGCTCACCTTCGCCCAGGAGGATCAGGCTCGGGCGTACGCCTCCGCGACCAGGTCCTCGGCCTGCGCGCGATCGCCCGTACCCGCGAGTACGGCGCGCAGACGGTCGTCCCTGGAGCGCTGGTAGAAGTCCGCGAAGTCCTTCCGTTCTCGTTCCACGCCGAGTACACGTACCGGCGCCCCGATCCATTTACCGGCGGCGTGAGAGTGGCGCTCGTCACTCGATTCATGAATGCGCCTACGTAGCGACGCTGCGGTATCGATCTACGATTCGCTGATCCACCCGCGCGGTCGGTTCGGGCCGCTCAGGTGGTGTTTCTTCGACCCGGGGGACTCATCAGTGCACGCTGCTTCATCAATCCCTGCGCGCCGGCGGCTCGTCGGCGCGGCGACCGCATTCACGGTGATATTCGGCGGGGTCCTCGTGGCTCCGGCCGCGGCGCTGGCCGACTCCAGCAGGACCCTGTCGATCAAGTCGGTCGGCGACATGATCGTCGACGGCGTACACAAGCTGGTCTTCGTCAGCGATCCCACCGGTAACAAGGTCGTGGCGACGACCTATGACGGCACGCCGGTCGCCAGTCAGATCGTGGCCGACCCCACGAACCTGGCCCTCTCCGCCGATTCCGGGCAGCTCTACGTGGCCTCGCCGGACGGTCTGGCGATCGTCGCGCTGGACACCGCGACCCTCGCGCAGACGGCGAAGTACTCGGTCGGCAGCCAGGTCTACGACGTGGCCGTCGCCGCCGGGAAGATCTGGTTCACCAGTGGCAGCAGCCTCGGGGTGATCGATCCGGCCGCGGAGACGCCGGCTCCCGTGCTGACGAAGATGGACGACTGGAGCGGCAGCACCGAGCTCGCCGCCGGGTCCGCCGACTCGAACCGGTTGGGCGCCGCCGGATACGGCTACGTCTCCATCCTCGACGTCTCGGACGGCACGCCGCAGGTGGTGGGCTACTCGAGTGCCGACTCCGCCTCGGTCGCCGACATGGCGATCTCCCCGGCCGGCGACCGTATCGCCACGGTCACCCCGGGCGACTATGTGGTCACGGTTCGGGACGTCGAGAATCTGTCCGCCGTCACCAGGCTCGCCATCGAGGCTTACCCAGAGGCTGTGGACATCGCCACCGACGGCACCATCGTCGGCGGCAGCTTCTCCTGGTACGACCCGGACCTGCACGTCTTCACGGCCGCCGGTGAACTGGTCCGCCAGTACGACATCCCCAACACCGGGAACTCCAGCGGCGCCGACGAGCTGCAGCGTCGCGGCGTGGCCTGGGAGCCGGACGGCAGCCGGCTCTTCGCCGTCTCGGTGAACACGTACGGGACCTACTCGCTGCGGACCTACACCGAGCCGAAGAAGTCGCTGCCGGCACTCACGCTCTCCGGGCCGTCGTCGGCGACGCGTGCCAAGTCGCTCACCGTCTCCGGGACGCTGACCGCCTCGGTGGGGCTGCCGGCCGGCACGGCGCTGAGCGTCACCCGTACGGACCTGGAGTCGCCCTCCGGCAAGGCGCTCGGCACGGTGACCACCTCGGCGAGCGGCAAGTTCTCCTTCGCCGACACTCCGCCGGCCGGCGGCACGGTGAAGTACCGGGTCTCCTACGCGGGGGACGGCTCGCACGCGGCGGTGGCGGCGACGAAGTCGATCGCGGTCTCCCGGGCGGCCACCACGCTGACCCTGACCAACAACGGCAAGATCTACAAGTACGGGACCACGGCGTCGTTCACGGCACATCTGGGCTCGACGTACAAGAGCCGGACCGTGGAGATCTGGATCGACCCGTACGGCTCCGACCAGGGCAAGCGCCTCCTCAAGCGCGCCGTGGTGAACAGCAAGGGCAACGTGTCGGCCGGCGTGAAGCTGACCCGGAACGCCGCGGTGACCGCGACCTTCACCGGCGACGCGCGGACCGCGCCGAAGACGGTCAAGTCCGTCGTCTACACCACGGTCAACGTCTCGCTGAAGCTCTCGAAGTACTACAAGACCGCCAAGATCGGTTCGACCAAGTACCGCTACTACCACAAGAAGACGACGGCGAAGTTCACCGCGAAGGTCACCGCCCACTCCGGGCGGAAGGCGTACTTCCAGGTGCAGATCTACTACCAGGGCAAGTGGCGTAACTGGGGGGACGCGTACGCCACCACCTCCAACGGCAGCGCCGCGGTCGTGCTCGACGGCTCGGGCGTGGCCGGGTACCGCATGCGGGTGCGCGCGGCGTACCGCAAGGGCGGCTCGGGCGACAGTCTGAACTACACGACGTACACCGCGTATTCGTACCTGATCTTCAAGTAGGTCCGGCTTTCCGGCACACCGGCCGGCATCCCCTTCGGGATGCCGGCCGGTGCCATTACCTACATCGATCTCGTGTGAATGCGGCCGGTTTCGGTGCCCGGATTAACGCCATTCTCGTCGATTCAAGGAATGTGCCACTTGGGTGAAAAGCCCCACCCGGTGCGATGGTGGAGGCGGTGAAGTTCCTGCTCAGAACCGGCTGCCCCCCACGGATCTAATTGATCATATACGATTGCTGTGCACTCGCTGTGTACGTTTTGGATAGTGGGCCGTTTACCGTGCCGCAATCAGTCGGAAAGGACTTGTTCGCATAGATGCCGATCAGTAACGTGGCGTTTCGGGAGCGAATGATCGCTCCGCGTCACTATCTGAGGAGAGCGGTATGCGTAGAGCAACACGGGGGGCGCTCGGAGCTATCGCGGTGGGGGCGACCGTCCTGGTCGCGCCGGTGCTGACCAGCAGCCCGGCCCTGGCCCACGCCGCCTGCGGCACGACCGTCAGCGACAAGGACAGCCGCAGCTGGCCCACGGGGGCCGACTCTGCACGTGAGCGCACCGGCTCCAGCAGTGTGAGCAGCACCAACTGCACCATCCTGGGTGTCGCCTACTCGTCGAACGTGCTGGACTACCACTGCTACACGGTCGGCAACGACGGGTACACCTGGACCTACCTGCGGAACGACACCACCGGCATCTCGGGGTGGTCTCGTGACGACCTGCTGCCCTCCAACGGCAGCCTGGTCTGGTGCGGTTTCTGATCATCGAGGATTCACGGAGGGCCCGCCGGTGCACCGGCGGGCCCTCCGCTCATCGGCCCGACGGCTCGGTGTTCGGCGGCCCGCCGTCCAGGGGCCCGATGGCCGGCAGGGTCACCGTCATCGTGGTGCCGGACCCCGGCCGGCTCGCCGCCGAGATGGTGCCGCCGTGATTCGTGACGATCTGCCGGGTGATCGCGAGCCCGAGCCCGCTGCCGCCGCCGGCCCGTCCCCGCGCCGGGTCCGCGCGCCAGAACCGGTCGAAGATGTGCGGCAGATCCTCCGCCGCGATGCCGGTGCCGGTGTCGGACACGCTCACCCGGCCGCCGGGCGGCTCCTCGCGGACGGTCAGCGTGACCGAGCCGCCGGGCGGCGTCGCCACCAGGGCGTTGCGGATGAGATTGCCGAGCGCCTGCCGGAGCCGGTCCGGGTCGCCGAGCACCAGCACCGGCCCCGCGGCGTCGACGAGCAGCGCCACGCCCGACGACTCGGCGTGCGCCGCGTGGCTGAAGCGGCACGTCTCGGCCAGCTCCCGGAGATCCACCTCGGTCCGGTGCAGCGTCATCGCCCCGGCCTCGGCCATCGCCAGGTCCTGCAGGTCGTCGACGACGCGCTGCTGCAGCAGCGCCTCCTCGTGCAGCGACGCGATCAGCTCCGGGCTCGCCGGCAGCACCCCGTCCTTCATCGCCTCCAAATACCCGCGCAGGTTGACCAGCGGCGTGCGCAGCTCGTGGGCCACATCGGCGACCATCCGCCGCTGCCGCTCCTCGCTGCGCTGCAGTGACTCGGCCATGGCGTTGAAGGTGCGGCCGAGCTCGGCGAGTTCGTCGTTGCCCCGTACCGGGACCCGTTCGTCGAGCCGGCCCTCGCTCAGCCCGCGGGACGCCCGGGTCAGCGCGGCGATCGGGCGGAGCACCCGCCGGCTCAGCAGGAGCGCGCACAGCACGGCCGCCGCCGCGACGATCGCCGCGGTCACCGAGACGGAATCCCCGGGCAGCGTCGGCGGCTCCTCGTCCTGGGCGCCGACGTAGACCTGCACCGGCTGCGGTGCGAAGGCCGCGGTCTGCTCGATGAAGACGCGCTGCAGGCAGTCGGACTTCGCGCTCTCGGCCATCGCCGCACAGGGACGGACCAGCGTCAACAGCTGCGCTCCGGTCGCCTTACCCTGCGGCTCCATCGCGCTGTGGCACTTCTCCGCCGCGGGGTGGTCCGGATCGGCCGCGACCGAGAGTGGCACACCGTACAGTGGCTGTTCGGCGCGTACCGCCGCGCCCGCGGCGGTCAGGCAGGCGGCATCGCGCAGCGCGCTCCGGTACCGCGCCGTCGCCACCAGCATGGTCTTGGCGAGCCCCTCGGCGTTCGCGTTCGCCGGCAGGCGGAGGGACGGCCGGGGGTCGACGAGGGTGGGCAGGCCGGTCGTGGGCCGGGCCTCCTGCCCGGCGAGCAGGTCGGAGTCGGCCAGCACCCCGCCGGTCTCGGTCACCACCCGGATCCGTTCCTCGGTACGCGCCGACAGGTCGCTCACCCGGGTGCCCACGCCGTCCCAGGTCCCGAAGCTTCCGTACTCGGCGAGGCCGGTGGTGATGGAGGCGAGTTCGTCCTGGTCGGCGGTGACCGTCGCGGTGAACTCCCGGGACGCCTGCCGCAGCGTCAGCCAGCCGGTGGCCACCGTGGCGGTGACGGCGATGAGCATGGTCATCAGCAGCACCCGGAGCCGGAAGCTCATCAGGCCCGCTCCGGCATCCGGTACCCCCGGCCGTACACGGTCTGCACGTAGACCGGGTTCGCCGGGTCGTCCTCGATCTTGCGGCGCAGGTTCATCACGTGCGCGTCCACCGTACGTTCGACGATGTACCGGTCGAAGCCGAAGGCACGGTCGATGATCTGTGCCCGGCTGAACACCCGGCCCGGTTCGGCGGCGAGCGCCCGCAGGATGCCGAACTCCTTCGGGGTGAGCGGGACGAGCTCACCGCGTACCCGGGCCTCGAACCGCGCGGCGTCGATCACCAGGTCGCCGACGGTCAGCACCTCCGGCTCGGCGGCGATCCGGCCGGTGCGGCGCAGGAGCACGCGGACCCGGGCGGTCAGCTGGCGAGGGCTGTACGGCTTGGTCACGTAGTCGTCGGCGCCGAGTTCGAGGCCGAGCAGGATGTCGTCCTCGGTGCTGCGCGAGGTGAGCAACATGATCGGGACATCGGATTCGGCCCGCAGGACCCGGCAGACGTCGAGCCCGTCCATGGCGGGCATCATCACGTCCAGGATCACCAGATCGGGGGCGTTGCTCCGGCACCGCTCGAGCGCGGTCCGGCCGTCCGCCACCACCTGCACGCTGTGGCCGTCGCGTTCGAGATAGACCCGGAGCAGCTCGGACTGCTTCCGGTCGTCCTCGGCGATGAGTATCCGCGCGCCCAACGCTTCCCCCTCGGTCGTGCCAGCGTCGTGGTAGGACGGTCACGGCGAGGCTACCGGCGAACGGCCGCCGCCCGCCGTCCCGGTGCTCGATGAAATGAACGGCCATCGCACAGCTTCTTCATCGAATCTTCATAGCCTCCGCCATAGCCTGGCCCGGCTTCGTCACACCCGGTCCCGATCCAAGGGTCCCGATCCAAGGAGATGGCATCGTGCCGATTTCAGCAGCAGCCCGCGCGATGGCCGGCGCGGCGGCGCTGGTGTTCGTCCTCGCCGGCTGCGGCGGCCAGGACGAGACGCCGACGGTCGCCTCGGCCGGTGGCTCCCCCGCGGCCGTCGCCACGGGGGACGCCGTGACCGAGTACGTGGAGGGCGTGCGGAAGTACACGACGTGCCTGCGCGCCGAGGGCGTGGAGGTCAGCGACCCGGACGCCACCGGGAAGTACGAGTTCAGCGGCGACCCCAAGGTGTTCAAGCGCGACCCGAAGTTCCAGCAGGCGCAGGTCAAGTGCTCCAGCCTCCTCCCGTCCGTGCCGCAGGGCCTGGAGGAGAAGCCGACCCTGACCGCCGAGGAGATCCAGGCCCGGGTCCAGTACGCGAAGTGCATGCGGGAGAACGGCGCCGCGGACTTCCCGGACCCCGGAGCGGACGGATCGTGGCCGGACTCCGCGGACGGCAAGCCGGTCTGGGACCAGAGCGCCCCCGCCGCCGCCAAGGCCCAGGCCGCGTGCGCCTCGATCATCGGAGCGCCGTCCAGCACCGGCGCCGCGCAGGGCTGATACGCGGCGAGTCGCTGTCCGGAACCGGCGCGTCGTCGGCCGGGATCGGTGCGTCGTTGGCCGGGATCGGTGCGTCGTTGGCCGGGATCAGTGCGTCGTTGGCCGGGATCAGTGCGTCGCTGTTCGGGATCGGTGCGTCGCTGTTCGGAATCGGTGAGGAGAGACACGGGTGAGCACGGTGGACGGTTCGGGCGTGGGCGGGCGGCGGCGACGTCGCCGGGTTCGGGCCTGGGCGATGGCGGGTGCCGGCACGGTGGTCCTGGCGGTGGCGGCGGTCGCCACCGTCGGCCTCGGCACCGGCCGCTCCGAGGAGCCGGTGGCGGACCCGCGCGTGTTCGCCACCACCCCGATCACCCGGGGCGACCTTGTGGAATACACCGTTCTGGACGGTACGGTGGGCTTCGGCGACGCGGTGCCGATGCGGTGCGAGTCCACCGGGGTCGTCACGTGGATCGCGCCGACCGGCACCGTGGTGCGGCGCGGTGAGCCGCTGCTGCGCGTCGACGACCAGCCGGTGGTGCTGTTCTACGGCAGCCTGCCGATGTTCCGCGCACTCGGTCTGGTGGCCGCCGAACCGGAGGCCACCGCCGAACCGGAGGCCGACGACGCCGAGTCGTCCGACAGTGACAAGTCATCCGACAGTGACACGGCGACCGCCGATGAGCCGGCGGCCGCCAGCGAGCCCATGTCCGGCAACGACGTGAAGCAGTTCGAGAAGAACCTGCACAGCCTCGGCTACCGCGGGTTCACCGTGGACGACACCTTCACGGCGTCCACCGCCCAGGCGGTGAAACGGTGGCAGCGCGACCTCGGCAGGGAGCAGACCGGCCGGGTCGAACAGGGCGATGTGGTGTACGGGTCGGGCGCGCTGCGGATCGCCCAGCACTCGGTGCGGATCGGTGCGCCGGTACCCGGCGACGTACTCACCTGGACCGGGACGAAACGCGTCATCACCGCCACCGCGGAGCAGGCCGACGCCGCCTGGGCCACCGCCGGTGCCAAGGTGACGGTGGTGCTGGCCGACGGGACGCCGGTCGCCGGCACGGTGGACCGGGTCGGCGCGGATGCCACCGTCGCCGATACGGGAAGCGACACCGCCAAGGCGGCCGGATCGGGCGACGGCGGCGGCACCGCCACCCAGGTTCCGATCACGGTGTCGGTCGGGAAACAGGACGCGCTGGAGGACGCCGGCGACGGCGCCGTCGAGGTGCGCCGCGTCGCGAAGGAGCGCCGGAAGGTCCTGTCCGTGCCGGTCAGCGCACTACTCGCGCTGGCCGAGGGCGGGTACGGGCTGGAGGTGGTCGACGGCGCCTCCTCCCGGATCGTCGCGGTCACCGCGGGCATGTTCGCCGACGGGCGCGTCGAGATCACCGGTACCGGTCTCGACGCCGGCATGAACGTACGGATCCCGCAGTGAACGCCGTCGTCGAGCTCGAGTCGGTCACCAAGACGTACCCGGGCGGGGTGACCGTGTTGCACGGCATCGACCTCACCATCGCGCCGGGCGAACTGGTCGGCATCGTCGGCCCGTCCGGCTCCGGCAAGTCGACCATGCTGAACCTGCTCGGCACGCTCGACCGGCCCTCCACCGGGACGATCCGGATCAACGGGCACGACGTGGCCGGACTGCCCGACCGGGCGCTGTCCGCGCTGCGCGCCACCACGATCGGCTTCGTCTTCCAGCAGTTCCACCTCTCCGGAGGTACGTCGGTGCTCGACAACGTGGCCGACGGGCTGCTCTACTCCGGCGTACCGCTGCGGCATCGACTGCGCCGGGCGGAGGCGGCGCTCGTCCGGGTCGGACTGGCCCACCGGCTCGACCACCTGCCGCACGAACTCTCCGGCGGCGAGCGGCAGCGGGTGGCGATCGCGCGCGCCGTGGTCGGCGAACCCGCCCTGCTGCTCGCCGACGAACCGACCGGGAACCTCGACTCGTCCTCCGGTGGCACCGTGCTGGAACTGCTGCGCGAACTGCACGAGACGGGCACCACCGTCGTGGTCATCACCCATGATCAGGAGGTCGCTGCCCGGTTGCCGCGGCGCGTCGAGCTACGGGACGGGCGGATCGTCCGGGACAGCCTGCTGGAGGCGTACCGATGAACGCTCTGCCCCGGACCCGCCGGCTGCCGCTGGCCGACATCGCTCGTCTCGGCGCGGTCGGGCTGCGGTCCCGGCCGCTGCGGGTCTTCCTCTCCGCGCTGGGCATCGCGATCGGGATCGGCGCGATGGTCGCCGTCGTCGGCATCTCCACCTCCAGCCGCGCCGAGCTCGAACAGACCCTGGCCAAGCTCGGTACGAACCTGCTGACCGTCAGCCCGGGACGGACCGCCTCCGGGGCGGCCGCCGAACTGCCGGTGGAGGCCACCGCGATGGTCGGGCGGATCGGCCCGGTCGAGTCGGTCGCCGCCACCGGGCAGGTGGACGCGTACGTCTACCGCAACGAGTTCATCCCGGCGGGTCAGACCAGCAGCGTCGTGGTGCTCGCCGCGGACCAGGAGCTGCCCACGACCGTCGGCGCCACCATGCACACGGGTTCCTGGCTGAACCCGGCCACCGGCAGATACCCGGGAGTGGTGCTCGGCTCCCGGGCCGCGGTACGCCTCGACCTGATGACGCCGGGCACCCGCGTCTGGCTCGGCCACCGCTGGTTCTCCCTGGTGGGAGTCCTGGACCCGGTACCGCTGGCACCGGAACTGGACAGCGCCGCCCTGATCGGGTGGGAGGCCGCCGAGACGTACGCCGGTTTCGACGGCCATCCCACCACCGTGTACGCACGCGCGGTGGAGGAGCAGATCGCCGCGGTACGGGCGGTGCTCGGCCGTACCGCCAACCCGCAGGCCCCGAACGAGGTGACCGTCTCCCGGCCGTCCGACGCGCTCGCCGCCAAGCAGGCGACCGACGCGGCGCTGACCGGCCTGCTGCTCGGGCTCGGCGCCGTCGCCCTGCTGGTGGGCGGGGTCGGCGTGGCCAACACCATGGTCATCTCGGTGCTCGAACGGCGTACCGAAATCGGTCTTCGAAGGTCGTTGGGCGCGACCCGGCGGCACATCCGGGTGCAGTTCCTCACCGAGTCGCTGATCCTCTCCGCGATCGGCGGCGGTGGCGGGATCCTGCTCGGCGTCGTGGCCACCAGCGGGTACGCGCTGATGCAGGGGTGGGCCCCCGGGGGGGCCCCCGGGGCCCCACTGCCGGAGGTCTCGCCGCCACCCTGGTGATCGGCGCGATGGCGGGCCTGTACCCAGCGCTCCGGGCCAGCCGGATGGCCCCGGCCGAGGCGCTCGCCACCGCCTGACCTTGATTACCAGGGTTGGAAGGTCTCGCAGGAGATCAGGGTGACCTTGTCGTACGCGCCGCTGCACAGGTCGTTCTCCGTGCCGCCGTCGAGAGAGCTGACACCGTAGTAGGCGTAGAGGCTGTCGTTGCCCGCCTCGCCGTAGAGCGCGTTGTCGCCGTCCGAGCCGAGGAGTTCGTCGTTGCCGCCGCCGCCGCGGATGACGTCGTCGCCGTCGAAGCCGTTGATCTCGTTGGCCGACGCGTTGCCGGTCAGGCGGTCATCGCCCGAGCCGCCTTCGAGGCGTTCGACGTCGGCGCCGACGGTGTCGTGCTCGCCCGCCACCCCGTCGTCGCGGGAGACGCCGTTCATCGAGATGGTCAGCGGCTTCGTGTAGCCCTGGTAGCCGACCAGGTCACGGCCGCTGCCGCCGAGAATCACGTCGGCGTAGAGCTTGTGGTCGTCGGGGTCGCCGTACAACTGGTCGTCGCCGGATCCGCCCTCGATCCGGTCCGCGCCGTACCAGGCGTTGAGGAAGTCGTTGCCGCCGTCGCCGTACAGCCTGTCGTTACCGATGTCGCCGAAGAGGTCGTCGTTGCCGTTGCCGCCGTGGATCTCGTCGTTGCCGTCGCGATCGGGCACGCTGATGCAGTCGCTGCCGCCGAGGACCCGGTCGTTGCCGTCACCCGCGGAGACGTAGTCCGACCCGTCACCGGCGTAGATGAGGTCGTTGCCGCCCTTGCCGTAGATCCGGTCCTTGCCGGCCGCCCGGTCACAGATGTCCTCGCCGTTCAGGACGTCGGCCTTCGGACCACCGACGATCTTGTCGTTGCCGGATCCGCCGTACGCGATCAGCTTGAGGTCGCTCTTGTCGACGACCGAGTCGTCCCGGTCGTAGAGGTTGACGACCACCGTGGTCGGCGTCTTCTTGGTCTTGCAGCGGACCCTGGTCTTGTCGCCCTTGACCTGCTTGCAGTTCTTGCCGGGCTTGACCGCGACCCGATCGTCGATGGTGACGGTCCGCCCCGAGCGGGTGATCACCACCTTGTTCTTGACCTTGCTGTCGGCCGAGAACGTGACCGTGGCGCCGCTCGCGGTCACCCACCCGTAACTCGACGCCTCAGCGGGCCCGGCGACAGCCGTGACCGCGACGGTGGTGGCAGTGGAGAGAAGAAGAGTCGCCCAGACTCTGCGTGACATCGAAAGATCCCCCGATCTGGATACCGTCCGCATGATAGAGGCTCTTCGACGTGACCATGACCGCCACGCTCAGACGTACGGGGGTGTGCCGGGAAAACATCTGATCCATAGAGCGACTCCGGCTGAAAGGCATCTGGCCGAGAGGCTCTACCGCGTTGCTGACCCGCGGGGCGGGTGCGTGGCAGAATTGGTCTGTCACCGGTGAGGGGTTTGGATGAGTGTGGCGCTGTTGGAGCATCCGGGCCTGTGGAGTGAGGAACAGTACTTCGCACTCGGCGAGACACTCAACCGGATCGAGTTGATCGACGGAGGGCTGTGGGCGAGCCCGGTACCGAACAAACCCCATCAGGACATCTCCTTCCTTCTGATGGTCGGCATCCGTCCGGCGGCTCGAACCGCCGGTCTGCGGGCGTACGAGGCAGCCAACGTCCGGCTCGGCACCGACCGCATCGTCATCCCCGACCTGGTGGTGGCCGACACCGATCCCAAGGGCGGTGTGATCGAGGCGGCGGAGGTCGCCTTGATCTGCGAGATCGTCTCACCAAGCAACGCCGCGAACGACCGGTTACTCAAGATGCAGTTCTACGCCGCCGCTCGAATCGACTGGTACCTGTTGGTCGAGCCGGACCTCGCCGACTTCGAGTCAGTGACCCTGCGCCTGTTCCGCCTTGAGGACCAGCACTACGTCGAACACGTCACGGTGCCTTTCGGTGACACCCTGACCCTCGATACACCGTTCCACTGCGAAATCGACACTCGAGATCTCCTCGACCGGTAATCCGACCGGGTGCGGCCCTGGCCGCCCCAGCGCATGCTGGTGCGACTCGGGACGCAAGTACAAGAAGTGCTGCGCGGCGCCGGCCCAGGAAGCGACGCGTCCGCGGATCTGACCGGAACTCGTCGATGCGCACTGAGCTGCGGTAGCCGGAGGCCGATCTGTGGCTGCCCGCCCAGCTGACGATAGCCCTATCCGGTCCGCACGGCGTTCGGCGCGAAGTTGATCATTTGGAGGCTTACCAGGCCGGTAGGTCCCAGTAGGCGATGGAGGGAACGGCCGTGGCCGAGCAGATGGCCGAGTTCGTGCGCCCGACCGAGCGGTACGCGGCCGACGACGTGCACGCGGTGCTTCGGCTGTGTGACTCCGGGCGGCTGCGGTGCAGCGAGAAGACCCGCCGTCCGGCAGCAGCCACCGTGGTCGAGATCGCCAAGGTCCTGTCCGCGGGGGACTTCTACCCGGACGAGCCGATCGCCGCGTTCGCTTGGCCTCTGCTCGTGCAGGCCGGTGGCCTCGCCGAGATCACCGGCGGGAAACTTCAGCTGACCGCGAAGGGCCGGGCCGCCCTCGATAAACCGGCCGCCGGCATCGTGCGGGCGTTGTGGCGGTCGTGGCTGACCAGAGGGCTGATCGACGAGTTCAGCCGGGTGGAGAACATCAAGGGCCAGCGTGCCGCCAACGTGCTCACCGCGCCGAAGGCCCGACGGCAGAAAGTGTCCGAGGCGCTGGCCGCCCAGCCCGCCGACGAGTGGGTGGAGGTGGACGACCTCTTCGGCCGGATGAAGCAGACCGCCTGGTCGCCGCGGGTCGCCCGCAGCGAGCGGGCGCTGTGGAAGCTGTACCTGGAGGATCCGCAGTACGGCAGCCTCGGCTACGCCGGGTTCGGCGATTGGGAATTGTTGGAGGGCCGCTACACCCTCGCCGTGCTGTTCGAGTACGCGGCGACGCTCGGCTTGATCGACGTCGCCTACGACAAGCCGGCCGGTGCTCGCGACGACTACCACCAGAACTGGGGTGCCGATTACGTCGACGCGCTCAGCCGATACGACGGGCTACGGGCAATCCGCCTCAACGGTCTCGGCGCCTACGTACTCGGCATCCACGAGCAATACACACCGCCAGAACCAGAAGCGCCCGGCCGTACGGTGAAGGTCCTGCCCAACCTCGACATCGTCGCCGTCGGCAGCCTGACCCCCGCCGAAATGCTGATCCTGGAAAGCTACGCACAACGAACCGGGGACCACGTCTGGACGGTCAGCCGAACCACTCTGCTCGCCGCCGTCGATGCCGGGCGGCAACCCGGCGACCTCAGGGTGTTCCTGACGGCTCGTGCCGCGCAACCCGAACTGCCCGGCACTCTGTCGACGCTGCTGGACGAGATCACCGAGCGGGCCGGGCGGCTCACCGACCTCGGGCAGGTACGCCTCATCGAGTGTGCCGACCCGGCGCTGGCCACGCTGATCAGCCACGACCGGAAACTCCGGACGCTGTGCAAGCTGATCGGCGACCGGCACCTGGCCGTCTCCGTCGACCGGGAGCCGGACTTCCGGAGGGCCTTGACCACCCTTGGCTATGCCGTATCGCCCGGCGTCGTGCGCCGGACCGGATGAACGGCCACGAAACTGCTCCGGCCGAGGCGTCACCACCATCGCGTCAGCCCTACTCAGAATCTCCTACCTGGGAACGGGTGCTGGTCGGCTTGAGCTGCGCGCGGACCGCGTGGAAGCCCGAGTCATCGCCGAGGTGGAAGAAGATCCGCCCATCGAGCGTGCCGTCCTCGGCGAGGGCCGCCCAGCCACGACCGGTGACCCCACTCCTCGACACCAGTGGACGACGGCTCCTCTACAAGCAACCCCGGCTGATCCTCGGCAGAAGCCCACCGGAACTCCTCGAAGAACTCCCACACCTGCTTCCAGCGGACCTTAACGTCCGTCTCACGGGAAAGACGATCGGCGAGAACGGCCAGGGTCATCGGCTGATAAGTCATGGCTGGGCGCGCATTTCCACGATGGATCGACATCCGAACGACACGCGATCACCCACCGATCACCGGCGCCCATATCATGGGACAACACGGCCCGAAAATGGGAAACGAAAGGGCTGTGACCTCGATAATCGCAGGTCACGGCTTTGATCGTTAAGTGCGCCCGAAGGGACTCGAACCCCTAACCTTCTGATCTGGTGCGCCGTGAGGCGCTGTTGTTCGAGTGGAGGTGAAAGACCGCCACCGTCTTCCTGTCGCAGCAGGTGGGCGTAGCTGAGGGCAGCCTGGTCCGGGTGGTGCCGGAGTGGGTGGGAAGCGGCCCTGACAAAGCCGGGGCGTGCCAGCACTGCCAGATGGTGCGGGTCCGGCGAGCGAGACGAAGAGGAGTACGCGAGGAACCGGCGTTATTACGTCCCTTAATGGGTTACCGGCTCGAACCTGGTGGATCAGGGCCGGACGACGGTGATTCCCCGAGGTCTCGGGGAGCTTCTGGGCTGGATTGGATTGCTGGTCCGGGAGGCGGTGGGGAAGGCCTGCGGCGTACCCATCGCGAGGGCCGTCAGGGGCAAAGTCGGGCTCCTCCTTCGACGAACGAACAGCAGTGAACACGGGAACCACCCGGCCACGACTCCCGGACCGTCCGCATCCTGCGGGCCGGTCCGGGATAGGCGCACCGACCGCCGATACGGGTCGGGTGGGGCGGAGCCGCCGTAGTACTCCGAGCCGGGGAAAGCCCGGTGCATGGGGAAGGGCGGCAGCGGTTACGCGAAGGGATGGATGCTGTAATGCCGCAAGACGCGCCGCCGAACGGCGACGCCCGACTGGACGTGAGTCCGGTTGATCGGGTAGCGGAGATGCAGGCCAAACTTCATCGTTGGGCGGCGGCCGATCCCGGCCGCCGGTGTGATGACCTGTTCAACCTCGTGCATGACCCGGCGACGCTGATCATGGCGTTCGACCGGGTCGCCGGTAACCGGGGAGCCCGCACTCCCGGCGTCGACGGCCTGACCGCCGCCGACGTCGAGGAGTCGATCGGGGTTCCCGGGTTCCTGACCGACCTGCGTGCCCAGTTGAAGGCGGGCACGTTCCGGCCGCTGCCGGTGCGGGAACGCAAGATCCCGAAACCCGGCGGGTCGGGCAAGGTCCGCAAGCTCGGTATTCCGACCGTGGCGGACCGGGTCGTGCAGGCGGCGTTGAAGCTGGTGCTGGAACCGATCTTCGAGGCCGGTTTCGAGTCGGTCTCCTACGGGTTCCGGCCCAAGCGGCGGGCCCAGGACGCGATCGCCGACATCCACCAATACGGCACCAACGGGTACCGGTGGGTGCTCGACGCGGACATCGAAGCGTGCTTCGGCTCCATCGACCACACCGCGTTGATGGACCGCGTCCGAGCCAGGGTGACCGACAAACGCGTGCTGGCGCTGGTGAGATCGTTCCTCAAAGCTGGGATCCTCACCGAACTCGGTGACCGGCGGAACACGCACACCGGCACGCCGCAGGGCGGCATCCTGTCGCCGCTGCTGGCCAACATCGCGTTGTCGGTGCTCGACGAGCATCTGACGGCGCCGTGGAAACCGGGCGGGACGATGTCGACCAGCGGACGCCGTAACTACCGGCGCAGCCGTGGGTTGCCGACGTGGCGGCCGGTCCGTTACGCCGACGACTTCGTGGTCCTGGTCCACGGAACCCAGGACCACACGACCGCGCTGCGCGAGGACGTCGCCGCCGTGCTCGCTCCGCTGGGTCTGCGCCTGTCGCCGGCCAAGACGCGGATCGTGCACCTCAGCGACGGGTTCGACTTCCTCGGCTTCCACATCCAGTGGCAGCGCAAGCGAGGCTCGAACCGGTGGCATGTGTACACGTTCATCGCCGCCCGGCCGATCCGGTCGCTGAAGGCGAAGATCCGAGCACTGACCCGCAGGACATCACAGCAGGACCTGAGATCCGTGCTGACCAGGCTCAACCAGGTCACGCACGGCTGGGCCAACTACTTCCGGCACGCCGTCGCCAAGCACACCTTCCACACCCTGGACCGGTTCGCCTGGCGGCGGTTGATCACGATGCTCATGCACCGGCACCGCTGGAACTGGAAGGCCGTCCGTAAGCAGTTCACCACGCCGACCGGCCGGTGGCTGCCCATCACCGCGGACGGGACCGCGCACCAGCCGATCGCGGCCACCCCGGTGACCCGCTACCGGCAACGCACGATCCCCAACCCCTGGCCTACACCCGACAACGCCTGACGACAGCAACCGTGGAGAGCCCGTTGCGCGGAAACGCGCACGGCGGGTTCGGCGAGCGGCCTGGAGAAACGGACCAGCGGCAACGCGGCACCGCGCTCCAGGCCGACTCAACTAGACAGCGCCGCAATCAGAAGAGCTCAGCGTCATGTCGATCACCACTGACGACCTACCATTGCACCCTATTTGAGAGCATTCAAAGCCCATCAAGGCCGTGTTCCAGATTGCGGGATCACAGATTACGATGGCGCACCAACCCCGGCCTCGTGGTCGCGCGGGGACATGCGGGGCAGCCACCTATCGGCGATGGCGTCGAGTCAGGCACTCGATGAGTGGGTGGAACAGGCGAGCTGGGGCCCGATGGCACGCAGCTCGCATCCATGACGACGCCCATTTAATCGGCAAAGGCCAATTACGCCTCCCTGGTGGAGGTTCAACGGAACAGCCGGCCGGCGCCCGGGGCGTCGCCGCGGGTTCGGCGCTGGTCAATCGGAAGGCGCCGCCGTTTCCGGCTTGCCGCCAGGATGCTGTCGCTGTGTGTCGGAGGTGGGTTCGAACCGGAGGTGCCGGTCGCGGATGGTGCCGTGGCGGAAGGTCTTCGCGTCGGTGCGGTAGTCCATCGGCATCAACCAGGGGGCCGCCATGCCCTGTTTCGGTAGTCGGCTGATCGCCCGCTGGATGTAGCCGGCCTCGAAGTCGAGCAGTGGCCGGGTCGGGAAGTCGCCGTCGGGCAGTTCCGGTACGACCATGTCGAAGCCGTGGGTGTCCATCTCGTCCATGAGGCGGGCGAGATGCTGTGCGACGAGACCGATCTTCAGGGTCCAGGAGATGGTGGTGTAGCCGATGGCGAACGCGGTGTTGGGTAGTCCGCTGAGCAGCATGCCGCGGAAAGCGACCCGCTCGGTGATGTCGATCGGCCGGCCGTCGACGGTGAGCCTGATGCCGCCGAGGGGCAGCAGGTTCAGCCCGGTCGCGGTGACGACGATGTCGGCGGCGAGTTCCGCGCCGGACTCCAGCCGGATCCCGCCCGGGGTGAACGTGGCGATCCGGTCGGTGACCACCGAGGCTGACCCGTTGCTGATGGCTTTGAACAGGTCGCCGTCCGGGACCAGGCAGAGCCGCTGGTCCCACGGGTCGTAGGGCGGGTTGAAATGCACGTCGACCGGATATCCGGCGGGCAGGCTGCGCACCGTGATCGCTCGGATGACCTTGCGGACCGCCTGTGGAAAGCGGCGGGACAGCTGGTAGACCGCGCGGTTCTGAACGAGGTTCTTCCAGCGGGCGAACGCGTGCCCACGGCGCGGGCCGAGGATCCGTTTGCCGAGGTCGGCGATGGGATCGCCGGACGGCAACGGCAGGATGTAGGTGGGGGTGCGCTGCAACATGGTCACGTGGGCGGCGTCCGGCGCCAGCGCGGGCACGAGGGTCACGGCGGTGGCGCCGCTGCCGATCACCACGATGTCACGCCCGGTGGGGTCAAGGTCTTCAGGCCAGGCTTGCGGGTGTACGACCTGGCCACCGAACGTCTCCACGCCTGGCAGGTCGGGGGTGTAGCCGGCGGTGTAGTCGTAGTAGCCGGTTGCGATGAACAGCCAGCGGGATCGGAACTCGGTGCTGCTCTCGCCGGTGTCGGCCGTGACCGTCCAGTGCCGGTCGGCGGTGGACCACGAGGCGTTGCGGACGTGATGGTCGAGGTGGATCGAGCCGCTCAGGTCGTACTCGATGATGGTGTCTTTGAGGTAGTCGAGGATTGACGAGGCGGGGGCGATGGCCCGCTTGTCGAGCCAGGGCTTGAATTCGTAGGCGAAGGTGTAGAGGTCGGAGTCGGAGCGGATGCCGGGGTAGCGGAACAGGTCCCAGGTGCCCCCAATGGCTGCCCGGCTCTCCAGGATCGCGATCGTGGTGCGGGGCCGGTCGCGGCGCAGGGACGCCGCAACACCGATGCCGGACAGGCCGGCCCCGATGATCAGTATGTCGAAGACTTCGGTGGTCATTGGCCTGCTCCGCGGGCGTCAGAGGATCGGACGGTCCTCGAGGGGGACTCGCGCCGACTCCAGGAACCGGCTGACGAGGTTGAAGTAGCTGACGCAGAGGATCAGCTCGGTGGCTTTACGGACGTCGTACCGCTGAATCAGGTCATGGAGGAGGTCGTCGCGGAGCCGGACGTTGCGGGTGATGTCCTCGGCAACCGCCAGGACCAGGCTCGCCTCCGGATCGAAGCCCTCCGGTGCTCCCGCGGCGCGGACCCGGTCGATCTCGTCGTCGGTGAGGCCGGCCAGGCGGCCGATGCGCTCGTGCTGCTCGCGCTCGTAGGTGGAGCCGGTGACCGTAGCGACGCGCAGGATCGCGAGCTCGCGCAGGCGGCGGTCGAAGGTGCTCTGCAGCAGCACCGACCCGGCCAGTTCGAGGAACGGTTTGAGGCTGGCCGGGGCGTTGGCGACGGCGCGGAAGATGTTGGCGTCCGGGACGCCGCGCAGCAGTTTGCGTTCCCGTTCGGTGAGCTGGTCGTCGGTGCGCAGGGGGATGGCGGGTGTGCTCACGGGCGTTCCTTCGTCACATGTTGCGGATGGGCTTCGTGCCGTCCCAGCCAGCCGAGGATTTGCGGATGAAGTCGAAGACGGCTTTCTTCGGGCCGCTGACGTCGGAGATCTCCACGACGGTGCCGGGGTGCGCCTCGGTCTGGAAGTAGGCGAACCGGCCGTGAGGGCCGCCGGTGGTGCCCTCGTGCCCGACGACGTAGCCGAGGTCGATCGCGGTGGCGTAGAGGTCGGCGAAGTCCTCGGTCCAGTAGCTCATGTGCTGCAGTCCCTCGTGTCCGGCGGCGAGGAAGTCCCGGTACATCGAGGGTGCGTCGTTGGTCGGCTGGATCAGCTCGATCTGCAGGTCGCCACTGTTGGCTAGGGCGACGCTGATTCGGGCGTCCGACGGTTCGCCGCGGTACCGGAAGTCGCCGAGTGCCATGTCGTCGAAGAAGAACCAGGGGCCGACGCCGAGCGTGCCGGCCCAGTGGTGCATGGCGGTGTGGATGTCGCGGACCACGTAGCCGTTCTGCCGGACCGCGCCGAAGATGCGGCTCATCCGAGTCGCGCCTTGTCGAAGAAGGTGGGCATGTCCTTGGCGAGCTGGAGGTCGCCCTCGACGGAGAGCCGGCCGGCGAGGAAGGCCTGGACGCCGTCGAGCTCGCCGCGCAGCACGGCGATCAGATCGTCGTCATCGGCGGTGAGGGTGACGTCGGGGTCGTCGGCGATCCCTTCCTGAACGGTAACCGTGCCTTTGCCGAGCACGACGGTGACCGGGGTGGAGACCTGCAGTTGCACGGTGCCGGTCACGCCGTCGGCGGCGACGGGGTCGAAGGCGGCCGGCAGGGTGGCGAGGAACGCGAGTACGGACACGGGAAGCCCTTCAGCAGATGTTTCGTGGCGGTTAAAAACATACGGCGTATATATTTAGCGCCGCAAGATACCGACGGCGTAGATTTATGGCTGATCGGAGAGGATGGCCGCATGACTGCCGCACGCCGCGGGCGCCCACCAGCGGGTGCCGAGACACTGTCGCTGCACCGGGTGCTCACCGAAGCGCTCGCGCTCATCGACGAGAAGGGCCTCGAAGCAGTCAGCATGCGTCAGGTCGCCACCCGGCTCGGCGTCAATCCGATGAGCCTGTACAACCACGTCCAAGACAAGGACGACCTACTCAAAGGAGTGGCCGGCCTGCTGCTCGCGAAGATCGAATACCCGGAGGAAGGCTTGGAGCCACGGGTCTCCCTGGAAGCCCTGGCCCGGAGCTTTCGCGCGGCGATGCTGCTGCATCCCACGGCAGCCCCGATCGTGCTGACCCGTCAGCTGCCGCCCGAGGTGATCCTGCGCCCCATCGAGGCGGTCGTCGGGCCGATGCTCGCCGCTGGACTGTCACCGCAGCGAGCCGTTCACGCGCTGCGGGCGACGCTCGCCTTCACCATCGGCACTCTGCTGCGCGAGGTCAACGTGGCCCCCACCGTCGGCGTCCTGGGCGAGCCGAACGTGGCGAGGCGGCAGGGTGAGCTCGAGGCCACCGGCCTGCCCGCCACTGCCGCGGCAGCTCCCTACCTGGCCAGGATGGACCACGAGAGCGAGTTCGAGTTCGGCCTCGCTCTGCTGCTCGACGGGCTCTTCCGCTTCCGCACCTGACGCCCGATCAGCCCGCAGTTTCCGCTTGGTCAAGGAACGGTACGTACCGACAGCCTGACCATCGCACGCGAATCGTACGGTTTCCACCGATTTCGATCTCGGGTGGCCGTCGCGATCCCCATGGCCGGGTGCTGACGGACGGAAGGAAGGGCTGCCGTGTCGGCCACCGGTGCCGCGTTCATGCCCTGCCACTGATGAGCACCGGCAGCAGGGTATCGACGACGGGGGCGGTGCGAACGCCGGGCGCGTCCTCGAGCTCACCGATCTCGATGCCGACGATCTCAGAGGCGCTCATGGCGAGGGCGGCGTCATGCAAGTCATCGAGACCGAGGCCACCGGGAACCCGGTAGTCGGTGGGCACGATGCCGGGCTCGAGGACGTCGCAGTCGATGTGTACGTACACCGGGCGTCCGGCGATCGCACTGCGCAGGCGTGCTGCCAAATCGGGGCCAGGCCCGACCAGGGTGATCACGCCCTCGTCGATCAGGCGCTGTTCGGGCGGGTCGATGTCACGGGTGCCGCACAGGATGGTGTTCTCGGGCGTCAGTCCGGCCCCGAACCCGGAGTCCCACATCCCGAGAGGCCCGCTGAGCGCCAGGCCGCCGAGGTAGCCGGTGCCGCTGCTCTGCGGGGTGTTGAGGTCAGCGTGCGCGTCGAACCAGACGACCACCGCGTCCGGGCGGTGCCGGGCCACTGCCGGGAGGGTGGCCAGTGCCACCGCGCAGCGGCTCAGCGCGGTGATCGGGAAGGCTCCGGAGCGCATCAGAGCGTCGAAGTGTTCCGCCATGGCCCGCAGGTCCTGCCGCGCCGCGGAAAGCTCGGCGTCCCATTTCGCATTGAGGGCCGGCTGTGGTGAGCCGACGACGATCGGCTTCTGTCCTGTCCGGGTGGCGAGGTCGGCGGCCAGCAGGCCCGAGGCACGCATGGCTCGGTCGTTGTGGTCGCCGGCGCGGCCGGCGAAGTGCGTGACGGCGGTGGTACGAGTGACGGTCATGTCTTGACGCTATGATCCGGCAAAGTGGTCAATCAATGTGCATAAGGAGCAAAGTAAGCTGGTCCGAACAGCAGATTGTTGGCTCTCGGGAGGCGATGTGCATGATTGATGACCTCGATCACCGGCTCCTGTCGTTGTTGCGGCATGACAGTCGCACACCGGTCGCGGTGCTGGCCCGGGAACTCGACGTGAATCGGTCGACGGTGACCGCCCGGATCGAGCGGTTGCGCGAGACAGGGGTGATCGAAGCGTTCACGGTTCGCCTGAGCAACGACGTCGACCGCGATGCCGTCCGAGGCCTGACCACCGTGAAGATCGAGCCGAACCGCGGCCGCGACGTGGTTCGGGCCGTGCGGGGCTACCCGGAGGTTGAGAACCTTTACTCCACCGTCGGCGCCTGGGACCTCGTCATCGCAGTGCGAACGGTGTCGCTGTCACAGTTCGACCTGGTGCTGGAACGCATTCGGGGTCTGCCGGGCGTCCGGGACACGCAGACCAGTCTGCTGTTCAACTCCCTTACCGAGCCCGGCTGACCCCGCCGCCGGAGGCGGGTCAGTGTTCCCGGCCGGCGGAGGCGCTGGACAGCGCGGCCGACATACGGCCGACCGCGTCGCGCAGGATCGCCGGTGAGGTGGCAAAGTTGATCCGGACGAAACCGGCGCCGCCGGTGCCGTAGGCGTGACCTGAACTCAGTGCTACCCGGCCACGATCCAGGAACAGCTTCGCCGGGCCGGCGATGTCGGTGACCGCCAGCGGTAGTCCGGGTTGCTGCACCGCATGCAGGCCGAGACCGCGACAATCGAGCCAGCCGAGGTAGGTCGCCTCGGGCCACATCAGGGACAGCCCGGGAAGCTGCTCGGCAACGAGCTCCGACAGCAGCGCCCGGTTCGCATCCAAACCGCACAGCAGCGCGTCCAGCCATGCCTGGCCGTGCTCGAAGGCGGCGGTATGCGCGATGACGCCCACGTGACTCGGCCCGTGACCGACCTCCTCCGGCAGCCGATTCAGGTCGTCGGCAGCGCCCGGCCCCGCGATCAGCAGTGCCGCTTTCAGCCCGGCGAGATTCCAGCCCTTCGAAGCCGAGTGCAGCGCGAACGCGTCCCCGGCGCCGGGCACTGTCAGGTAGGGAACGAACTGCGCCCTCGCCAGGACCAATGGTGCGTGGATCTCGTCGGCGACAACCCTTACGCCGAACGTCCGGGCCAGCGCGGCGAGGGCAGCGAGCTCGCTTCGGGTGTGCACGGCACCGGTCGGATTGTGCGGATTCGCCAAGAGCAGCACCGTCCGCCGTGAGATCCTCTGCGCCGCAGCAAACGCCTCCCGCAATGCGGCCAGGTCAAGCCGGCCGGCAGGGCTGAGCGGAGCCTCGATCACCGTTCGGCCGCCGTGGGTGACGAAGGCATAGAACGGCGGATATACCGGCGGGCAGACCACGACGGCATCGCCCGGCCGAGTGACCAGCCGCAGTGTCTCCACAATGCCCACCATCACGTCCGGGACGACCGCCGTTCGGTCGATGTCGAGATCGCGCCAGTCCCACCGGTCCGCGGCGAAGGCCGCGAACGCACGGGCGTACGCCCGGCCGCTGGGATAGCCGGTGTCACCGGCCGTCACGGCCGCATGCACGGCGGCGGCAACCGGCGGAGCCAGCAGTACGTCCATCTCGGCAACCCATAGCGGCAGAACGTCTGCCGGATGGGTCGTCCACTTGATACTCGTCCGGGTGCGTAACTGTTCCAGGCTCAGCTGCGTCAGCGGATTCGCGGCCAGATCATCAACGAAACCGGGCATGTCATGACGGTATATGAATCAACGAGCAATGATTTCGCCTTCTTTGCCATATAGCCGCCGCCTAGAGCAAAAATGGAAGACATGGACGCGATTGACCGCAAAATACTTGCCCTGCTGCAGGCGGACGGCCGGCAGACCCTCACCGAACTCGCCGACCGGGTCAGCCTGAGCGTGTCTCGTTGCCAGCGACGCCTGCGGGATCTGGAGCGCGACGGCGTCATCCGCGGGTATCACGCCGCGGTCGACGCCGTCGCGCTCGGCCTCGGCTTCGAGGTTCTGGCTTTCGTGTCCCTGCTACAGGCCGGCCCGGACACCCTCGCCGACTTCGATGCTGCGGTGTCCGCCGTACCTAACGTCGTGCAGGCACAACGCCTTTTCGGCGACCCCGACTACCTGCTGCGTATCGTCGCCGCCGACCTCGCCGCGTACCAGGGTCTCTACGACACGACGCTGGTCCGGCTGCCCGGGGTACAGCGCATCAACTCCACCATCGTCATGAAACAGGTCGTCAAAAGCTCGCCCGCTGCCGACCACGTCATGACGTCACAGGAAGTCCCGCACGCTCGACGAAGGGACCCCGTTCGCCGGGTCCGTTGGGAGGCTAGGGATCCGGGCACCTACCGCGCCTCGAACAGGTCCTCGAGCATCGCCTGCGACCGCGCCGGCAGTACCTCAGCCGGGAAGTAACGCTGGCACAACTCCAGGGCCGCGTCGATTGTCGTGACGCCGACGATCCCGGCGAGTGATCGCAGGTCTTCCTCATCGCGGGTGCGAGCGGCGAACGCCTTCATCGCGAACACATGCTCCGGCGAGGCCGCCATCACCCGGATCCCCGGGTGATCGAAGACCTCACGCTTGCCGGCGTCGTGCTGGGTGGAGACGTAGGTGCTGGCCTGCTCGTTCAGCCACCACGGCGGCAGCCCCAACGCGGCAGCCACATTGCGGGCCTCCTCCAGCACAACACCGTGCGGCACAAAGACGGCATCCACGTCCCGGGTCACCCGCTGCGCGTCGTAGGCCAGCGCCATCGCCGCACCACCAACGATGAACAGATCCGCCACCACGCCTCGACGGACCAGCCGGTCACCGAGCGCCGCGAACGCCCGCTCCAGGTCGGCCCGCCCAAGCAGGCCATCGTCGCTCACGCCGCCTCAAGATCGCGCGCGGACAGATACACCCCATGTTTGCGGAACGCGGCCGGTGCCGACACCAAGGCTTCCATCCGTTTCGACCGCAGCGACGACGGGAACCACGGCGTTACCAGTACCCTGCCCCGCGACCACGACGGCGGCGCCAGATCCAGCCCGGCGGCCAAGTGCTCGGCCATCGCCGCCAGGAGCACGTCCCACTCTGCGTCGCCGGTGGATGGCGGCTCCTCCGAAAGCAAGCCCGGCTGGTCCTCGACGGGAGCCCAGCGAAACTCCTCGAAGAACTCCCACACGTGCTTCCACCGGACTTTCACGTCTGGTTCAAGGGAAAGACGGCCAGCCAGAACGGCCAGGGTCATCGGCTGATAAGTCATGGCTGGGCGCGCATTTCCACGATGGATCGACATCCGAACGACACGCGATCACCCACCGATCACCCAGCGCCCACATCATGGGACAACACGGCCCGAAAACGGGAAACGAAAAGGCCGTGACCGCGATAATCGCAGGTCACGGCCTTGATCGTTAAGTGCGCCCGAAGGGACTCGAACCCCTAACCTTCTGATCCGTAGTCAGATGCTCTATCCATTGAGCTACGGGCGCTCTCTCTTGGTGCTAAGCCAGCATACACACCCGGCTTTCGCGCGGAGACTCCGGGATTCGAACCCGGGATGGGCGGTTAACCCAAACCGCATTAGCAGTGCGGCGCCATAGACCAGACTAGGCGAAGTCTCCCCGGTGTCCCCTGAGGGCCACCGAGGGTTGAGACTACCGGACACCCCGAGTGCTGCACAAAGAGGTACCCAACCGGCACGCCCAGGATCTTCCGCACGCGGCGCCAACAGGTGAAACGTGCCCGTTGCGGCTAGGCTGCGTCGGATGGAGGACAAGCCGCGCCGCGAGACGCCGCGGGCACGTGATCCGAAGGCCGCGTTCAGTGCGCCGGAGCAGCCGCATGCCGATGAGCCGGGGCAGCGCCGCGGAGCGCCCCCGGCCGTGACCTTCCAGCCGCCGTCGACCGGGCAGGGTGCCGAAGGTCACTCTTTGAAGGCTCCTTCCGGTACGCCGCCCGAGCCCGCAGAAGCACCGGCCCCGCCCGTGCCGCCCGCCCCGCCCACAAAGCGGGCACCGCGAGCGCGCGTGGCCAGGCCCGCGGAGCAGCTGGACGCGACGGCCGCCGAGCCCGCGACGGCCGCCGAGCCCGCGACGGCCGCCGAGCCCGCGACGGCCGCCGAGCCCGCGAAGGCGACCCCGCCGGTGAAGAAGGCGACGCGGGCGAAGGCCGTGGCGAGGCCGGCAGAGGAGCAATCCGCAGAAAAAGCGGAGAAACCGGTCAAGCGGACCCGGAAGGCGGCACCCGCCAAGGCCGTGGTGCCGCCAGTCGAGGCCGTGGTGCCACCCGCTGAGGCTGCGCCGTCGCCCGCGATTCCCGTCCAGCAGGTTCGGGCGCTGGAGACCGAGGCCGAGCCGGAGACCGAGCCGGTTCGGCTTTCGGGGGGCGGGGTCCTCGCCGTCGACCAGCTGCTCGCTGATCTCTGGCCGCGGATTCTGGCCGATCCCCGCTCCGCCCCGGAGCTCCTCGCCGGTGCGGCCGTCCCGGCTCTCGGCCCGCGGGCGCGGAGCTGGGCCGACCGGATCCGGGTCACCTACCCCACGGCCACGGGGCCGGCCCTGGCCCGGCTCGCGACGGCGACCTTCACCCGCTCGGCGGAGCGCCGCAGTGTGCTGAGTGCGGTCTCCGGCCCGTACGCCGCAATCGCTCTGAGCGTGACGGCCGCGCTCACCCAGGCGGAACTGGTGTTGCACCTGGCCGCGGCCTACGGTCTCGATCCGGCCGATCCGCGCCGGGCCGAGGAGATCCTGAAGTGTGTGCGGTGGCGTGTCCCGGGAGCGACCTGGGCGGCGCTGCGGGTGGCCGATCGTTTCCTGCCCGGGGCCAGCCTGCTCGGTGCGGCGCTGACCGGGCGGAGTGCGGCGGAGTCGGTGGCCCGGCGTGCGAACCGGTACTACGCGGAGATCTTCAACCAGGTCAGCAGGGAGTCCGGGAGCAGGGCGTAGCCGACGAAGGCGGTGATGTCGAGCAGGCTGTGCGCCACGATCAGCGGCATCACCCGCCTCGTCCGCAGGAAGAAGAGCGCGAAGACGACGCCCATGATCGCGTTGCCGACGAAGGCGCCGAAGCCCTGGTAGAGGTGGTACGAGCCGCGGAGCACGGCCGAGCAGGCGATCAGCCACACCGGGGAGAGGTTCAGCGCGCGCAGCCGGGTGATCAGGTAGCCGACGACCACGACCTCTTCGAGTACGGCGTTCTGGACCGCGGAGAGGATCAGGACGGGCACGGTCCACCAGTACGAGTTCAGCGCGCTCGGCACGATCTGCGCGTTGATGCCCAGCCGCAGGGCCGCGTACACGAGAAGCAGTCCGGGAATCCCGATGCCGGCGGCCAGGCCGAATCCCCAGCCGAGATCGAAGCGGGGCCGGCGGTAGTCGATGCCGAGCTCGCGACTCGGCGAGGTGTGATCCCGCCAGAGCAGGTAGAGCGCGAGGGCCACCGGGATCAGATCGAAGAAGATGCCCAGGATCTGGTACGTCAGGTCCAGGTACGGCCGGGGCGAGACGCTGGCGTTCAGCGTGGCGGTCTGCGCGGCGAGCGGCTTGCCGGCGGTGAGCTTCGCGGTGAGCGAGACGATCGAGTAGATCGCCGATTGGCCGAGTGACAGCAGCAGGACGACGGCGATTTCGACGGCGTACACCGATCGGGTGGACTGCTGCTTCTCGAGGGTCACGCGGGTAACTGTAGCCAGGCACAAATCGACCATTTCGGCAAGCGACGCGCCGGGTCGGGTGACGAGTCGCACTTTTGGTGCGTCATGTTCCTGACTGTGCTGACCACCCTGAATCCATGGGAGACCTCGCACGTCTGCTCAAGGAGAGCTGGAGCCTCGTCGAGGAGCATCAGGACAAGGTCGCAGGCTATTTCTACGCGCGCATCTTCCTGTCGTATCCGGGTCTCCGGGATCTCTTCCCGGTGCAGATGGATCTGCAGCGCACGCGCCTGCTCGGGGCGATCGTGACCGCGGTGCAGACCCTGGAGGACCCGGAGCGGTTCGACGAATACCTACGGGCGCTGGGACGCGATCATCGCAAGTTCCACGTGACCCCGGAGCACTACGAGGTGGTGGGCGGAGCGTTGATCGAGGCCATGCGGGCGCACGCGGGTCAGGAGTGGGGCGTCGAGTACGACCAGGCGTGGGCGGACGCGTACGCGGTGATCGCGTCGAAGATGCTCGCCGGGGCGGACGCCGACGCCAATCCGCCGTACTGGTACGCCGAGGTGGTGGCGCACGAGCGGCGCGGACCGGACATCGCGGTCTTCACCGTGCTGCCGCTGCAGCCGCTGGAGTACCGGGCCGGCCAGTACCTCAGCCTGGAGGCGACCCGGTACCAGCCGAGGCTGTGGCGCACCTACTCGCCGGCGAACGCGCCCCGCCGGGACAACACCCTGGACTTCCACGTACGCGCACTCGGCGCGGGCTGGGTCTCCAGTGCCCTGGTCCGCAAGCTCCGGGTGGGCGACATGATCAAACTGGCCGCGCCGATGGGCACGATGACGCTGGACCGAAGATCGACCCGGGACGCCGTGTTCGTGGCCGGTGGCACCGGTCTGGCCCCGATCAAGTCGCTGCTGGAGGAGCTCACCCGGTACAACCGGACCCGGTGGGTGCACGTCTTCTTCGGTGCGCGTACCCGGGAGGACCTGTACGACCTGGCCGACCTGAACCGGCTCGCCGCCCGCTACCCGTGGCTCTCGGTGGTGACCGCGTGCAGCGACGACCCGACCTTCCCCGGCGAGCAGGGCAACATCTCGGACGTGGTGGCCCGGTACGGCCCCTGGCAGGAGCACGACTTCTTCGTCTCCGGTACGGGCCAGATGGTCCGCGCCACCCTGAAGACGCTGGCCGAGCTGCAGGTCCCGTCGATTCGGGTGAAATATGACGCTTTCAATGAATAAAAATCAGTAATCCCACGGGCGCCCGGTGTGCTGGTACTGGGCGACCGGGACCAGCTTCGAGTCCGCCTCCATCCGGTCGACGTAGAGCCGTCCCTCCAGATGGTCGATCTCGTGGCTGATCAGCCGGGCCAGCGCCCGCTCGAACCGGGTGACCACCCGCGTCCCGTCGAACCGGGCGTGCTCCACGTCGATCCGGAGCGGGCGGGCGACCAGGCCCCGGTAGTCGAAGAACGACAGGCAGCCCTCGTACTGCTCGTCGCAGTCGGTGGACTCGCCGACCACCCGGGGGTTGAGCAGCACCACCGGCTCGGTGTCGCGCTCGGGTGGGCGTACCACAGCGGCGGCCACCGCCAGGCGGATCTGCGGGGCGGCCAGGCCCACCCCCTTGCTGAAGTCGTGCAGGTCCTCCAGCTGGGAGAGCGAGGTGAGCAGCCGGGTCACCGCCGCGCGGGCCGCGGCACCCTCCCGGGGCAGCTGGAAGTGCCGGGCGCGCTGGCGGAGCAGGTCGGAGCCGCGTTGCACTATGCCGATGCCGCGCATCCGGTGCGAGGCGCGCGGCGGGTCCAGGTTCTCCGGCGGGCCGACCTCGTCGTACTTCGGGGCGTCCGGGCCGCGGAAGCGCCACTCCAGGCGGTAGCGCGCGTTCAGCAGCGGGGCGTCGGTGGACCACTCGAAGATCGCCCGGCCCTCCCGGGTGCCGCGCTCGACCGGGGTGCGCACCGGGACCTCGGCGGCGAGTGAGGCCTCGACACCCCAGACGACCGGCTCGAAGCGCTCCGGGAAGTTCAGGCGTACGGTCAGCGACCGGGTGGGCAGCCGCATGGCCCGCTGGAACCACTGGCCCCACTTCTCCTCGCCGACCGTGTACGCGTACTCGATGGTCGTACGCTCGCCGGGGTAGAGGGGGAACTGGCCGCGCTCGTTCGCGAAGAGCAGCCAGAGCTCCTTGGCCGCGTCCCGGTCCAGCTTCACCCGCCAGAGCATCGGCTCGGCCGCCCCGCCCTCGCCGGCCACCGCCTCGACGTCCAGATCCTCGAAGGTGAGCGGGTTCTCCCGGTGGTGCCGGTTTGAGCCGGCCGGGTCGTGCGGGTAGCGGTCGACCGAGATCTTCACGAGGTACCGGGTCACCGGCTCGACACCGGCGTTGTAGAGCGCCCGCCGGATCCGGCACCGGTACGCGCCGCCGATGTACTCCAGCTCGGCGACCTCCTGCTCGACCACCAGCCCGGTACCCGGGGGCAGCCACTGCACCGGCACCGGCGGGTCGCGGTGCAGGGTCGTCCCGCGGGCGTGGCGGAGTTCGTCGTACTCCTGGAAGCGCTGCCAGATGGCGCCGCCGGCACCCAGCACCGCCTCGGCCCGGCGGGCGAAGTCCTCGGTCGGCTTGTGGCGCCGTCCCTCGACATGGCTGACGTAGGAGGGATCGAAGCCCATGCGCGCGGCAAGCTGCTTCTTGGTCATTCCGCGCTCGACCCGCCATTGCGCAAGCGCCGTAACGAACTGATCTGCGGCCCGTTCAATGGGCGAGGTGGTCATCACGGATGTCCCCTTCGCGACGGCTCCTTCAGTGTCGCCGGAGCCAGTGTCCACAAGGGGCTACTAGCGAGTTGCCGACAGAAAGCTTGACGAATCCGCCAACATCGCGACGCTACGTTAGGTAATCATTGCGGTGGGTATTCATCCGAATTGCCCGGCCCGAGAGGTTGGTTAGGCTACCCTTAACCGAGTACGGTGTGTCGTCATGGACGACCGGCAGTCAGGCGCTGAGGTGAGGAAGCGGTGACTTCGTGACCATCACCCTGGAACTCGCCGGCTCCCGTCGATCCGACGAGCCGCTGGCCCCCGTCACCGCCACCCTGGCGGCGATGTTCGGCGCCGCGCAGCCGCCCGCCCTGCACCCCGGCTTGATCGTCTCCGACCTGGCCGGATGGGCCCCCGCGGGCGATGGTCCGGACGCGCTCCTGCAGTCCGCGAGCCGCCGGTTCAAGGCGCCACCACACGCCTCCGCCGCGCTCGCGTGGAAGGCCTACACCTACTGGTCCGCCCTCCCCGCGGTGCTCGGCTGGGCCTCCGCCCGCCGGGTCCCGTTGCTCACGGGCGGTAACTCAGTGATGAACTTCGACGCCCCCGACGCGTTGATCACCCTCGGTATCCGCCGGGACGCCCCGGTCGCGGTCCTCCCGTCCGACCCGATCGCGCTCAGCGGCCATCCGGCGGTGCGGGTGGTCCCCGACGAGGAGGCGCTGCTGGCCGAGTTCCGCCGCACCCTCTTCGACGAGCACCTCTCACCGCTGCTGGAGGCGATCCACTCCCGGGTCCGGCTGGGCCGGCGGCCGTTGCTGGGCTCGCTGGCGTCGGGGATCGCTCTCGGGGTGCTGCGCTCGGCCGATCACCTGCCCGGCTCCTCCGCGGAGTCGATCGACCGCTTGCTCGGGGCCCTGGAGATCCGCGATCTGATCGATCTGGCCCCGGATGCGCAGGGCAAGCTCGAGGTCCGCCGGAAGACGTGCTGCCTGGCCTTCACCATGCCGGCCCCCAAGCTGTGCCCCGGCTGCTGCATCAAACGCTGACCCTCGTCCGGTACGCCCTACCGCCTACCCGGCGCCCGCCGGGCGCCGCGATCGGTCGCGGCCCTCGGACGGCGATCGGGGGTGCCACCGCTGCGCGATGACACCCCCGACGGCGAGGAAGCGGACCGGACTCAGCCGGCCGAGTCCGCGGTGACCTCGGCGTCCGGGTCGTCGACCAGGTTGCGGACGTCCCACATCCAGACGCCGCCGGTCCAGGTCGGGCGGAAGCCGACCAGGTCGGAGAAGGTGCGCAGGATTTCGATGTCGTGCGTCTGCGGGGTGAGCACCACCACGCCGGCCTTCCAGAAGCGCAGGTCGGCCAGGGTCATCTCGCGCCGAGTGTCGTTGATCGTCGGCGTCGGGTTGCCCTGCTTGATCGAGGTGATCAGGCCGCTGGTGGGGCGCCACGGCGGTGCGAAGGTCGCGGTACGGTCCTGCGGGTTCTGCGGGTCCTCGTTCGGCAGCAGGGCGTACGCGCCGGCGATCCGCATGTCCTGCCCGGTGTACGCGCTCCACCGCAGCGGGTCCGAGTAACTGGAGTCCGGCAGCGGCAGGGTGACCACGGTGTGGTCGTCGTCCACGTACTGCTTCCAGGTGCCGGCGGTGACGAACTCGGGAACCGCGTCCATCTTCACCGTCTCGAGCGGGGTGGGCGCGAGCGGTACCAGCGCCATCGCCACCGCGGTGATCATCGCGACCCGGACCGGCCCGCGGGACTGCGGCTGGGCCTTGATCAGGTCGGCGGCCCGCTGGCAGCCGAGGGCGAGCACGATGGCGATCACCGGTGCGATCGCGAGCGCCCAGCGGGTCGGCACCGCGGAGTCGAGGATCGGCAGGTGGTGCAGGATCGACCAGAGGCCGGACACGCCGGTGTTGACGCCGTTCAGCGTGATCTTCGGGCCGAGCGACATCGCGGCGAAGAGGATCGCGACCGCGCCGAGCGTGACCACGACCGCGGTCCGCCGCATCCAGATGATCAGGCCGAGGAAGAGGATGACGAGGCCCCAGCCGAAGAAGGAGTTCTGTTCGGCCGGGTTCTGTGCGAGCCGGGCCGCCACGTCGGCGTTTCCGGCCGCGGACCGGCTGGAGTAGGCGACGAAGGCGCCGAGGTCGGAACCGAAGTTCCGGACGTACAGGGTGAGGCCCTGGTAACTCTGCGGTCCGAAGAACTGCACGCTCAGCGGGTACGCCAGGACGCCCAGCGCGACCACACCGGCGACGGCGAGACCGCGCAGGAAGGCCAGGGATTCGCCGCGGTGCTGCTTGCGCCGGACCACGGCCATCACGACGCAGAAGACGCCGAGGCCGACCGCGGTCATGAAGAGGATCTCGAGGTTGATGAACGCCTGCCAGACGAGCAGGCCGGCGAGCATCAGGCCGTTGCGGATCGCCTTACCGGGGACGCGGAGCTCCAGGGTGCGCCAGATGATCAGCGGGACCAGGAACTGCGAGACGATGTTGGGGTGCCCGCCAGCGTGCGAGACCATGCTCGGCGCGAAGGTGGCGAAGAGCGCTCCCACCCAGGCGGCCAGCCGGGAGCGCACGAAGCGGCGCGAGAGCACCAAATACCACGAGCAACCGGTTAATGCCAATGCGCCGGTGAGAAATACGTTGAACGCCACATGAGGGCCGAACAGAAGAGTGATCGGCGTCAGTGGCAGGGAAACGGCCAGCACCGAGGTGTTGGCCATCATGTTCACCCCATCGGGGTAATTCATGCGATCCGAGAAGAACGGATAGACGCCATCTGTGAGCACGCGCGCACCGTGCGCCAGCATCCACTCGAAGAAAGCCTGATCCTGCGGATCGTCCCGCAACTCATGATCAAGATTGAGCCACAAGGGCGCCGTGACGAAGAGCGCAACAGCTAGGAAACTTGCTATTGCCAGCACGTCCCGCCAGACCAGCACGCGCCACAGAGGACGGCGCCCGGCAGGCTGCACGGCCTGCTCATCGGTGTTTTCCTCGGCGGGCGCGGGAGAGGTCGGCGCGTCCGTCGTGACGCCTTCGCGGAGGGCGCGAAGTTCCGCGTCCAGGTCCTCGGGGGACGTCAGTTGACGGGACGGCAGAACGTTCTCGCCGGCCGACTGGCCTGTCGAGTCAAAACCGGTAATCGTCATAGCATCGGCGAGCCTAACCGAGGTGGGGAAGAGTTCCGTAGTGAGCGCCCGATGCGTGATAGAGCCGATATGTACGCGTGTTTTCATCGTGTCCCACCAAGGCTGTCCACAGGTTGGACCGGTGTGACCGAACCCATCCGACTACCCGAAGCGCGTATGTCTCAATCAGGCCAAAAAATCGGCGGGACCCGGCTCTCAACTTTCGGATAGCGGCTTCAGATGGTTAACTTCACCGGTCCCGCTGTCAGCGCAGATCGGCAAGATGAGGGAACCTCACCTATGGCAGACATCACTGGAGACCAGCGGATCCAGTCCGAAGTGCTCGAGGGCCTGGCCACGGCCGTGAACCACCGTCGGTGGTTCGTCGAGCTCGCTCTCCCATACCTCGGGGAAAACCCCATCGAGATCGGCAGCGGCCTCGGTGACTACGCGATCGAGTGGGCCGAGCACCTCCCGCGGTTCACCGCGACCGAGGCAGACCCCGACCGTCTCGTTCAGCTCAAGGAGCGGATGGCGGAGCACCCGAACATCGACGTGCGGCAGATGCTCCTGCCCGCGCAGGACGCCGCCGGCGAGTTCAGTGCGGCCGTCTCCTACAACGTGCTCGAGCACATCGAGGACCACGTGGGCGCGCTGCGGAGCATGAAGGACCTGGTCCGCCCGGGTGGCCGCGTGATCATCATCGTTCCGGCCTTCATGTTCGCGATGAGCCAGGTGGACATCGCCACCGGGCACATCCGCCGCTACACGAAGAAGACGCTGGGCGGTGCGTTCACCGAGGCCGGCCTCGAGATCGAGAAGATCCACTACGCGAACGCGCTGGGTCTGATCGGCTACTACGGCGCGACCAGCATCTTCAAGCTCGCGCCCAAGGAGGGCCCGATGGTGAAGGTGTACGACTCGGTCGTGCTGCCGATCACCAAGGCCGCCGAGAGCGTGGTGAAGCCGCCGTTCGGCCAGTCGGTCTTCTGCGTCGGCCGGGTGCCGGCCTAACCCGCAAGCCGGGTACGGGGGGCTGTAGGCGTACACAAAAAGGAAGCGTGACCACAGCGGGAAGCGCGACCGCAGACAGCTTTGACGAAGGCCGCCGGCACTTGCCGGCGGCCTTTTCCTGTTTTCCCGTACGCAGCCTCGGGCCGGCGCCCGAGCCGGACCGCCGTCGGGGGCGGGCGGATCCCGGGCCGGACCGCCGTCGGGGCAGGGTCCCGGACCGGCGGCTGGAGCTCAGCCCCGTACCTGGAAGGTGGGCCGGATCGTGGCCCGTGCCAGGGTGTGGAAGGCCAGGTTGAAGCCGACGTAGGCCGGGGTGGCGTCCGGCGTCACCTCGAGCCGGTCGACGTCGATCGCGTGCACCGCGAAGACGTAGCGATGCGGTCGATCGCCGGGCGGCGGCGCGGCGCCACCGTATGCCTGCTCGCCGTAGTCGTTGCGGACGCAGAATCCGCCCTCGGGCACCGGGTCGACGCCGCGGCCGAGCTCGGTCACCGTGACCGGCAGGTTGACCAGCACCCAGTGCCAGAACCCGCTGCCGGTCGGCGCGTCCGGGTCGAAGCAGGTCACCACGAAGCCGCGGGTGTCGTCGGGGAAGCCCGACCAGGAGAGCTGCGGCGAGAGGTTCTTCCCGCCGGCGCTGGGGTGCGCGAAAAGCTCGTCGATCGGCTGCCCGTCCGTCACGTCCGCGCTGGTCACCGTGAAGGACGGGACCTGCGGCAGCAGATCGTACGGATCGGGGGCCGCGGCTCGGTCAAGGCTCATGGGATTCCTCCGGCGGCGTGCTGGCGATTCGGCCTCGTTGCCCACGATGACCAGACACTAACCGGAAGACATGTCCTGCAACTTTCGCGGCGATTGCGCCACGCCGTCACCCGAACGAGTAAACGCACAGGTGGTGCGCATCGTCCGAGCGCTCCCGGGGCATAGTTCTGTCAGACATCCGACCGGGTGCGCGCGGCAGAGATCCCCGTGCCTGGTCGCGATCGGCGTAGCGAGCCGGCATCCCTCCGTGTGGGTGCCGGCTGCTGCGTATCCGGATCATTCGGACGGCTCACTCCTGGATGCGGGCGACCCGCAGACCCCGGTAGATCTTGCGGTAGACGACGCCGGTGCGATGGTTACCCGCGTCGATCATCATCCCCTTGCCCATGTAGATGCCGACGTGCCCGCTGCCGACCACCAGGTCGCCGGGCTCCGCCTGGGAGCGCGGGATGGACCGGGTCTTCGCGGCCTGGGCGCCGGACGAGTGCGGCAGACTCATCCCGGCCTGCGCGTACGCCCGCTTGGTCAGCCCCGAGCAGTCGAACCCGTCGAGGCCCTCGCCGCCGTTGACGTACCGCCTGCCGAGCTGGGACCGGGCGTACTCGATGACCGCGCCCATGTTCCGCCCGCGCTGGCTGCTCAGCGGCCGCACCGTGGTGCGCCGGTCGCTCCGGCCCGCCGCCGAGACCCGCCGCTGGGCGACCTGAACCCGGCGCGGCTGCCTCACCGGCTGCCTCTCCAGTTGCCTCTCCGGTTGCCGAGCGTCGCTCTCCGGCGAGCCGCGGCCCTCGGAGCGTTCCTCCGCGCGCCGCCAGGTACGGATGTCGCGCAGGTCACGGGCCACTCGACGGTCGGCGGACCGAACCACCCGGCCGATCGAACGTTCGGTCTCGGCCACGCGATCGGTCTCAGCCGCGCGGGCGGTCTCGGCCACGCGATCGGTTTCGGTCGCGCGGGCGGTCTCGGGGCCGGTCGCTGCGGGACGGACCCGGAACCGGACGGCGACCGGACGGGACGCGATCGGCGCGGCCACCGGCCGGGTCGTCGCCGGGCGCTGGCCGGCGGCTCGCCGCTGCATCGAACGATTGGCCCGCTGGGCGGTCGCCTGTCGCTCCTGGAAGATGCTCTCCGGCGCGCTCTCCCGCGCGCCGCTCCCCCTCGCGCCGGTCTCGCTGAGCCCGGGATGGAGGCTGAACCCGGGATGGAGGCCGGCCTCGGGATGGGGGCCGGGCTGGAGAAGGCCGGCGGGCCGGTCCGGAGCCGGCTCAGTGCTGGTGACGGCCTCCGCGGACTGCTCGGCGGGGTCTAGGGCCGGTGCGATGACGGCCAGCGCGATGGCGCCCGCGGTGAGCACCCGGCGGGTGGACGGACGGTGCAGTGTTGCCTCCGAAATAGGCCCGGGGCACTCACGCGAATCCCATCCTCAGCGCGGCGATGGTGCGATGCCGCGCTATTGCCGCCGTTGAGGACTGGCAATGGGAACCCGGACGACTGTTCTTATTCCGTGGACCATGCCAGCACACCTGGAATTGCTTTGTGGTCAGATTCGAATAATTGGGCTCCCGATCTCGATCCGATAAACGCGAAATTTCAGTGCGCCTCCGGCAACGGCATCCGTACGGTCGAACCCGACGATCCGTCGCGCATCGAGACCTCGGTGAGCTGGGCCTTCCTCGGCACGTCGAACGGCAGGACGCCCGCGACGGAAGCGCCCGGATCGATCTCGTCGAGCAGGCTGGTGCCCCGATCGTTGAGAAAAACCGCGGCCTGTTCGGCGACGGCGTAGGCTACGCCGTCGGTGTCGTAGACGCGCTGTGCGGCACTGTCGAACAGTTCCGGTTCGATGCCGGTGTTGGTCACCCGTACGCCGAGCAGACAGAACTGACCGACGGCGCGCTCCTGAACGCCGTCCGGGCCGATCGAGCGTACGCCGCACCGCAATCCGGTCACGGTGAATGCGAACTTCCCTGCGGCAGGGCCGAGCGGCGGGTCCTCGGGGAGGCCCCGGACGACCGTGGTCGGCGAGTAGGCGCGGTCCGCGGTGACGACCGCCCAGATGCCGAAGATGACGAGCACGAGGGCGGCCAGGATGCCACCGCAGATCCAGATCCGGGTACGCGACGCCAGGGTCCAGTCCTCGTCGTACGGATCCTCGTGCCGAGCGTGCGCGGCCCGGTGCGGTGTGTACGTCACGGTGTCCCCCAGCCGTCGGATGCGCAGCGCGACCGGGGCCCGGCCGCGCTGTTCGTCCATGCTGGGTTCGTCGCGCCCACACCCGAGCGCGACTCGCCGCAAAAGCGACTTTATCGGTCATAAGACGCACGTAAGATTCACCCGATCGGGTGACTATGCCTGCAGCAGGATCTTGCCGAGATGATCGCTCGACTCCATCAGCCGCTGCGCCGCGGCCGCCTCCGGCAGCGGGAACGTGGTGTGGATGATCGGCTTCACCAGTCCCGCCGCGACCAGTGGCCAGACCTGCTCGCGGACGCCCGCGACGATCCGCGCCTTGTCGGCGAGCGGCCGCGCCCGCAGCGAGGTGGAGGAGATCGTGCCGCGCTTGGCCATCAGCGCGCCCAGGTTCAGCTCGGCGTTCGCGCCGCCCTGGAAGCCGATGACGCTGATCCGGCCGTTCACCGCGAGCGCGTCCAGGTTCCGGGCCAGGTACTTCGCCCCGATGATGTCGAGCACCACGTCGGCGCCCCGGCCCTCGGTGAAGGACTTCACCTCGGCCACGAAGTCCTGCGACCGGTAGTCCACGGTCAGCGCGGCACCCAGCGCCCGCAGCCGCTCATGCTTGTCCGTACGGGCCGTGACCAGCACCGTCGCGCCCAGGGCCGCGCCCAGCTGGATGGCGAACGTGCCGATCCCGCTCCCGCCGCCGTGCACCAGGAACGTCTCACCGGGCCGCAGCCGGTCGTGGTCCACCACGTTGGACCAGACCGTGCAGGCCACCTCGGGCAGGCTCGCCGCCTCGACCAGCGAGAGCCCGGCCGGCACCGGCAGCAGCTGACCGGCGGGCACCGCGACCTTCTCGGCGTACCCGCCGCCGGCCAGCAGCGCACAGACCCGCTCGCCGACGTGGTGCCCGGTGACGCCCTCGCCCAGCGCGCTGATCACCCCGGAGCACTCCAGCCCCGGATAGGCCGGCGCGCCCGGTGGCGGCGGGTAGTGCCCCTGCCGCTGCAGCACGTCGGCCCGGTTCACCGCCGCGGCGGTCACCTCCACGACGACCTCGCCGGCGGCCGGCTCCGGGTCCGGCACCTCGGCCCAGACCAGCTCATTGCTCTCGATCGTGATCGCGTACATACGATCGACTCTGCCGCACCGATCCGACGCGTCCGGTTCCGGGTGGCGTCTGGCAGACTGGACGGCACTGGAGGGCTCGCCTAGTGGCCGATGGCGCCGGTCTTGAAAACCGGTATGGGGAAACTCATCGTGGGTTCGAATCCCACGCCCTCCGCTCCAATGAGCAGCAAAAACCGCCGCTGACCAGGGATAACCCGGGTCAGCGGCGGTCATCGTAGATCATCGGACAGTCTCACTCGATCTCACCGGGGACCGCACGATCTCAGTCGTCGCGACCATAGTGCGACCACGAGACCGACCGGCCGTGCGTCATGCTGCTGACGGGTACTGCCTGCTCAGTGCCGCTTCGATGCGGTGGCGGGCCGCCTCGTCCTGCCCCTCGATGGACCCCCTCAGAAGCATGTGCACGCTATGTCCGGCCCGCTCCGTGACCTCAGTCGCGGGCGCGCCGGCGTTGAGTTGCAGCGACACGCACGGCGTTCGTGGGTCGACATCCAGAGCCTTGCGTAACGTCAGCCTCGACCCGTGGCGGATCGGGAAGATCATCGCCGCCGCGATGGCCATCCGCCACATCGAGCACGACCGAACCACGTGACCTTCAGTGGTCATCTCCTTGCTCGAGCAACCTCATTGTCATGATCATGACAAACGGTTGATTCGGCGATGCCGCCGTTGATCAGGGGGTTCATGCGTGGTCCTATCTGGACAAACAGTGGACAGTCTCCCCCGTCTCCGTCCTATTCGCGGATGCTAATTTGTCGCCGCGCATCATGGCGCTCCTGCTGCGAGTTTCGTGGCGGCACTGTTCGTCCTGCGGAGGCTATGCATGTCCCGGCCTGGTGACTGGTGGGTGCTGGATCTCGACGACGATCCGACGCCCGGCGATACCGGCCGGATACTCTCGTTGAGCAAACGATTCCTCGACTTCGCCGACGTGGCCGACCAGGCCCGACGCTCGGTGGCCTCGCTGCAGAGCGACGACGGCGTGCTGTCGTGGGTCGGAACGTCCGGGGATGCCTTCCGTGAGGAGTTCGGCGACTTTCCCGGCCAGCTTCAGAAGCTCTACGACTCGCATCAGATGGCCGGTGACGCCCTGGTCGCCTACGCTCCCAAGTTGTCCACGGCCCAGGCGCAGGCCGATCGGGCACTGGCTGACGGGCGTACCGCCCGGGACCTGCTCACCAGCCTCGCCCCCCAGGTCGATACGGCCACCTCGGAATCGGTTACCAGTTCCCAGCGCGCCGACCAGGTTCAGCGCTCCCAGTCGGGGGCGTCCGCCCCCGACCCCGAGCAGGTACGCCAGGCCCTCCGGGACGCCACGACCGCCCAAGACCACCTGACCGCACTCCAGGGGCAGGTCAACACCGCCCAGCAGGCGCTCGACACCGCCAAAAGCCTCGCCGATCAGGCCCGGCAGTTGCGCGACACGGCAGCGGACGAGTGCGTCAAGAAGATCCATGAAGCCTCCGATGCCGGCATCAAACCCCGCTCCTTCTGGGAGAAACTCGGCGATTTCTTCTCCACCGTGTGGGATGGGATCTGCGAAATCGCCAAATGGGTCGCGCTCGTCGCCGGCGTCATCGCACTCATCATCGGTGGGCCACTGGCCTGGGTCGCTTTCGGTGCCGGAGTCGTTCTCCTGGTCGATGTGTTCATCGATATTGCTCAGGGGGAATTCAATCTCCTCGAACTGGTCTTCGCTATCCTCGGGGTCATTCCCGCGATCAAGGGGCTGACCTCCCTGGCCAAGTTGTCCGAGCTGTACCAGAAAGGCGGCCTGGCCGAAATCGGCAGAGCGGCCTTGAACGGCCTGAGGAATATGGTCGTCGACGCCGCCAAGGCGCTCGGGTTGCGGGGAGGCAGGACCGCGACCGGGGCACTGGACGACATCGAATCGGTGGCCGCAATGGACGACCTCGACTCGGTGGCCGTGATGGACGACCTCGACTCGGTGGGAAGTGCCGACTGGCTGGGCGACACCACCTCGGTGCTGGACGACATCGATCGGCAGGCGCTGCGAAACTACACTACCAACCTCGGGTGTAGTTGGATCAATGGTTATCTAAGAGGAAACCCCGAATTATCAGGTAGTTTCGCCGAGTCGCTTCGCCTCCCGCAGAGGGCCGACGAGATCTCCACCGCCCTGGCGAAGCTGCCGTCGACACCCGGGGTCACATACCGGGGGGCCACGTATAGTGACGAATTACTCGCGAATTACAACGTGGGGCAGATCGTTACCGAAAGGGCATTCACCAGCACTTCGGCTGATATTCTCGTTGCCGACAACTTCAGTGGTAATACGCTCATAACGATCACGGGTCGCAACGGCAAGGAAATCAGCGGGTTCTCCGATTTCGCGCACGAATCGGAAGTCCTCTACGACAAGGGAACACAGTTCAAGGTTATCGATAAGGTCTTCGATGAGGAGAGCCAGCGATGGCTTATCACGATGCAGGAGGTATGAGGTGGACGGGAACCCGCAGTGGGAACCACTCACTGACGAGGAACGCCGTGAGGCGGAACGGGTCCGTCAACATACGCTCGAGCAGCTCCGCGAGGCCAGCACGCGGCCGAAGCCCCCGGCACGCGACCGGCGTCGTTTCAACGAGCCACTCGGCCTTGACGCGGATGGGAACTTGCAGCCCCCTCTGACCAGGGAGGAAGCGGAGCACAACGAGGCGGTGCGCCGCCGTGCACGAGGTGAACCTGATCCAGAGTAAGTGAACACGCGCGATCCGGGCGGCATCCGGATGGGCGGAACAGCCTGATCGCAGTCATCCGCGCGGATGGCGCCCGTACCGCCCGTCGCGGGCGTACGCGATCAGTTGCGAGGCCGGTTGCGGTTTGGTGGCGAACCCCGGATCACCTCGGTCGCCGGCCACGTCGCGCCGTTGGGGTGCAGGGCGCCAGACGAACGAGGGGTAAGTGTATGGAGCGGCACAACGATGGATGACCGGCTGACCGTCGATCTCGACGGTCTGGAGGAGTTCGCGAATCAGCTGGACGGCATTCGCACCACGATGAGCGACGCCCACCACTGGATGCGGGAGTCCGACGACGATCTCGGTGGAAACGACGTCGCCGGGGCGATCGACAAGTTCGAGTCGCACTGGAGCGACGGCAGATCGCAGGTGGACAAGAACTGCGAACGCCTGGTCAAGCTGACCCGGCAGGCGGTGGACAACCTCCGCAAGACCGACGAAGAGCTGGCCAAGCAACTGCGTGAGAAGGACGGCTGAGACGACATGGCCCAGGCTGCCACCGGGTTCTCCATCACGGTGCCCGACAACTGGTTCGAGATAGACGTTCACCCCGACACCCGCAACGGCGCCATCAACACCCTGGTGACAGAGCGGATCGCGGGTATGCCCGAACTGTGGGAGCACCGCACCGCCATGGTCCGCGCCCTGCGCCGGGCCGCACGGTCCGCCCACGCCAGCGGCGCGGCCTACTGCGGCGTCATGGTCGAAGGATTCGGCGGCGCCGTGCTCACCGCCGGCATCACCGTCTCCATCGTGGACGCGCCGAACGGTGAGACCGGAGCACCGGCGGTCATGCGCTACCTGAAAGCCATCCCCAACCGCGGCGACGGCACCCCATGGCGGCAGGTGGAACAGGCCGATCTGCCACAGGTCGGACCGGTGGCCCGCACCCGGGGACTGGAAGACGTGGTGGCACCCGACGGCGCCGGCTGGATCCGTTCCGTGTTGATGCAGACCTTCGTGCCGTTCCCCGGCCCGATGTCGGATCGGGTCGCCCTGATCACCGGAAACTCACCGATCGTGCAACTCGAGGCCGAGCTGCACGACCTCTTCGACGCGATCACTTCGACGTTTCGCTTTCACACCACCAGCTGAGCGGGCCGCCGGGTGACCCGGTTCGATACGGCCTTCTCCGCCCTCTAGAAAGGCATCACCATGCCCAACGTGAATGTCACCTTCCAGGAGATGCGCGACGCGGCGCACAAGCTCACCCACGGCAAGGAGGAAATCCTTTCGCAGCTCCACCAGCTCCAGACCATGGTCAACGGACTGGTCAACGGCGGTTACGTGACCGACGCCTCGAGCAAGCAGTTCGAGCAGTCCTACCAGGAGTTCAACACCGGGGCGCAGAAGATGGCCGAGGGGCTCGAAGGGATGGGCAAGTACCTCACCGCCGCTGCCGACACCTTCCAGCAGGCAGACCACGAGCTGGCGAACGCGCTGCGCCAAGGGTGAGCCCGCGGCCGTGACGAGGGGATGACCCGCGCGGTGTCGGCCAGAGCCGTCGCAGGCTCTGGCCGACACCCGTCACTGTCCCGGTGCCGCCCGGTTCACAGCGGCACCTGCACCACCCGGGGCTCACTGCCGTCCCCCAGATTCACCAGGGCCCGGCCGGGCATGACCGGTTGGCCCACGGCGGTCCGCTCCAGGCGCAACCCGATGAGATCCCCGTCGGTACGGTTCTGCGGCGACAGCAGCGCTCCCCGGCGGGCCTTGCGCGCATCCACCAGCCAGCCACTGAAACCGACGGTCAGGTCCTCGGGATCGCCGGCGAGCGCGATCGCGGCCTGGCCGGAGTCGCCGCCCCGCAGCACCGCCCGCAGCTCGCCACTGGCGGCGGTGTCCCGCAGGTTCGCCGCATCGTCGATGACGATGAGGACCCTGCCCCGGGCCCGGCCGAGCGCCGCCGTGAACGCCTCCGCGGTGACGTCGACGCCGGTGAACACCTCCAGCACGCCGGGCGTACCGGCCAGTGCCCGCAGCGGGGACGCCAGCGGGGCGAGGACAAGCACCTCGCGACCGGACTCGAGGGCCGAGCGGGCCATCGCGGCGAGCAGGGTACTCCGACCGGACTTCCCGGGGCCCCCGATGGCGAACGCCGGGACGCCGGCCGCGAGATCCACGCCGACGGCCGACAGCTCGTCCCCGCCGACCCCCACCAGTACCCAGCCGGGGCCGGCGTGCGGATCCCGCAGCGCCCAGGCGTCCGCGAACGACACCTGCGTGGGCAGTTCCCCCAGCCGGAACGGCCGCTGCGAGGCCGGGACGTCGGCGTCCCGTACCCGGGCGCGCTCAGCGATCTCAACCAGGACCGCGGCCTGGGCCGGGCCGGCCGGGTCCGGGTCGAGCAGCGCGACCTGGACCTCGATACCGGTCTCGGACCGGAAACCGCGACCGTTGGGGACCTGTTCCGGCAGGTCGCGCGGGCGCAGCCCGATCAGCGACGCGTCGGCGCGATCAGCCAGCCGCAGGGCGATCTTCTCCTCGGAGAGGGTCGAGATCCGCCCCATCAGCAGCGACCGGTCACCCGTGATCACCAGGTGGACGCCGACGCTGGCACCCTCGCGCATCAGGGTGAAGATCTCGTCGGTGAGGGTCCCGGCGTCCAGCTCGCCCAGCGACGTGGTGAAGCCCTCCCACCGGTCCAGCAGCAACAGGATGTGCGACAGCCGCTGCTCGGGCGGGGCCGAGGCACGCTGTTCGGTGACGTCGGCCCAGCGGCCGGCCGCCAGCACCTGCTGGCGCCGGCGGACCTCCTCCCCGAGGGTTCGGATCAGCCGCACCGCCCGTTCCACCTCGGTCCGCTGGACCACCGCACCGCAGTGCGGCAGCCGTGCCAGCGGGAGCAGCGCGCCGTTGCCGCAGTCCAGCCCGTAGAGGTGGACGTCGGCACTGGAGTGGTGGGTGGCCAGCGAGCCGGCGATGGTCCGCAGCAGCTGGGAACGACCGGAGCGGGGGGCACCCGCCACCAGCAGGTGTCCGAAGCTGGCCAGGTCCAGCGCCGCGGTCCGGCGGGTCTGCAACGCCGGCAGGTCGTCCAGGCCGTACGGTGCGGGTCGCAGATCCTGCCCGTCCCAGGGCGGCGATGCCAGATCGGCGAGGCTCAGCGAATCCGGCAGCGAGGGCAGCCATGGACTGTGCTGCTGCGGCACGCCGGCAAGGATCGCCGCCTGTTGCAGGGCAGCCACCAGGATCTGCAGGTCGGTGCTCTGCTCGGGCTCGACCCGGCGGGTCGTCGGGGCCGCCTCCAGTGGCTGGGCCAGCTCGGCCCAGCCCACCTCCTGGATCCTGGGCGGGGGCAGCTCGGCCTGGCCCGCGCCGATCCGGCGACCGCCCACCCTGCTGGTCTGGAACGGCACCAGCGAGGCATGGCCCAGCCGGGCGAAGGCCCGCCCCGGCGTGCTCTTGGAGATTCTCGCCGAGTCCGGGGCGTTGATCACATCCTGGCTCTCCGCGACATCGGTCACCCGCAGCGCGATCCGCAGGTTGGTGTTCGCCCGGATCTCCGGTGAGACCACCCCGCCGGGGCGCTGCGTCGCCAGGATCAGGTGAATGCCGAGCGACCGGCCGCGCTGCGCGATGTTCACCACGCCGGTGACGAAGTCGGGCAGGTCCCGTGCCATGGAGGCGAACTCGTCGATGACGATCAGGAGCCGGGGGAGGGGCGCCCGGCCGGGTGCGGTGGCCGCGCCCCTGGTGTAGTCCTCGATGTCCTTGGCCCCCGCCGCGGCGAGCAGGTGCTCGCGCCGGCGCAGCTCCGCCGAGAGCGATTCGAGGGCCCGGCGGACCAGGTGTTCGTCCAGGTCGGTGACCATGCCGACGGTGTGCGGCAGGTCCACACACGAGCCGAAGGCGCTGCCGCCCTTGTAGTCGACGAGGACGAAGGTCATCGCGTCCGGGCGGTTGGCCACGGCGAGCGCCGCCACGATGGTCTGCAGCAGCTCGGATTTGCCGGCGCCGGTGGTGCCGGCGATGAGGCCATGGGGACCGTCCCGGCGCAGGTCGATGGCGAACGGCCCATCGAACGACTCGCCGATGACCGCCGCCGTGGTCCGTCCCTCGATCCCCCAGCGGGCGACGATCGCCTGCGGTGAAGGCGGGTCGAGGTCGAGTACCTCCAGCAGCCGGCTCGAGCCGGGCAGTGCCGCGTCGTCCTCGTCGATGCTGACATCCCGGATCGGAGCCATCGCCCGGGCGAGGCGCTCGCACCCGGCCGGCTGGGGGAAGTCGCCCCGCACCCCGACGATCTCGGCGGCCCCGGCTTGGGCCACCCGGAGGCCGCTGCTGTCGAGCACGGTCACGGCCCGGCACTCGCCCGGGAGCAGTCGTTCGCTGGCGTCCAGGCACAGCGCGTACACCCCGACGGCCGGGCCGTCCCGCAGCAGCCGGGCAACACCGGGCAGGGAGCGCAGCCGCCGTGAACCGTCGAGCACCACCACCACGTCGGGTTCACGGAAGCCGGCTGACCCGGTGTCCCGGCGGATGGCCGCGCGGTGGTCGACCATGTCCAGCAGCGCCGCCACCCGCCTGCCCACCGACTCGGCGTCCACCCCGACCAGTACCGCCAGCCCCTGAGCCGCTCCGGCCCGGCAGTGCGGCAGCCACCGTACCCAGTTCCAGCTCTCCTGACCGGCCGGGCCGGCGAGCACGACGATCTGGATGTCGAGCGGGCTGTGCAACGTCGCGATCTGTGCCACGGCCCACCGTCCCAGTGCCTGTGCGGTGCCCTCCGGGCCGGCGAATCCGATCACCCCGCACTCGGCCAGCGGCAGGGTCACCGGCACGTTCGACAGGGTGCGCGGGGCCTCCGGCCGCCCGGACGGGTCCCGGGTGGGTTCGTCGACGACGATCGCGGAGGGCAGATCGGCCGTTCCCACCCGCAGGTGGAGCCAGTCCGGGTCGTACTTGCGACGCTCCCACAGGCGAGACCGGGGGCCTGTCGCGATCACGTACAGCGCAGCCGGATCGGGGCAGGCCGCCCGCCTGGCCATGGTCTCCCGTTCCATCGCCGCGGTCACCTCGGCCTCGATGGAGGCCTTGTGCTGCTCGTACTCCCGAAGCTCAGCGGCGTACGAGCGCCGGCCGTTCCGGCGCTGGACCAGATGGTTGGCGATTACCGTCACCGGGCTGAGCAGGGCGAACAGCAGCATCGCCCGCGACCCGGTCACCAGCATCAGGGCGACCGAACCGACTACCGGTATGAGTGCCGCCAACCACGGCAGGGGGGAGCGGCGGGGCTCGCCCGGCCGCGCCGGGAACGCGAACCGGTTCTCCCGGATCGGTTCCTGGATCCGGGGCGGCCGGTTGTAATCCAGCCCGGAGCCGTCCGAGGAGGGCTGCAGCGCCGCGTCAGGGCGCCGGTACGGGGCCAGCTCCAGCACGCAGTCACCAATGGTGACCTGCTGACCCGGGTGCCATTCGGTGCGGGAGTCGATCGGCGATCCATCCACCGTGGCGGGCACCAGGGGGCGCAGCCAACAGCGCGCACTGGCGTTCACGTCCAGAGCCGCCGCGATCGCGGGCAGGCCGGAATCGTCGACCGCCACCCAGCTGCCCGGCTGGCTGCCAAGCTCGCCGCTGCCGATCCCGACCCGGTGCACCGTCCCGGCTGCGGCACCCGCCACCACCCGGATCTCCAGCAGGCCGGGGGTCTCGACCGGGACGAGCCCGGTGGGTCGGCCAAAGCTGATCACCGAACCGTCGCGGATCGGGGAGTCGGCGATGGTAGCCGCCGGATCGACCGGCCGGTCGTCGACGTAGATGGTCTCCGCGGCGACCCGAACCCCCGAACGGTCGCCCACATCGCGGAACAGCCTCCGCGCCGCGTGTCCGACATCCGACACCCCGCACCGGTCGTCGGCGTCGAGTGCGACGTCGGCGTGGTCGCCGGACAGGGAATCGACCAGGGTAAGAAACGCGCGCACGCATGTCTCCGTAGCTGTGGAATTGTGGTTCATCGCCGGGTGGCTATGGGGGACACGACGCCACCATTACCCAAATCGATATGCTAGATCATGTCTGTCAACGGAATTGAAATCTCCCTGAGGGGAATCGTTGTATCGCCTTCGTGGTCCAGCTACGACCAGCCCAGACCGTCCCGGCCTTTTGACCCGACTGCGCGGTAAGGGCGCACGCCAGGACGTCACCGGACCGGTCACGTCCTTCGACGCCGCCGCGGTCGGCACCGTCCACCATGCGCTGCGTGTCCTGGCGACCGGCGCCGCCCGGGCGTCTCGCTCATGCCCTCCGGTCTATGCCATCCTGCTGGAACCCGAACGGATCCAGCTGCGTCTGGCTGCTGTGGATGATGATCCGCCCGAGCCGTGGCAGGTCGAGGACGGCGGTCTGAGCTGGAGCGCTCCCCTGCACCGGCTGGAGTCCGCGGCGATCGACGAGGCCATCGCGGTGACCCCGCGACGGCTGGTCACGCTGGGCGTGGACGGTGACGCCGCGGTGTTTCTGGACCTGGGGCAGGCCGACGGCCTGATCGGGCTCTCCGGTGAGCCGGAGCCGCTGCGCCGGCTGGTGTCGGACTGGACCACCGCCCTGGTCGGCCAGCAACCGGCGGGGGCGGCCAGGGTTCTCTTGGTCGGGCTCGAACCACCGGCTGTGGCCGGTCCGGTCTCCTCTGCTGTCGCCTGTACATCTACTGTGCTCGAGGCCATCGCTGAGATGGAACGCGGCGGTGACACGGTGACGCCGTCCGCTGACCGATCACCGGTCTCCGGGTTCACCGGCTTCCCGGAGCCGTCCGGGGTGCTGGTGCTCGGGTCCCCTCCTGGCGGCCCGGAGGCGAGCAGGCTGCAGGCGCTGGTCACCCGGGACGAGGGATGGGCGGTGGTGGTGCTCGGCGGGTACGAGGGGGCCCGGTGGAATCTGACCCTCCAGCGAGACGGTCGGTTCGACACCGGCACTCTCGGCCTGATGTCCACACCGGAGACGGTCTCGGTCCCGGCTCCCGGCGTCGACCACGTCAGACGTTCCACTATGGACTCCAGTGATCCGTCGCCACGAGAGCGGGGCAGGTCCTGGGCTCGTTGGTTGGTTCCGGCGGCAGGCACGGTCGCCCTGGTGGCGGCGGTGGCCATCGTCGCCGCGGTGCTCCCCATCCGGTCCGAGCAGCACAACGCCGCCGACGCCGCCGCAGCGGTTCATGTCACGACCCCGTCGAATGCTCCTTCGGCAAGGGGCAGTGCCCCGGCCGGCGGCACCAGTTCCGGCACCCCGGCCGGTGGCGCCACATCCGGCACCCCGGCCCCGGGCGGCGGCAGATCCAACAACCCGGCCCCGGGCGGCGCCACTCCCGGTACCCCCGACGTGAGCGGCTCCGCTGCCACGTCGCCGACGGCGTCCGCCTCGAGTGGGGCCAGTGCCGAGGCGACGACCGATGTCGTCACCGGACCGACCGGGCAGATCGTCGGTAAGGACGATAAATGCATCGGCCTGGCAAACGGCGAGGTGTCCAGCGGGACCGCCGTCGATGTGTACTCCTGCGTGAGCGGCTCCACACAGAAATGGACCATCGCGACGGACGGCACCATCCGTAATTCCGGCATGTGCATGGCAGTCGCCAATGGCAGCACCTCCGACGGCGCCGCGGTGCAGATCCGTACCTGCAACAACACCGCCGCCCAGCAGTGGGTCTACAACTCCAGTTACGACCTGCTGAATGCCAAGGCCAACAAGTGTCTCGACATGACGGGCAATTCCTCGGACAACTACACATCGGTGCAGATCTGGACCTGCACCGGAGGCGCCAACCAGAAGTGGATCATCCCGAGCTGATGGGTTCGAATCCCACGCCCTCCGCTGCTCAGGTGTGCTGCAGCAGGCGCAGGGCCAGGGCCGGGCAGCGGCTCACCGCCTCGCGGGCCGCGCCCTCCAAGCCCGCGGGCACGTCGGGCTCGGCGGCGCCGGATCGCGGCACCGGGTAACCCCAGTCGTCCTCGGTCAGCACCTCGGGCAGGAGTTCGGCGCAGAGGCCGCGGCCGTCGCAGGCGGTCCAGTCGATGTGCAGGCGGGTCGTCACCACGAAACCTCCGTCGCCAGGCAGTGTCCCGAGAGGTGCGCGGTGACGTCGGCCTCGAAGGCGCGCATCGCGCTGAGGATCAGCCGGGCGGTGCCGTCCGGGTGACGGCAGGCGCCGCGGCCGCTGACCAGCCGGGCCAGGCGTTCGACCTCGGCGGCCAGCCCGGGCCGGGATCGGCGGCGGGCCAGGTCGGCGAGGGTCTCGGCCATCCGGGGCAGGCCGTTGACGCAGGGGCCGCACTGTCCGGCGACCTGACTCGCCAGGTAGTTGGCGATCCGGGCGGTCTCGACCAGTCCGCACGAGCCGGCGGGCAGTGCGACGATCACACCGGCGCCGGGGGAGGCGCCGTACGGCGAGAGCGCGGCCCGGCTCACCGGGAGCGCGGGGTCGGCCGGCACCCAGCCGCCGTGGTATCCGCCGATCAGCATGGCCTGCACCCGCGACGTCGGCCCGCCGGCCGCGGTGATCAGCTCGCCGAGCCCGACGCCGTAGCCGGCCTCGACCACGATCCCGGGACGGTGCACCGCGCCGCTGATCGTGGCGAGGAAGGTGCCGGGCTCGTCGACGGTGCCGGCGGCGCGGAACCAGCCGGGGCCGTACCGGGCGATCAGGGCCAGATGGGCGAGCGTCTCGACGTTCTGCACCAGGGTGGGCGCGCCGCCGACGCCGGATTCGGTGATCCGGATCCGCTTGTCGGCCGGGACCGCGCCGTGACCGGTGACCGCACCGACCACAGCGGACTCCTCGCCGGAGACGAACGCGTCCGGGGCGGCGTGCAGCCCGACCGGCAGATCGTCGCGCCGGTCGCGCAGCACCGTGCGGATCCGGCCGAGCGCGTCGGTGGGTGCGTAGAAGTGCGCGGTCTTCGCTCCGGTCGCCCGGGCCACCAGCTGCAGGCCGTCCAGGATCAGGTTCGGGGCGGCGGCGAGCAGCGCCTTGTCCTTGCCGGCGGCGGGCTCGCCCTCGGCGGCGTTCGCGATCACCACGGCCGGGCGCCCTGCGCCGGCCACCGCGCTCAGCTTGCGCCACACCGGGAAACCGGCGCCGCCCCGGCCGGTGATCCCGGCGTCGCGGGCCATCGCGATGATGTCGGCGCTGCTCAGGGCGGGCATCGGCTCGTGCCGGCCGTCGCCGGCGAGCAACCGCTGCTCCACCTGGGCGACGGGAGTGGTCATCATGCTGGTCATGACTCCTCCTTCACAGTCTCAGGGGGTCTTGGAGAGCAACCGGGGTGCGACCCGGCGGTCCATCCGGGCGGGGAAGCGGCCGAAGGTGGCCGACGTACGCCAGACCACCGCGCCCGCCACCACGGCGACACAGCTCAGCGAGATCGCCCAGAGCCACCAGGTGCCGGAGTCGCTCCCGGCGCCGAGTCCGTGTGCCAACGCGATCGGCCAGCACAGGTAGGCGAACCAGTGCACCGCCCGCCAGGCCTTCGCGCCGATCCGGTGCCGCAGTAGGCTGGTCACCACGATCGCCAGGATCAGGTCCAGGCCGACCGTTCCGAGCCCCTGCCAGAACGGGCTGTAGTCGCCGATGAACGGCACCACCAGATCGACCACCCGCAGGTTCGCGTACGTGTCGAAGAGCAGCGCCACCACGTGCCCGACCAGGAAGGCCACGCTGAGCAGGGCGGCGTTCCGGTGGATCAGGTTGACCGCGAAGCGGGGCAGCACGAACGCGGTCTGCCCGGACCGGGCCCCGATCCCGAGCGCGACCACCACGGTCAGCAGGACCAGCGAGACGACCCCGCTGCCCCGCGCGAAGTACCAGAGCGCGTCACTGCTCATTGTGGCCACCCGCCCATCCGCAGGACGTGCATCCCCGGTGTCACCAGGCGGCTCGGCACGGTGCCGAGCAGGGCGGGGGCGCCGTGGCCGCGGACGATCGCCGCGGTGCTCAACGTGTTCGCCCGCAGGCAGGTGAAGGCCGCGACCGACACCGTCCGCCAGACCGTGGGGGCCGGCTTCCCGGTCGCCGGGTCGACGATGTGGTGCAGCAGCTCACCGGGGCGTCCCCAGGTGCGGCCCGCGGTGCTCGACGTGGCCAGCGCCGCGCCGCCCGGCAGCCGGATCGTGCAGGCCGGATCGCCGGGCCGGTCCTGGACCAGCACCTGCCAGCCGTTCTCCGGTGCGGGTCCGGCGGTGGCGATGTCCCCGCCGAGGGCGACCAGCACCCCGGTGCCGAGACGGTCCGCGATCCGCGCCGCGGCCCGGTCGGCGGCGACCGCCTTCGCGGTGGCGCCCAGGTCGAGCTGCACCCCGTGCGGGACGGTCAGCTCCCGGCCGCGCAGCTGCACGGCACGCCAGTCGGGTGCCGGGAAGACCCGGACGCCGGGACCGACCACCCGGCCCGCGAGCTGGGCGAAGTCCCGGTCGTAGCCGAGAGCGCAGAGCGCGCCGCCCACGGTCGGGTCGACCGCGCCGTCGGTGTCCCGGGCCGCGCCCAGCGCGGCGCCGACCAGTTCGGCGAGCAGGGAGCTGATGCGTACCGGCCGTCCGCCGGCCCGGCAGACCTCGCGTAGCTCGGAGTCGGGACGGAACCGGCTGCACGCACGGTCCACTGCGGAGAGTTCCGCCTGAAGCAGGTGCGAGGCCTGGCCGAGGCGGGCCGGATCGGTCACCACCAGACGGGCCACGGTTCCCCAGACCTCCCACTGCGCGGTGTCCGGGCCGACCGGAAGCGTTTCGACGAGCGGCATCTCAGGATCCCCCCGAGGTCGCCTGCGAGCCGCTGCCGCTGCTCCCGCTCGAGATGGTGGGCGAGTCGGACGACGAGGACGAGGACGACGAGGTCGAGGAGGAGGAGGACGACGAGGAGGAGTCGGTGGAGGTCGAGGCCGTGGTCGTGGTCGACGACGTCGACGAGTCGGACGCGTACGCCGCGGCGCCGATGCCGACCGTGGCCGCCACACTCGCCACGACCAGGGCGCCGGTCACCAGAGTGGCTCGACGGCGCCCGATATCCCGCTGCATGTGGTCCCCCTTCACTAGGTCCTGGGGGAAGCGTGCGCGGGAAGTCTCGCTCCGCCCTTTGCGAACCCTGTGCGGTCCTGATGTGACTCAGGTCACTCCGAGATGGAGCAACGGATCTTGCCGGGCGGCGCCACCACCGTACGAGAGAAAGCTTTTCCCCGCAGGTGAACGCTCCCCCAAGCGTTGCTGGAAGGAACCCCATGAACAGCGCCGAAGAAAGCGCCGCGACACCGAAGAACCGGAAGCGGAAGGTCGCCCTGGCCGCCGGAATGGCCGTGGTCGTGGCCGGTCTCGGAACGGTGGCGGGGGTGTCCTTCGCGGATGCCGACTCCGCCTCCACCGCCGGATTCTCCGATGACTTCGAGGACGGTGACACCGCCGGCTGGACCAAGTCGGGTGGCACCTGGTCGGTCGTCGACGACGAGACCAAGGTCCTCAAGCAGGCCAAGACCGGCGCCACGCTGGCCCGGCAGTTCGCCGGCCTGACCGACTGGACCGACTACACGGTCCAGGCCCGGGTCGAGCCGCTCGCGGTCGCCTCGGGCGGCTACGCCGGCATCGTGGCCCGCTCCACCAGCGCGACCAGCTTCTACCGGCTGGCGCTGACCGGTGCGAACAAGGTCGTGCTGGAATCGGTCAAGTCCGGCACCTCGACGGTCCTCGGAAGCGCCGCGCTGACCGTCACCGCCGGTGAGTCCTACACGCTGGGCCTGGCCGTCAGCGGCACCACGCTGACCGGTTCCGTCAACGGCGCCCCGGTGGTGTCGGCGACCGCGAGCACGTTCAGCAAGGGCCGGATCGGCGTGCAGACCTACGACGCGACGGCCGAGTTCGACGACGTCGTGGTGGGCACCGGAACCGCGACGGCCACCACCTCGCCGACGGCTTCAGCGAGCGCGACGGCCACGTCATCCCCGACGGCCACGGCGAGCGCGACGGCGACCAAGACGGCGACGGCGACGGCCACTGCGACCGCGACCGCCACCGCCACCGCGACGTCGACCGCGAGCACCGGCGACTTCGAGAGCAGCCCGATCGGCTTCGGCGAGGGCACCACCGGCGGAGCCGGCGGCGAGACCGTCACGATCACCTCGCTCGACCAGCTGATCGAGGAGGCCGCCTCGGACGACGCCAAGATCCTGCAGATCTCCAGCATCATCAGCGGCAGCGGCGACGACCAGGTCGTGGTCTCCTCCAACAAGACCATCGTCGGCATCGGCGACAACGCGGGCCTGACCGGCGCCGGCTTCTTCATCAAGAAGGCCAGCAACGTCATCATCCGCAACCTGAAGATCTCGTTCGCGCAGGCGCCGACCGACCTGATCGCCGCGCAGAAGTCGGACCACATCTGGATCGACCACAACGAGCTCTTCAACGACACCAGCCACGACAAGGACTTCTACGACGGCATGGTCGACCTGACCCACGCCACGGACTTCGTCACGGTCTCCTGGAACTACCTGCACGACCATTTCAAGGGCTCGCTCGTCGGCCACAGCGACAGCAACGCCGACGAGGACACCGGCCACCTGCGGGTCACCTACGCGCACAACTGGTTCGACAACGTCGCGTCCCGCCTGCCGCGCCTCCGGTTCGGCACCGCGCACATCTACGACAACCTCTTCACCAACGCGTCGACCAGCGGCATCCACTGCCTGATGGGCGCCGAGTGCCTGGTGCAGAACAACGTCTTCGTCGACGTCAAGCTTCCGGTCTGGACCACCGAGGACTCGGACGAGGACGGCTTCGCGGTCATCTCCGGCAACGACTTCGGCGGCGAGGAGCCGGTGATCACCCAGACCGGCACGTTCACCACCCCGCCGTACTCGGTCACCCTCGAGCCCGCCTCCGAGGTGACCGCCCTGGTCAAGGCCGGCGCGGGCGTCGGCAAGATCTGATCTTCCTGCATGCGGACGCCGAGCGGATCTCTTCCGCTCGGCGTCTGCCTTTTCCGGTACGCCCGATCCTGCTCCGTGCGTACGCAAAAGGCGGTGTTGTTTTCTTGACTTGATCCAGAAAAGCCGACAGACTCTGCGCCGCGCTCCGCAATCCCGAACCCAGCCTCTGGAGGACTTCGTGGCCGACGAACTCGCCGCACAAGAACACGCGGCGCGACAGGGCAAGTGCCCGGTCGCGCACGGCTCCGCGTCCCACGGAGGCCGGGCGAACCGTGACTGGTGGCCGAACGCGCTGGACCTGACCGTCCTGCACAACAACCCGCCGGCCGGCAACCCGATCAAGGGCTTCGACTACGCCGCGGCGTTCCAGGCCCTCGACCTGGCCGCGGTGAAGGCCGACATCGCCGAGGTGCTGACCACCTCGCAGGACTGGTGGCCCGCCGACTACGGCCACTACGGCCCGCTGATGATCCGCATGGCGTGGCACAGCGCCGGCACCTACCGGATCTTCGACGGCCGTGGCGGCGGCTCGACCGGCGAGCAGCGGTTCGCGCCGTTGAACAGCTGGCCGGACAACGGCAACCTGGACAAGGCCCGCCTGCTGCTCTGGCCGGTCAAGAAGAAGTACGGCCAGGCGATCTCCTGGGCCGACCTGATGATCCTGGCCGGCAACGTCTCCCTGGAGTCGATGGGCTTCGAGACCTTCGGCTTCGGCGGCGGCCGTGAGGACGTCTGGGAGCCCGAGGAGATCAACTGGGGCAACGAGGACACCTGGCTGGGTGACGAGCGCTACAGCGGCGACCGCGAGCTCTCCAGCCCGCTCGGCGCGGTGCAGATGGGCCTGATCTACGTCAACCCGGAGGGCCCGAACGGCAACCCGGACCCGCTGGCGTCGGCCCGTGACATCCGGGACACCTTCGGCCGGATGGCGATGAACGACGAGGAGACCGTCGCCCTCATCGCCGGCGGGCACACCTTCGGCAAGACCCACGGCGCCGGCCCGGCCGAGAACGTGGGCGCCGAGCCCGAGGGCGCGCCGATCGAGCAGCAGGGCCTGGGCTGGAAGAACAGCTTCGGCACCGGCGTCGGCGGCGACGCGATCACCAGTGGTCTGGAGGGCGCCTGGACGCCGACCCCGATCACCTGGGACAACTCCTTCTTCGAGACCCTCTTCCAGTACGAGTGGGAGCTGAGCGAGAGTCCGGCCGGCGCCAAGCAGTGGGTGCCGACCGACAAGTCCGCGTTCACCACCGTGCCGGACGCGCACGACGCCGAGAAGACCCACCCGCCGGTCATGCTCACCTCCGACCTGGCGCTGCGGCTCGACCCGATCTACGGCCCGATCTCCCGCCGGTTCTACGAGAACCCGGAGGAGTTCCGCCTCGCCTTCGCCAAGGCCTGGTTCAAGCTGACCCACCGTGACATGGGCCCGATCGCCCGCTACCTCGGCACCGAGGTCCCGTCCGAGCCGCTGATCTGGCAGGACCCGGTCCCCGCCGTCGACCACGCGCTGGTCGGCCCGGCCGAGATCGCCGAGATCAAGGCCGCCGTGCTCGCCTCCGGCCTGACCGTCTCCGAGCTGGTCGCCACCGCGTGGGCGTCCGCCTCGACGTTCCGCGGCACCGACAAGCGGGGTGGCGCGAACGGCGCCCGGATCCGTCTCGCCCCGCAGAGCGGCTGGGAGGCGAACGACCCCGACCGGCTCGCCACGGTCCTCGGCACCCTGGAGAACCTGCGTACCCAGCTCAGCGCGGAGATCTCCCTCGCCGACCTGATCGTGCTGGCCGGTTCCGCCGCCGTCGAGAAGGCCGCCGCGGACGCCGGCGTCACGATCGAGGTCCCGTTCACCCCCGGCCGCACCGACGCCACCGAGGCGCAGACCGACGTCGAGTCGTTCGCCGTGCTGGAGCCGACCCACGACGGCTTCCGCAACCACCTCGGCAAGGGCCACCGCCGCCCGACCGAGGCCCTGCTGGTCGACCGCGCCCAGCTGCTCACCCTGACCGCGCCCGAGCTGACCGTCCTGGTCGGCGGCCTGCGCGTGCTCGGCGCCAACACCAAGCAGACCCCGCACGGCGTCTTCACCGCCACCCCGGGCGTGCTGACCAACGACTTCTTCGTCAACCTGCTCGACTTCGGCACCACGTGGTCCCCGGTCTCCGAGGAGGGCGAGCTCTTCGAGGGCCGCGACCGCACCACCGGCACGGTGAAGTGGACCGGCACCCGGGCCGACCTCATCTTCGGCTCCAACTCCATCCTCCGGGCCCAGTCCGAGGTCTACGCCGGCGACGACGCCAAGTCCAAGTTCGTCACCGACTTCGTCGCCGCCTGGGTCAAGGTCATGAACCTCGACCGCTTCGACGTCTGACCTGCGGGTCCGACCGCCAGACACGGGCAGCGAACTGCGGGGCACCCTCTCCGGGGGGTGCCCCGCAGTTCTGTTTGCCCGTGACTCGTGGCGGGACGGATCGGTCAGAGGGGCTTCGCGACCGAGACCTTCTCGCCGTACGCGGAAAGCTTCATCGTCACGTCGCGGGAGTACGCCGGGTAGTCGGCGGACTTCTTCTGGTCGACCTGGTAGGCGAACTCGGTGATCTTGCCGTCGGCGACCTGGACGGTTCCGGTCACGTTGTCGGCGGTGAAGGTGTAACCGCCGGCGGTCTTGGTGACCGTGCCGGCCTTCTTCAGGGACTGCAGGATCGAGGACGGGTCGGAGGCGGTCACCGACGGGACGTTGTCGTCACCGCAGAGCATGAAGTCGGCGACCGTGCCCCGGCCCCGGTCCACCCAGTGCACGGTGTCCTTGCTGATGTAGTGCTCGCCGGAGACCAGGCGTGCCTCGACGTGACCGCTCTTGATCACACCGGTCTTCTGCCCCGGGTCGACCGCGCCCTTGCAGGTGGTGGTGACGTGGTCGATCTGCCAGTCGGCCAGGGTGAGCGTGGCGTCGATGGTGAACGCATAGGTGGAATCCGCGGTCGAGGTCGCCGCGGCCGCCAGCTCCATCGCGGGCGTGGCGGGAGCGGGAGCGGCGGCGGTGGTGGTGGAGGGGGAACCGGTGGACGCGCCGGGGGCGAGGGCGACCCCGACGACGCCGGCCAGGGCCAGCGCGGCGACACCGGCTCCGGCCGCGCGGTTGCGGGCGCGGCGCCGGGTGCCCGCCTTGATCAGCGCGTCCACCGGGGGAGCGCCGGCGTCGGAACGGGCCGCCCAGTCGTGCAGGGAGGTCTTGAGGTCAGTCACGGAAGTGCCTTTCTCAGTACGCGGTGAGCAGGGACGACTCCGCGCGCAACTTGGCGAGGGCGCGGGAGTGGGTGGATTTGAGGGCGCCGACCGAGCAGCCCATGACGGCCGCCGCGTCCTTCTCCGACAGGTCTTCGAAGTAGCGCAGCACGATCACGGCACGCTGCTGCCGGGGCAGCCGGAGCACGGCGCGCTGGAGGGCGTCGTTCGGTTCGACCGGCACGGCCCGGCCGTCCTGGCGGTCCGGCGCCTCGGCGACCGGCTCCTCGCGACGCCAGCGGCGCCAGCGGCTGACGTTGCCGTTGACCAGCATGCGCCGCAGGTACGCGTGGGGGTCGCCGTTGCGCGCCACGCGCTTCCAGCGGGTGTAGAGCTTGACGAGGCTCTCCTGCAGGAGCTCCTCGCCGTGTTGCCGGTCGCCGGTGAGCAGGCGCGCCGTCCACAGGTAGCGGCTCCAGCCGGCCGCGACGAAGGCGGTGAAGCCGGCGTCGGTGGTGTCCGTCGGTTCGCTTCGGAAGGTCACACGGCTTACACGCCGGCGCCCACCCCGAGGTTTACCGCGCGATCAGAGAAGTTTCCCGGTGCCGTTTCGCCAGCGGGTACGCCGCCAGCGCGAGCCCCACCGTCCCCACGGTCCACCACACCGCGGTCATCCCCTCGTCGCGGAACTGCTCCACGGTGGCGAAGAGGATCACCGCGACCAGCGGTACCGACATCAGCGTGATGCCCGCCCAGCCACCCGGGATCCGGAACGGCCGGGGCAGGCCGGGGGCCTTGCGGCGCAGTGCGATCAGGGCCGCCAGCTCCAGCAGCAGCGTGATGTTGGTGAGGAAGACGTCGACCACGACGAGGTTCTGGAAGCTGCTCATCGAGAAGATCGCGTAGATCACCGAGCAGAGCACGATCGAGACGACCGGCGTACCCCAGCGGCGGTGCCGGCGAACCAGGACCCGAGGCACCCAGCCGTCCTCGGCGAGGATGAACGGGATACGGGAGTTCGACATCAGCAGCGAGGAGTAGAAGCCGATCGCCGAGGCCATCCCGCCGATGGTGATCAGCCAGCCCAGCCAGGAGCCGCCGAGCGCCTGCCCGACGTCGACGAACGACCCGTCGTCCCAGCTCTCCCAGCCGCCGGCGGCCAGCGCGCCGAGGACCGGGATCACGTACGCGAGGACTATCAGCCCGATCGAGATGAAGAGTGCCCGGGGGATCGTCTTCCGCGGGTTGTGGATCTCCTCGGCGACCGTGGAGATGCTGTCGAAGCCGCAGTAGTTCCACATGACGATCCAGAGCCCCGCCGCGAACGACCCCCACACCGAGGTGTCCGGGGCGCTCAGCGGGGTGACCGGGTTGATGTGGTGGCTGAAGAGCTGCGGGATGCCCCACGCCGCCAGGATCGCGAACGGCACCACCGCCACCACGATGAAGAAGAGCGCGCTGTCCCCGACGGCCCGCGCGCCCCGGATGTTGAGCAGGGTGAGCGGCAGGACCACGCAGAGGACGCCGAGCAGCCAGTGCAGGTCCAGGTGGATCGGGCCGAGGTCGAACAGTGGTGTCGCGCCGTCCTCCGCGGCACCGAAGAGCCGGGCGAGGTAGTCGGCGAACATCACCGGGTAGACGGCCATGTCGACCCAACTGGTGATCCAGAAGAGCGCGCCCTCCTGGAATCCCCAGAACGACCCGAGCCCCTGCTTGACCCACTGGTAGACGCCGCCCTCCTGGGGCAGCGCGGTGGAGAGCTCGGCGGTGAAGAGGGCGACCGGCAGGCTGTAGACCAGGGGTGTCACCAGCAACAGGATCATCGCGATGCCCGGTCCGGAGGAGCTGAGCAGCGGTTCCAGCCCGTACGCGCCCCCGGAGACGCTGAAGAAGATGAGCGCGACGAGTGGTGCCAGCGTGACCTTTGAGCGGAACTGGTGATCCGTGGTCATGTGGCGTCCCTCCGTGCGGTCCGGACGTATGATGCCCGCTCGGTCGCCCGAAGGCTAGGGAAAACGCAATATTTCCCACTGATTCCGTTGCTCATTGCATCTTGAGTCAAGGAATCCGTTGTAACAGAACAATAATGCTCATGAATCCGTACGTGGGAAAAAGGGGTTGGGGTGGCGGTCGCACGATAGGGTGCACCAAGATCGACACAGGGTGATCCGGGGGAGGCCGATCGTGGTGACGGACATGGATTCGATGGTGGCCGACCGCCCCAGGCGGCGGATGGACGCGGTGACGGCCGCGTCGATCGTGCTCACCGTCGACGCGGTGGTCTTCCTGATGGTGGCGCTGATCGGCGCGCCCTTCCTGATGTTCCTCTTCGGCGATGAGCTCGGCACCTGGTCCCGGCTCGGCCCGCTGGTCGGCGTCTGGGTGATCGCCGGCGTGCTCGGGGTGGCCTGTGGGGTGAGCTCGGTCCTCTTCGTCGCCCGCAGCGCGGCCAGTGCGCGCCCGGTCGGCGTCGCGTCCGCCGTGGCGACCGCGGTGGCGATCGGCGTGCTCGCGGCGGTCTCGGCGGCCGGCCAGCCGGCCCTCGCGGCGGTGGGCGCGCTCTTCGCGGTCGCCAACCTCACGGCCGCCGGAGCCCTCGCGACCGCCAAGCCTCCACTCGATGTCGAGCCCTCGCCCGCGCCTTCACTCGATGTCGAGCCCTCGCCCGCGCCTTCACTCGAGCCCGCGCCGTCGTTCGAGACCGAGCCCGTGCCGTCGTTCGAGACCGGGGCTGTGGCGGAGGCGGATCCCGTCGTGATCGCTTCGCGGCTCCGGTATCGCGGCCCGGCCGCCCTCCGCACGATGGAGGGTGTGCGGCTGCCCCGCCGGGCCCGGGTCACCGCCCACCGCTGCCGATGTTCATGATCGAACTCTGCCCATTCGGTCGGTGACGTCGAAACGGTCCCGTTCTAGGCTCCGAGCCATGCTTTCCGTGCGCAATCGCGTTCTCGCCGCCCTCCTGGTCGCGGCGCCCGCCGCCGGGATCCTGGTCGGCTCGCCCGCTCAGGCCGTCACCACCTCCACGATCACCGTCAAGTCGGTCTCGGTCAGCCCGAGCTCGCTGACCCTTGGCACGGCGAAGTGCGCCAGCGTCGCCTTCAGCGCGACGCTGAGCGATGTCCTGCCGACCGACGGATACGCCTACACCGGGGTGGGCGTCGACGTCTACGCGCCCGGCGCCGGTGACGACGACGACACGGTCGCCAGCGTCGAGTTCGCCCAGGTCGGCTCGACCGCCACCTACAAGGGAACGACGAAGATCTGCGGCAAGTCCGGCGCCGGCAAGTTCGAGGCGCTCGTCTACGGCGTGCTGGTACCCACCACCGCGACCACCGACGACGACTTCGAGATGACCAACATCGTCACCAAGACGATCACGGTCAAGCGCCCGTCGACGCTGAGCCTGAACGCCAGCCCCGAGCCGGTGAAGAAGGGCAAGAAGCTCACCGCCAAGGGCACCCTGAAGATCGACGGCAAGGTGCTCTCCGGCGCCAGCGTGAAGATCTACTTCCAGGCCAGCGGCTCGAAGACCTGGACGCTCAAGGGCACCGCGACCACCAGCAGCAAGGGTGTCTACACCAAGAAGTTCACCGCCACCAAGACCGGCACCTGGAAGGCCGTTTACGCCGGAACCGCCACCAAGGTGAGCGCCTCCGCGACCGACGCCGTCAAGGTCACGAAGTAACAGCTTCCGCCGGGGTGGCCGTTCTCCGGTCACCCCGGCTTTTTTACCGTACGACCCCAAGCGGTCCACGAATTCTTGTCGTACCCCAGCGGTAGCGTCCGCCACAGTAGAGCCGGCGCGACGACGGGGGTTGACGAGCATGGATCAGCAGCAGGTCAGCGATCTGTTGAACGGCGACTTCGCGGCGCTCTGCGGCCTGGTCGTCGCCGAGGCCACCGGTCAGGTCTCCGGTCCGGTGCGGCAGGCGCTGCGCTCACCCCGCTGGGTGGAGGACTGGCGTGACGCCCTGCTCGCCGCCGAGTCCGAGCTTCAGGTCGCCGTCTTCTGCGCCGACCCCGACCGCCCCGACGCCGACGGCGACCGCGCCGCCCTCGCCGCCGTCCGGGCCCGCCTCTTCGCCGCCCGCGACCTGGTCAAACGCCGACGCCGCGAGGTGCTGGCCGACCCCGGCCACGCCGACCCGGCGACCCGCCGCGCGACCGAGGAGCTGATCCGCCGCTACCGTGCCGACTTCGCGCTGCTCCTCTCCGCGGAGCTCGCCACCGCCGGCCACACCCCCGACCTGCTCGACCGCCTCCCGCAGCGCCCACCCGAGCTGGCCCGCTGGGCGCTGCGCCACGACGTCGAGAGCGTCCCCCGCCCGTCCGCCCGGGTCCGCGAGCTGGCCGCCCTCTCCGACGCAATGTTCCTGCAGGTCGTCGACGAGGACGTGCGCTGGTCCCCGGAGGAGCCGGAGCTCACCCATCCTCTCCTGCTCGACCGCTGGGAACGCGCCCTCAGCGACCTCGCCGAGATCGCCACCGGCATCCTCGGCATCCCGCTCTGGCCCCTGGCCGGCATCACCGACACGGACCTGACCCACATCCCACCCGGCGACGACGACCGCACCACCCGCTTCCGCCTCCTGGTCCGCATCCGCCAGCGCTGGCTCGAGCAGGGCATCCACACCCGCCGCCTCCGCTACCGCATCGAACACTGGCGCAACCGCCACGTGATGACGGCGAGAGAGGCCGCCCGGTCCCACCTGCGCCAGACCCACCTCTACGAGTACTCCACTCTCCTCACCCCCGCTGCCACCGCGTCTGCCCCTGCCGCCCCCGCGTCCACTCGCGTTGCCGCCGTGCCTGCCCCCGCCGCCACGCCCGCACGCGCCGTTCCCCCTCGCCCCACGCCTGCCGTTGCCGCTGTCCCGGCCGTTGCCGGGTCGGTGTCCGCGCCGGTCCCGTTGCCGGTCGAGTTGATCGACTTTCGGGATCGGGTGCGGGAGCTGGGCTGGACGGCGACCATCGGCCAGGACCCCGGCGGCGAACTGCGGCTGAACGCCACCCTCGGCCAGACCGCGACTATCCGCCTCGTCCTGCCGCCCGGCGACCCGAGTCGTGCCGGCCGTCTGCGGGTGCGTTTCCGGATCGCCGGTCAGGCCGGCTGGACCCCGCTGCCCGGCCTCGCCGACGCCCTGACCATGGCCGCGCAGCCCGCGTTCGAGCTGCCCGGATATGCCGAACGCCTCCGCTCCACCCTCCCCATCGCGGTGACCCGCAACCTGCCCACCGAGCTGCTCGACTTCCGCGACCGCCTCCGCGACCTGGGCTGGGACACCGGCATCAGCCGCGACGGCGCCGAGATCCGCCTCGACGCCACCCGAGGCCTCACCGCGACGATCGGCGCGTCCTTCCGCCGCAAACGCGACAGCCTCGGCCACCCGGGCATCTGGAGCCGCAGCAACCTCTCCATCTACGTGACGGGTCAGGCCGGCTGGACCGCACTTCCCACTGTGGACCAGGCCCTGGAACTGGCCGCCCTCCCACCCGACGAGCTGTCCCGCCGGATCCGCCACTATCGCCACGCCATCCCGGCACTCCCCCCACGCCGCACCACTCCGATCAGAATCGCCGGCTGAGCGGAGTGGCCTGCCAGCAGAAGCCCGCGATCACTGTCCGAGTCTTCTGGGGCCCCTATAGCGCAAGGCCGCGCGGTCAAGCGTTTCCGGGTACCGGCAACACCCGTTCCTGCGATCGGCGCGCGCACGATGCGACCGGCGACGGCGGGACGTGGATCTTCCTGGCTGGCGGTCGGCGGACCCGGCGATCTCCGTGCGTGGGGTTACTCTGCGGATCGGCGTGCTGACGGGAGGTTCTACCCTGCGGGTATGGCATTCATCAGCATGAGTTCGCGGTCTCGGCGGCGGCGGGCGGCGGCGCCGCTCAGTGTCACGGTTGACGTCGTGCCGCCGGAGCGGGCCGGGCGGGTGCCGGCGCTGTATGACATGGCGGTGCCGGCACTGGCCGCGGTGCGGATCGTGCCGTTGCTGGCGGTGCTGAATGCCGGTGCGGAGCGGCTCGTCGTGGTGGGGAGCACCCGGGTGGTGGTGCACGACGACCTGCGGACGACGCTGATGGTGGTGGTCCGCGGGCTCTGGATCACCGATGTCGGGGACAGCCCGGCCGGGCCCACCGCGACGAACTGGCGAGTGGAGCTGGCGGACGATCGCCTCGTCGACCTTCTCGAGACGGCGGTGCGAGCGGTGCCGTACGGCGGCTGGCCGGACCCGGAGGGACTGGCCACCGAGATCGCGAAGGCGCATGCGGAGAGCGCCCGCAACCGGATCCGGGAGCTGCGAGTCTTCCGGTACGGCCTGGAACACCTGCTCGGCAGCAACCTGCGCGGCAGCACCCACCGGCTGGAGAGCATCCTCGCCGACGTGGTCGAACTGTCCAGTCTGGTCGGCCGGGCCGCCGACGAGGCCCGGGAAGCCGTCCGGGGCGGCATGAGCGTCTGGGTCACGAACCCGGCCGCGTACCACGCCCAGCGGCGGCTGCAGGACACGGCGCTGCCGAAGCGGCCGGGTGCGCGCCGCGCGGCCCGGGCGCCGTGGTTTCCGATTCTGGACGCCGGCATCCGGCAGTGCCACGGGATGGAGACCGAGGCCTGTGCCGAGGCGCCGCTTCTGCACAGCCTGCTCAACGCCGCCTCGACGATCGCGGTCACCCGGGAGGCCAAGGCGCAGGAGACGTTCAACATGGTCGCCGCCGTCGGTGGCGTGATGTTCGGTGTGCCCGCGCTGATCCTCTCGCTCTACGACGCCTCGGACATCCTTCCGCTGCGCTTCGAGAACGCGGTGGTCCTGGCGCCCCTGGCCATAGCCGGCCTGGTCGCCGCCCTGATCGCGGCGCTGCTGCCCGGGCGTGGCCGTACCGGAAAGATTCGCCGTTTCTCTGTCGCCCTTGCCGCCGTGCTGGCGATGCTGCTGATTCTGATCAGTGCGGGAGTGCTGGTGACACCGGGTCAGTAGACGTCGCGGACGTAGCGCTTGTCCGAGGTCAGCTGTTTCAGGTACGCCGTGGCCGCCTCCGGCGAGAGGCGGCCGTGGTTGACCGCGATCTCGTGCAGCGCCCGGTCGACGTCCTTGGCCATCCGGCTGGCGTCGCCGCAGACGTAGAGGTGGGCGCCGTCCTTCAGCCACGACCAGAGCTGGGCGCCCTGTTCGCGCATCCGGTCCTGGACGTACACCTTGGCCCGCTGGTCGCGGGAGAACGCCAGGTCGAGACGGGTCAGGGTGCCGGACGCGGAGAGCGACGCCAGCTCCTGCGCGTAGTAGAAGTCGGTCGCGCGCCGCTGTTCGCCGAAGAAGAGCCAGTTCGCACCGGAGGCGCCGGTGGCCTGGCGTTCCTGGAGGAAGCCGAGGAACGGCGCGACCCCGGTTCCCGGACCGATCATGATCATTGGGGTGGCCGGGTCGGCGGGCGGGCGGAAGTGCGGCGTCCGCTGCACGAAGAGCGGCACCTCGCCGTCCAGGACGGCGTCGGCCAGGTGGGTGGAGCAGACGCCCTTGCGGGCACGCCCGGAGCGGCTGTCGAAGCGGACCACCGAGACGGTCAGGCTGACCAGCGACGGGTCCACCAGCGGCGTCGAGCTGATCGAATACAGCCGTGGCTGGAGACGCTTCAGCACGCCGGCCCACTCCTGGGCGCCGGCGCGCACGCCCTGTTCGGCGATCAGGTCGACGGCCTGCCGCCCCCACGACCACTTGGCCAGCTCGCCCTTGTTGTCCGGGCGCATCAGGGTCTTGAGCTGGGTGTCCCCGCCGCGGTCGGCGACGAAACGGAGCAGGTCGGTGGTGATGCGGGTGATGTCCAGGTGGCGGGAGAGCGCCTCGCCGAGCGGCACCGGGCCGATCCGGTCGAGCTCGACGAGGGAGTCGAACGGGAGACCGGTCGCGGTCAGCCACTCGGTCACCAGGTCGGGGCAGTTGACCGGCCAGACGCCGAGCGCGTCGCCGGCGGAGTACTCCAGCAGGCCGCCGGTGTCGAAGGTGAAGCGGCGCACCTCCTTGGCCGAGCCGGGCCCGCTGAGCAGGCGGTTCCCGACCAGGGCGGAGGTCAGCGGCGCGGCGCGGGTGGGCGCGGGCTTCTCCACGAACGACGACGAGAGCGCCGAGACGACCGATTCCAACCAGCCGGCGGCGGTGTCCTCGAAGTCCGGCTCGCAGTCGGCGCGCGGTGCCATCCGAACCGCGCCCAGCTCGGCGAGCCGCTCGTCGAGGCGACGGCCGTGTCCGCAGAAGTCGTCGTAGTTCGAGTCGCCGAAGGCGAGCACCGCGTACCGGCGGCCGTCCAGGCGGGGCGCCGCGTCGCCGGCGATCGACTGCCAGAACGCGGTGCCGTTGTCGGGTGCGTCGCCGTCGCCGAACGTGCTGGTCACGATCAGCAGGTCGGCGCCGGGATCGAGCAGGTCGGCCGCGGTCCCGTCCATGCCGCGGATCGTCACCCCCCGCCCGGTCGCCGCGAGCCGTTCGCCCAGCCCGCGCGCGAAGTCCTCGGCGTTCCCGGTCTGCGACGCCCAGAGGATCTGCAGCCGCGGACCGCTCGCCTCCGCCGTCTTTTCCAGAGCCTTCTCCGGTACGGGCGAGAACACCCCCGCCAGCAATCCGTTGACCCACATGGCCGTGGCCGGATCGAACGGCGCGTTGCCCGGCAGCACCGGGGCGTCCGGGCGTACCGGCGGCAGTCCGGCGAGGAAGCCGGCCAGGTAGCGGCGCTGCCCGTCGCTGAGTTCCGGCGGTGCCGGGTCGAGTCCGAGCATGCCGTGGATCGACGAGACGGGGGACTCGACGGGCGCGGTGGCCACGGTGGCGACCCTGGTCAGCGAGACCGCGCAGACCTTCAGCTCCGGCTGGAAGGAGAGCGGGTCGACGGCGTCGCTGGTCACCGCGTTGACGCTGACGTACTCGCCGAAAAGGTCGTTCCAGTGGAACGGGGCGAAGCAGCCGCCCGGCATCACCCGGTCGGTGAGCACCGCGGGCAGCACCGCCCGCCCCCGCCGTGAGGCGATCTCCACCTGGTCGCCCTCGGCGATACCGAGGAACCGCGCGTCGGCCGGGTTGATCTCGACGAACGGGTTCGGGTTGAGCCGGTTGAGCTTCTCCACCCGTCCGGTCTTGGTCATCGTGTGCCACTGGTGCTGGAGACGGCCGGTGTTCAGCGTGAACGGGAAGTCGTCGTCGGGCATCTCGGCCGGGTCGAGGTGGGGGCGGGCGTGGAAGACCGCGCGGCCGTTCGGGGTGGCGAACCGCAGTCCGCCCTCCGCGGTGCGGTACCGGATCGGGTTGCGGGACGGCCCGCCCGGCGCGGCGGGCCACTGGACCGGGCCGTCGGCGAGCCGCTCGTAGGTGACGCCGCGCAGGTCGTAACCGGTCATCGGGTTGGTGAACAGTTTGATCTCGTCGAGGATCTGCTCGGCTGACTCGTACGCGAAATGGGAAGCGAAACCCATCTCGGCGGCGACCCGGGCGATGAGCTGCCAGTCGGGGAGCGACCCGCCGGGAGCGGAGGCGACCGGTCGTGTCCGGGTCAGCGAGCGCTCCGAGTTGATCATGATGCCGTCGGTCTCCGCCCACATCGCGGCCGGCAGCACGATGTCCGCGTACGCGTTCGTCTCGGTCTCCGCGTAGGCGTCCTGGGTGACGACCAGTTCGGCGGCCTCGAGACCGGCGATCACCGTCTTCCGGTTGCCGACCGAGGCGACCGGGTTGGTGCAGACGATCCAGCAGGCCTTGATCGTGCCGGCCGTCATCCGCTCGAACATCTCGATCGTGCCCCTGCCGACCTCGGTACGCAGCGTCCCGGCCGGCACCCCCCAGATCCCCTCGGTGAGTTCGCGGTCCGCCGGCACCAGCACCGATCGTTGTCCGGGCAGGCCGGGGCCCATGTAGCCCATCTCGCGCCCGCCCATCGCGTTGGGCTGCCCGGTGAGCGAGAACGGTCCGCTCCCGGTCCGGCAGATCGCGCCGGTGGCGAGGTGGAGGTTGCAGATCGCGTTGGTGTTCCAGGTGCCGTGGGTGCTCTGGTTGAGGCCCATGGTCCAGAGGGTGACCCAGTTCGCGGCGCCGTCGATCCACTCGGCGGCGGTCCGGACGTCCCGTTCGTCGAGCCCGGTCAGCTCGGCGACCCGCTCCGGCGGATAGTCCGCGAGCAGGTCCGGCATCGCGTCCCAGCCGTCGGTGTACGCCTCGATGAAGTCCTTGTCCTTCTCCACCAGGTGCAGCAGCCCGTTGAGCAGCGCGAGGTCGGCGCCCGGCCGGATCTGCAGGAAGAGGTCGGCCTTCTCGGCGGTGGCGGTCCGGCGCGGGTCCACCACGATCAGCTTGGCGCCGGCCTTGACCCGGTCCATCATCCGCAGGAAGAGGATCGGGTGGCAGTCGGCCATGTTCGCGCCGATCACCAGGAAGACGTCGGCGTGGTCCAGGTCGTCGTACGACCCGGGCGGCCCGTCGGCGCCGAGCGAGAGCTTGTACCCGGTGCCCGCGCTGGCCATGCAGAGCCGCGAGTTCGACTCGATGTTGTTCGTCCCGATGAAGCCCTTGACCAGCTTGTTCGCGAGGTACTGGGCCTCCAGCGTCATCTGGCCGGAGACGTACATGGCGAACGAGTCCGGCCCGTGCTCGTCGATGATCGCCCGCAGCCGCCGCGCGGTCTCGGTGATCGCCTCGTCGACGCCGGACGGCTGCAGGGCGGCGCCGCGCTCGGTGCGGGTCAGCGCGGTCGTCGCCCGGCCCGGGGCGGCGAGCAGGTCGCCGGTGGTGGCGCCCTTCGTGCAGAGGCGGCCGCGGTTGGCGGGATGGTCCCGGTCTCCGGACGCCTTGCGGCCCTGGATGTCGAAGACGATCCCGCAGCCCACGCCGCAGTACCCGCACACGGTTCGCACAGCGGTGACATCGGCGGCCACAGGCGGTCCCTTCGCGTAGTCGTCGTCAGACCACGCTAGAAACCGGCGGTTACCGGGTCGTCACCCCGTCATGCTTCCGGGGTTTCCCGAACCTCACGACGGCCGGGCGGGGCTTGTGCGCTCTTTGACAGCTCGCGCACCCGCCCCGCCCGGGGAAGATCGGGACGATCAGCTCACGTAGACCCAGGCGCGGACACCGGACGCGAGGGAGAGCAGGATCCGGTGCTGGACGCCCGCGTGCCGCTTGTCGGTCGCGGCCAACTCGTCCTCGGTCAGGTCGAACACCGTGCCGGGGACCTCGTCCGCGTCGACGTCGGTCTCCACGACGCCGGGTGTCTCCGCCTCCTGACGTGCGTATCCGGTGAGCGCGTCCGCCCGGCCTTCCAGCTCCCTTCCGAAGTTCGCCCGCTGCACCGCGGGATCCTGCAGGGTGCCGTACGAGAAGAGCAAAGGCATGCGGATGATCCTGCCCGCCTACGCTGTGTGGTCCGGACCTGGATCCCGGTTTCTAGGATCCGGCCTGATAGACGTGCGTACCGGCCACATAGGTCGCCTCTACCTTCAGTGCGCCGATCTCCGCGGACGGGACCTCGAACGGGTCCCGGTCGAGCACCACGAGGTCGGCCACGTTGCCGGCCCGCAGGCTGCCGCTGTCGTCCCGGTGGTTCACGTACGCGCTCCCCGCGGTGTACGCGGCCAGGGCGGTGCCCAGGTCCAGCCGCTGCTCCGGGTAGAAGACCTTCCCGTTCTCGCCGGGCACCGTCCGGTTCACCGCGACGTGGATGCCCTCGATCGGGTTCGGGCTGCTCACCGGCCAGTCGCTGCCCGCGGCCAGGGTCGCGCCGGCGCGCAGCAGATCGCCGAAGGGGTACTGCCAGGCGGCCCGCTCGGCGCCGAGGAACGGGATGGTCAGCTCGTCCATCTGCGGCTCGTGCGCGGCCCAGAGCGGCTGCATGTTCGCGGTCGCGCCGAGCCGGCGGAAGCGCGCGATGTCGTCCGGGTGCACCACCTGCAGGTGGGCGAGGTGGTGGCGGGTGTCCTTGAAACCGTTTCTGGTACGGGCCGTCTCGATCGCGTCCAGGGCCTCGCGGACCGCGCGGTCGCCGAGCGCGTGGAAGTGGACCTGGAAGCCGAGCGCGTCGAGCTCGGTGACGTACCCGGGGAGCAGCGCCGGGTCGACGAAGCTCAGGCCGCTGTTCGGCGTCGGGCAGCCGCAGCCGTCCAGGTAGGGCGCGGTCATCGCGGCGGTGAAGTTCTCCGCCACGCCGTCCTGCATGATCTTGATGGTCGAGCAGGTCAGCCGGCCAACGGTGAGCAGTGCGCGCTGCTCGACCAGGCCCGGGATCTGCTCGGCGCCGCTGTCCCGGTCCCACCAGAGCGAGCCGGTCACCGACGCGGTCAGCCAGCCTTCGTCCGCCGCCTTCAGGTACGCGTCCGCCGGGTCCGGGTACCCGTTCGTGCCGCGCAGCATGGCGTCCTGCCAGCCGGTGATGCCGAGCGAGTGCAGCAGCGTCTGCGCCCGCCGGAGCCCGGCGACCAGCTCGGCCGGGGTGCTCTCCGGGATCAGCCGGTTGACCAGGCTGACCGCGCCCTCCTGCAGCGCGCCGACCGGGTTCCCGTCGGCGTCCCGGTTGATCACGCCGTCCGCCGGGTCGGTGGTGTCCCGGGTGATCTCCGCCCTTCTCAGCGCGGGCGAGTTGACCCAGGCGCCGTGATGGTCCCGGTTGGTCAGGTAGACCGGACGATCCGGCACGATCCTGTCCAGCAGCTCGGCCGTCGGCACCCCGCCCGGGAAACTCTCCATCGACCAGCCACTGCCGGTGATCCACTCCAGGTCCGGGTTGCTTCTCGCGTACGAGTCGATCCGGCGCAGGTACTCGTCCAGGTCGGTGGTGCCGGTCAGGTCGCACTGGCCCATCTCGACCCCGCCGAAGACCGCGTGGATGTGCGCGTCCTGGAAGCCCGGGATCAGCGCCCGGCCCCGCAGGTCGACCACCTCGGTCTTCGGGCCGCGCAGCTCGCTCAGGTCATGGCCGACCGCGAGGATCCGGCCGTCGCGGACGGCGAGCGCGGTGGCCCGGGAGCGGGCCGGGTCGACGGTGAGCACCGGGCCACCGGTGAAGATCAGATCGGCGGTCATGCGAGTTCCTTGATCTTGGTGAAATAGGGGGAGCGGCGGTGCCACTTGGCCACCGCGGCGGCGATCAGCCCCAGGGCGATGATGACCACCGGCATGGCGAGATTGAACCAGCCGTTCTCCACGTCGAGGGCGAAGCCGTCGCTCAGCGTCGCGTAGTAGAGCGCCAGGTAGGCGCCGAGAGCGAGCAGGGCCGTACCGGAGAGAAGCGGGACGACCACCGCCTTGACGCCCTCCACCGGGTCGGTCCGCAGCAGGTCGCGGAAGCGGACGGCGGAGGCGACCGCGGTGAGTCCGTAGTAGATCGCGACCAGCAGGCCGACCGTGTTGACCGCGGCCAGGATCGCCTCGTTGAGCTTGGGGAACGCGAACTCCAGCAGGGCGACGAAACCGGCGATCGTGGCCATCACGACGGTGCCCGCCGCCGGGGTGCCACGGTGGCTCATCCGGGACCAGATCGGGCCGAGGTTCCGGTCGCGGCTCATCGCCAGGGTGAGCCGGGCGGTCGGGATCACGCCGGCCTGCACCGAGGCGATCGCCGAGAACATGAGCGCGAGCAGCGGCAACGACGCCCAGGGCTCGCCGGTCAGCTGCGCGGCGTAGTAGCTGAGCCCCTCGGCGCCGTGCTCGGCCAGCTCGTCGGTGGGGAGCACCCGCTGGAAGGCGATCGCGCCGAGGACGAAGAGGCCCAGCATGGTGAAGAGCGCGATGTACCCGCCCTTGGCGGCGTCCTCCGGGTTCCTGGTCTCCTCGGTGACGCTGAACGCCGAGTCCCAGCCCCAGTAGAAGAAGACCGCCAGCACCAGGCCCTGCGCCAGCGCCGCGCCGGAGTGGAAGGCGAACGGGTTGAGCCAGCTCAGCGAGAAGGGCTGATCGCCGGCGACCAGACCCCAGCCGCAGAAGACGATCAGGACGGCGTACTCGAAGATCAGCAGGTATTTCTGGAAGCGGGCCGCGTGGCCGACGCCGAGGATCGCGGTCCAGGTCACCACGGCGAGCACGACCAGGCCGATCAGGGTGCTCTGCGCGGTCGAGTTCGGGTCCAGCCCGTGCAGGCCGAACTTCGCCACCGTCTGGATCAGCAGCGAGCCGCAGATCGAGGTGGTGTACGCCAGGAAGACCACGGTGCCGGCGATCGGGATCCAGCCGGCCAGGAAACCCAGCCAGGGGCCGAGCGTGCTGCCGACCCAGGTGTACCCGGCGCCGCAGTTCGGCTCCGAACGGTTGAGACGGGCGTACGCACCGGCGATGCCGAGCATCGGCAGGAAGGCGAGGATCAGCAGGATCGGCACCTGGCGGCCGGCGATCCCGGCGAGGACGCCGGTGCCGATCGCGATGCTGGTGGTGGCGGCGGTACTGGAGGCGGCGATGACGACACCGTCGACGACGCCGAGCGATTTGGGCATGGGTTCGGTCATCAGCCGGCTCCTCTGCGCTGTGGTGGCAGTGATTCCACTTCCTCTGAACACTGATGTCAACGGTGTTCACAACGTTGTTTCATTAGGATGGGCGGATGGCGAAGCGAGAGCGTGGATCCCTCACCCGGTCGGAGATCGTCAAGGTCGCCCTGGAGCTGGCCGAGGCCGAGGGCGGCGAGGCGCTGACCTTCCGGCGGCTCGGCCCGGCGCTCGGGGTCGCGCCGACCGCGGTGCTGCGCCACTTCCGGGACAAGGACGAACTGCTCCTGGCGATCGGCAACCAGCTGCTGGAGACCGCTCTCGCCGAGGTCGACCCGGCGGAGCCGGACTGGCGCGAGCGGATCCGGGCGCTGTCCCGCGCGACGCGGCGGGCGTTCGTGGCGCATCCGCGGGTGGCGGTCCTGGTGGCCACCCGGACCCTGCGGCAGGAGGCCGAGTTCCGGGTCGTCGAGCTGATCCTCGGCGCGATGGCGCAGGCCGGTCTGCGCGGGCGGGAGGCGGCCAGCCTCTACCGGGTCGTCGCCGACACCCTGCTGGCCTGGACGGCGTTCGAGGCGACCGTGCACGCGGTCGGCCTCGACGTGATGCGCAAGGACGGGCTGGCCTGGGACCGGGAGTACGTGGTGCTGCCCGCCGACCGGTACCCGCGCATCCGCGAGGTGGCGCCGTACCTCAGCGAGGTCGACCGGGAGGACCAGTTCGAGTTGGCGCTCGAACTGGTCCTCGACGCGGTCGCCGCGCGCGGGTCAGCTGGGCGAGTGGACTGACAGGAACGCCTTGGCCATCGCCGAGGCCACGTCGGCCGGATCGGTGGCCGCCACCGCGGCGCCGCCGGTCGCCTTCGCCATGCTGGTCAGCGCGTCCATGTCGGCGTCCGCGCCGTAACCGACCGCGATGATCGGAACCGGACGGGACGAGTCCTGCCCGGCGTTGAGCTTCGCCAGGAAGTCGGCGTTGCTCATCGCGAAGCGCGAGCCGTGGTCCTGGCCGTCGGTGAGCACCACCACCAGGGTCACCGTGCCGGTTCTGCTCTCCGCCCGCATGGCGTCCTCCCCGTCCAGTACGGTCTGGTACAGCGGGGTGCCGGCGTCGTCGACCGCGGTGTACCGGCCGATCTGGGTGGCCAGGGCCTCCCGGCGGGTCTGCGTGCCGACCTTCCCGTTGATCGGGCCGTACGACAGTGCCTCGGTGTACGCGGGGCTGCTCGCCGACGGGGTGGCGAAGTACCACAGGCCGATCGAGGTGTCCTCGCCGAAGACCGAACTGGCGCTCGCCCCGGTCTTGCGCAGCAGTGCCGCCTTGGTGGTGTATCTCCCGCCCTTCGCCTTGATCGCCTGGTTCATCGAGCCGGAGCCGTCGATCAGGAGCAGGACCTGGGCCTTCTCCGCCCTGTACGAGGACCACTGGAGGCTCATGGTCAGCACGTCGTCCGGTGTCGAGGGCGTGGCCAGTGCCCCGGACTGCGCGCTGGTGCGGAAGCCGGCCTCGGTCAGCCCCTCGTCGGAGATCGCCTCCCGGAGATCCTCGGCCAGCGCGGTGTCCGCGTTCTCGCCCATCGCATACGGATAGTCGGCGCCCACCGCACCGTCGGCCGGAACCGCGCCGCTGAGCGTGACCACGTGCCCGGCCTTCTGATACGCCGTCAACTGCTGCTCGGTCACCGGGAAGACCCCGACGTCCTGATTCCCCTCGGCGGCCGCGTCGAGCAGTTTCGCCGGGTCGGCGGTCGCGTCCGTCAGCCGGCTGCGCAGGGCCAGCGCCTGCAACTGGGCGATGCCGTCGTCGGCGGTGGTCCGGTTCATCGCCTGATGGATCGCGTAGACCGAGAGCATGCCGACCGAGTCGTGCAGCGGGTCGGCCATGCTGATCGTGGTGAGCTTCTGCGTGGCCGCGGCGCTCACCAGGACGGCCCAGGAGGTCTTCCCCTTCTTCGCGATCCCGGTCATGACGGCCTCGGGGCCGGCGAGGACGATCGGCGAGTGGGCGAGCGGCGCGCCGTCGGTCCGGAACGTGTACCCGTCCACCGCGGCGATGGAGACCCAGAGGGAGCTGGACGGGATCCACACGTCCGGCGACTTCTGCTTGAGGCCGGACTCGGTGGTGCCGGGCTCCTCGGCGGTCACCTGGATCGGCCCGCAGCTGCTGCCGCCGTTCACCGAGGTGGCGGCGGCCTGGACCACCGCGGCGATCTCCGGGGCCACGACGACCCGCAGTCGCACGGTGCAGCCGTCGCTCACGATCGCGGTCGGCTGAGGGTGGGTGTATCGCCACGATCCGACCCCGCCACCGGCGAGGAGCAGGAGGAGGGCGACGAATGCGGCGATGCGGGGCCGGCGGCGACCACGCATCCGATGCCGTCCGGGACGCAGCGGGTCGTCCTCGGTCATATCCCGATCCGTATCGGAAGGGAAAGAGTGGTTGACATGCCCACCAGGACGAAGTCGGGCCTCGGCCGACTCACGTCGGCCTTATTCTTCACACGAAGTTAACCGCTCGATGTCAGCAGAAATCGGCCTTGTTCCGGAGCGCGTCTTCAGCATACGCTGCCAGCAGCAGGAAAGCGCTTTCCTATCCTCGGAGGACCCGCATGGCAACGCGCAGATCGATCGGTATTGTGATCAACGGAGTGACCGGCCGGATGGGATACCGGCAGCACCTGGTCCGCTCCCTGCTCGCCATCCGTGAGGAGGGCGGCGTACTGCTGCCGAACGGTGACCGGATCTGGCCGGAGCCGATCCTGGTCGGCCGCGACCCCGACAAGCTGGCGGCCATCGCGGCCCAGCACGGTCTCACCGAGTGGACCACCGACCTGGACGCGGCCCTGGCCCGCCCGGACGTGGAGATCTACTTCGACGCGCAGGTCACCTCGCGGCGCGAGAAGGCGATCCGTCAGGCGATCACCGCCGGCAAGCACATCTACACCGAGAAGCCGCTCGCCGAGAGCTCCGCGGCCGCCGTCGAGCTGGCCGAGCTGGCCGAGGCGGCCGGCGTCCGCAACGGCGTGGTCCAGGACAAGCTCTTCCTGCCCGGCCTGCGCAAGCTGAAGCGCCTGATCGACGGCGGCTTCTTCGGCCGGATCCTCTCGGTCCGCGGCGAGTTCGGCTACTGGGTCTTCGAGGGCGACTGGCAGACCGCCCAGCGCCCGAGCTGGAACTACCGCAGCGCCGACGGCGGCGGCATCGTGATGGACATGTTCCCGCACTGGAACTACGTGCTGGAGGAGCTCTTCGGCGCGGTCCGCACCGTGCAGGCGACCATCGCCACGCACATCGAGACCCGGGTCGACGAGCGCGGCGAGGAGTACACCGCCGACGCCGACGACGCCGCGTACGGCATCTTCGAGCTGGAGGGCGGCATCGTCGCCCAGATCAACTCCTCCTGGACGGTCCGGGTCAACCGGGACGAGCTGGTCGAGTTCCAGGTCGACGGTACGCACGGCTCGGCCGTGGCCGGTCTGCGCCAGTGCAAGATCCAGCACCGGGCCACCACGCCGAAGCCCGTCTGGAACCCGGACCTGCCGCTCTCCGGCAAGTCGTTCCGCGACGAGTGGTCCGAGGTGCCGGACAACGAGGAGTTCGACAACGGCTTCAAGGTGCAGTGGGAGGCGTTCCTGCGGCACGTCGTCGCCGGCGAGGCGTTCCACTGGGACTTCGCCTCCGGCGCCCGCGGCGTCCGGCTCGCCGAGGCCGGTCTCGAGTCGGCCCGCGACGGCCAGCGGATCGAGCTGTCCTGACATGGCGACCGTGAACCTGCCGGGCGGGCGGTCGCTCGCCCTCTCCGGCCGTGCCGCCTGGGCGAAGCCCGCCGGGCCGCCGACCAGCCGCATCGCCTACGCCGCCGCTCACGTGGTGGCCGACCCGACCGCCGAGAACGCGCCGGGCGAGCCCGCGGTCCTGGACTGGGAGACCACCCTCAAATTCCGCCACCACCTCTGGTCGCACGGCCTCGGCGTGGCGGAGGCGATGGACACCGCCCAGCGCGGGATGGGTCTCGACTACGCCGCGACCAAGGAGCTGATCCGCCGGAGCGCGGCCGAGGCCGACTCGGTCGGCGGCCGGATCGTCGCCGGTGTCGCGACCGACCAGCTCGCGCCGGGCCCCGTGTCTTTGGAGCAGATCCGGGTGGCCTACACGCAGCAGCTGGCGGATGTCGCTGAGACGAGCGCCGTCCCGGTCCTGATGTGTAGCCGCCACCTCGCTGCCGCCGCCTCGACCGCCGACGACTATCTCGGCATCTATGTCGATTTGTTGGAAAAATCAGACAAGCCGGTCGTGCTGCACTGGCTGGGCACCGCCTTCGACCCCGCGCTCGAGGGCTACTGGGGCTCGTCCGACGTGGACAAGGCCACCGAGACGCTGCTCGAGCTGATCAACGCCAACCCGGCCAAGGTGGACGGCGTCAAGGTGTCGCTCCTCGACGCCGACCACGAGATCGGTCTGCGGCGCCGGCTGCCCGAGGGCGTCCGCCTCTACACCGGCGACGACTTCAACTACCCGCAGCTGATCCGCGGCGACGAGCAGGGCTACTCCGACGCGCTGCTCGGCATCTTCGCCGCGATCGCGCCGGCCGCGGCCGCCGCCTTCGCCGCGCTCGACCGGGGTGACCTGGACGAGTACGACCGGATCTTCGCCCCGACGGTCCCGCTCTCCCGGCACATCTTCAAGAAGCCGACGTTCTACTACAAGACCGGCATCGTGTTCCTCGCCTGGCTCGCCGGGCACCAGGACCACTTCACCATGGTCGGCGGCCTGCAGTCCGGCCGCTCGGTGCCGCATTTCGCCACGCTGATCGAGCTCGCCGACGCCGCCGGCCTGCTGCCCGACCCGGATCTGGCCGCGGCCCGCGCCAACAGGTTCTTCGAGGTGATGGCGGGATGAGCCGCTTCTCTTTCAACCAGATCACCGCCAAGCACTGGGAGCTGACCGACATGGTCAAGGGCCTGGTGGAGAGCGGCGTCGACAAGGTCGCCCTCTGGCGCGAGCCGGTCGCCGAGTACGGCCTGGAGCGCTCCGCCGCCCTGGTCCGGGACGCCGGTCTCGAGGTCACCACGCTCTGCCGCAGCGGCTTCTTCCAGGCCGACGGCTGGCTCGACGACAACCGCCGGGCGATCGACGAGGCCGCGGCCCTGAACACCAAGGTCCTGGTGCTGGTCTCCGGCGGTCTCAAGGAGGGCTCCAAGGACATCGCCGGGGCCCGGCAGCACGTCGCCGACGCGATCGCCCAGCTCGTCCCGCACGCGGCCGCCGCCGGGGTCACCCTGGCGATCGAGCCGCTGCACCCGATGTACGCCGCCGACCGCTGCGTGATCAACACCTGGGACCAGGCGATGGCGATCGCCGAGCAGCACCCGGTCGGCCAGGTCGGCGTCACGGTCGACACGTACCACCTCTGGTGGGACGACACCGCGCTGGAGAAGATCGCGGCGGCCGGTGAGCGCGTCGCGATCTACCAGCTGGCCGACTGGATCACCCCGCTGCCGGCCGGCGTGCTGACCGGGCGCGGCCTGCCCGGCGACGGCTGCGTCGACATGCGCTCGTTCCACGAGGCGGTCGCCAAGACCGGGTACACCGGCCCGATCGAGGTCGAGGTGATGAACGAGGAGCTCTGGCAGCTGCCGGGCCGGGAGATCCTCGCCAAGACGATCGCCGGGTACCAGAGCATCATCTGATATCCCCTGGTCACCGGTTCGCGGTCAACGGCGCCCGCGACCCGGTCCGGCCGACTCCCACGGTTGCGTCCCCAGCGTCCAATGCAGCCGTGGGAGTCGGCCGGAAGTGTAGTTAAGGCGGTCCTCAAGTCTTCAAATGCCGCTGACAGGAAGCACCGAGGGAACTCTCAACAACCCTGTGAACGATCCGTTCACATGTCGGTAAAGGTGCTGTACATCGCCGGGTGGGGTCGCAGCGGAACGACGATCGTCGACAACATCCTGAATTCACACGACTCGGTCTTCTCCACCGGGGAGCTCTTCTACCTGTGGCGCCGCGGACTGGTGCAGCGCCGCAAGTGCGGTTGCGGCAAGCAGGTCGCCAACTGCCACCTGTGGCGGGAGATCCTCGACCACGCGTACGGCGACTCCCCGCCCGACCCGCGTGAGCTGACCGAGCTGCAGCGCCGGGTGACCCGGGTACGCCGTACCCCCGCACTGATCGGCAGCCCGCTCTCCAGCGAGGCCAACGAGTACCGCCGGATCATGACCCGGCTCTACCACGCGATCGCCGACGTGACCGGCGCGAAGCTGATCGTCGACTCGTCCAAGGTGCCCTCCGGCGCGGCCCTGCTGCCGCAGATGGGCGGGGTGGAGCCGTACCTGCTGCACATGGTTCGCGACCCGCGCGCGGTGACGCACTCCTGGATGCGGGTGACCGAGCAGCCGGACCGCGGCAAGCCGGCCGTGATGGATCAGCACAACCCGGCCGACAGCACCATGCACTGGCTGGTCTGGAACACCTTCTCGGAGCGGTTGGCCCGCACGTACCCGAACCGCTACCTGCGCCTGCGTTACGAGGACTTCGCCCGCGCGCCGCGCGCCACGATCGACGAGCTCTTCGCCTTCACCGGGGTCGCTCCGCTGGAGGGGCCGTTCCTGGACGACACCACGGTGATGCTGCAGCCGAACCACACGGTCTCCGGCAACCCGAGCCGGTTCCGGACCGGGGAGATCACGCTGCGGGCCGACGAGCGGTGGCGCAAGGAGCAGCCCCTCGGCCCCCGGCTGGCGGTGACCGCGATGGCGCTGCCGCTGCTCCACCGCTACGGCTACCGCGTCTCCGTGGGGGCCTGAGAACCGTTCTGGCTGGTGCTGGGGGGTGCCTCAAGCGAAGCGAGGTACCCCCCAGCACCAGCCAGAAGAGCGGGCGGTCAGCGGCGTTTGCCCTGGGCGGCCCGGAGCTCGACCAGCAGGCCGTCGCGGTCGGTGAGGACGGCACCGAGGATCCGGCGGCCGGCGGCGAGCAGATCGGCCACGTCGGGGGTGCTCAGGGCGTACATGACCAGGGCGCCGTCCCGGAACGAGGCCACTATCCCGGCCCGGCGCAGGACGCTGAGCTGCTGGGACAGGTTGGAGGCCTCGACGTCGATCTCGGCGAGCAGGTCGCGTACCGGCTTCGGGCCGTCCTGCAGCAGCTCCAGGACACGGATCCGCACCGGATGGCCGAGCGTACGGAACATCTCGGCCTTCGCCTGATACAGCGGCACTGACACGGCGCGCCCTCCCCTGATAGTTCGCACCGTCCAACGGCGTCCATCGGCTTCCGGTTACGCGCTGTCATGAGCATTTTCGGAGTTGCGGAAGTCTTCAACTCACTCGATCGTCCCATCAAACCTCGCACCGGGACGTCTGTCCGAACCGGACAGAATGTGCGACCTGTTTCGTCATCGGTCGGTGACCCTCGATGAGTCTCAGCAAGGACTTGGAGGAGCCCGAAGATGCCGGACATGGACGTAGCCCTCAAGGACGCGATGCAGATCGACGGCGCGATCGGCGCCGCCCTGGTGGACCGCAGCAGCGGGATGGCACTGGGGATCGCCGGCGGCGACCGGAACTTCGACCTGACCGTCGCGGCCGCCGCCAACACCGAGGTGATCCGCGCGAAGATGCGCACGATGGAGATGCTCGGCCTGCGCGAGGACGTCGAGGACATCCTGATCACGCTGGACTCGCAGTATCACCTGATCAGGCCGCTGACCGGGCGGTCGGGGCAGGGCCTCTTCCTGTACCTCGCGCTCTACAAGGAGCGGGCCAACCTGGCGCTGGCCCGCCACCAGCTGAAGCGGATCGAGGAGAACCTGGACATCTAGCCGGCCTTCGCGGCCCGCCACTCGTCGGCCAGCATGGCGAAGTCGAGCTCGTTGCTCCACTCGCCCTTGAACAGCTCGTTCTCCACCAGGCGTGCCTCCAGCCGCATGCCGAGGCGCCGGGCGAGCTGGGCCGAGGCCTCGTTGCGTTCGTCGATCCGGGCGATCACGCGATGCAGGCCGAGCTCCTCGAAGCCGAGCCGGAGCATCTCCCGGGCCGCCTCGGTGGCGTAACCGTGGCCGCTGAACTCGGGGTTCAGCACCCAGCCGACCTCGCCGCCGAGGTGTTTCCGGCTGTGCCAGAAGAGGATCACGTCGCCGACCAGCCGCCCGGTCCCGGCGTGCTCGACGCCCAGGGTCAGCGACTGGCCCTCGTCGGTCAGCACGGTGGCCGCCCAGTACGTGGTCAACCGGTCGGCGATCACCGCGGCGGTCATCGGCTCGAACGGGACGTACCGGCAGACCTCGGGCAGGCCGCGGTACGCGAGCAGGGCGTCGGTGTCGGCGTCCGTCAGCGGGCGCAGCAGCAGGCGCTCGGTGCGGATCGGGTACTCGGGGCGCAGTTCGACCAGAGGCACGACGATCATCCTGCCATCCGCTGACCGGATTCGTACATCAGTTCGAGTTATCCACAGGCTGTGCACACAGCCTGTGGATCAGGCTCGGTGGTTGATCAGGCCTTGTCGTTGATCAGGCCTTGTGGTTGATCAGGCCTTGTGGCGGCGGTTCAGGAAGAGCCAGGCGCCGGGGAGCAGCCCGGTCGCCAGCGCGATCTTGAGGAAGTCGCCCATCAGGTACGGGACCAGGCCCTTCATCACCGCGGTCGGCAGGTCCATCGTGGTCGCCAGGGCCAGCCACGGGACGCCGAACAGGTAGATCAGCACGTTGGCGAAGACCATCAGACCGATCGTGTACCACGGCCGACGGTCCGCGCCGAGCGCCGCGAACTGCCCGACGATGGCGGCGGCGACGATGAATCCGACCAAGTAGCCGGCGGTCGCGACCGGCCAGCCGGAGGTGCCCCCGGCGAACCACGGGACGCCGAGCACGCCGGCCGCCGCGTAGAGCAGCATGGCGGTCGCGCCGCGGGCCGGGCCGAGCACCGCGCCGGCGAGCAGCACGGCGAAGGTCTGCCCGGTGATCGGGACGGGGGAGCCGTACACCGGAATGGCGATCTGAGCGGCCAGACCGACGAGGCCGGCGGCCCCCACGGTCAGCACCACATCACGAACCGCCGAGCGGCCCCAGGCATCGGCCAGCACGCCGGTGGGGCGTCCGGGCACCACAGCGCCGAAAACGTCAGTCACCACGACCTCCTTGCAGGCACTCTATGGCTGGAAGATCACGGCCCGGCGTCGTATCGCCGTGGTCCGCGCCACAGGGAGCGTCACCGTATGGTGACGCTCCCCGCGACTGATCGCCAGAGGGATCGATGTGTCAGAGGGTGAGCGTCCAGGTGTTGATGGTGCCGGTGTCACCCGAGTAGACGTCCTGCGCCTTGAGGCTCCAGGTGCCGTTCGCCGTCTCGCTCGAGAGGTTCACCGTGTAGGTGGTGTCCACGTTGTCGGTGCTGTCGCTGGAGCTGCTGCTCTTCAGCGCGTACGTCGAACCGTCCGGCGCGACCAGGGTCAGCACCAGGTCACCGCGGTAGGTGTGCACGATGTTGACGTACACCGTCGAGGTGGACGACGCGGCCCGGGCGCAGCCGCTGATCGTGATCGAGCTGGTCACGGCCGAGCCGGCGTCCGGGATGGCGACGTCGGTGCCGTTGGTGCCGGTGCAGCTGGCCGGGGCCGAGGTGGTGGCCGTCGCGGTGGGCGAGCTGGTCGCGGTCGGCGAGGTGGTCGAGCTGGCGGTGCACGTCGGGTCGGCGGTCTGCGCCGGGACGCTCACGCCGGTCCACGCGGCCTTGACCGTGTTGAAGAGCGCGCAGGTGGTGTCCAGGGCCTTGGCCGCGGTCAGCGTCCAGGTGCGGTACTTCAGGTACGACGAGCTGCTGGTCTTCATCAGCATCGCGTTGTACATGATCTTCGTGGCGGTCTGGATGCCGACGCCGGTGATGGTGCCCGAGCCGCTGCACAGGGTGCTGGTCGGCTGTCCGTTCGTCGGGTTGGTGCCCTCGGCGAGCAGGTAGAACCAGTGGTTACCGGGGCCGGCTGCCGCGTGCACCTCGTCGGAGGCGGTGCTGCTGGAGTAGCAGTTGTCGTCGCCCAGGGCCGACGGGTTGTACATGTTCCGGATCGCGCCGGAACCCACCAGGTTGACCTCCTCGCCGACCAGGTAGTCGGGGGCGTCGTTCGGGTTGTTGGCGTACGCCTCGGTGGCCGCGCCGAAGACGTCGGCGACGAACTCCTGGGTGTTGCCGTTCGAGATGCCGCCCGGGGTGTTGTCGTCGATGCCGTGGCCCAGCTCGTGGCCGACCACGTCCGCCGAGGCGATCCACTGCGACGAGGTGTTGTAGCCGATCTGCACCTGGGTGCCGTCGTAGTACGCGTTCTGGTCGGCCAGGCCGACGCGGATCGGCCAGGCGCCGCCGCTGCTGCTGAAGCCGGAGCGGCCCAGCCAGCTGGAGAGCATGGCCTTCTCCTTCTGCGCGACGTAGAGCGCGTCGACGCAGCCGGTCTCCTTGCTGGTGCCCACGCCGGTGCCCCAGGCGTTGTCGGTGCCGCTGAAGACCGTGTTGGTCGACGCGTCCTGACAGCTCAGGGTGGTCATGTTCGGGTCCTTCAGGCTGTACGTGCTGCCCGAGAGGGTGGTGTCCAGGCTGACCGAGCCGTTGATCCAGCCGGTACCGGTGCCGGTGGCCTCGGTGACGTTCTCCTTGGTGCCGAGGACGTCGCCGGTGAGCGCGTCCACGTCGACGGTGAGGCGGCTGATGCCACTCTCGCTCGTCCCGTTGACGATCGACTCCCAGGCCAGCTTCGCGGCGCCGTCGGTGGCGTCCACGATCAGCTTCGTGCTCTCGACGTTCTTGACCGTCTTGAGCTGGGCCTTGGCGATCGCGGCCGACGCGGCGGCACTCAGCTTCGGGGTGGTGCCGAGCTCGCCGATCGGGGAGTTCTGCGCGACCGAGGTGAACTGGGTCTGGCCGGTGCCGTCGGTGACGACGACGAAGTCGCCACCCTTGACCGTCAGGCCCTTGTACGTCCGGTCGTAGGGGACGAACTGCAGGTCGCCGTCGCTCGAGATCACCGGGTGCTGCACGAACGCCTCGTCGGCGCTGGCGTGCAGGGCGGCCGGTCGGGCCGCTACCAGGGCGGACGCGGTGCGGGCCGCGGCCGCGGCGGGTGCCACGGGGTCACTCGGCTGGGCGGTCGCCGGTCCGGCGATCGCCACGGCCGCCGAGGCTGCCGCGGTTGCGGCGGCCATGGCGACGACAACGGGGGTACGGGATTTCACGGGAGCTCCTATCCCCGCCCGAGGGGGTGCCGGGCGGGATCGGCCGTCCATCCATCCATGGACGGCGGGTCACCTCCAGATGACTTGAAGTGAGACGCTAAGCATCGACGATCGTCACCGAAACGGGGAAAACCCTTGTTGTCCCCTCTGTGGCATATGACCGCGTTGTTACAGGCTGTGTTACGAGCCGATTTCGTTGACCTCGGCGAACGGCGCGTCGTTCCACCAGATCGCCCGGATGATGAAGCTGTGGTTGGTCTCGTTGAAGTAGACCGCCAGATCCGCGGGATCACTCTGCGTCTTCTCGACCGTGTACCCGTCGGCGGGCGTCGCGGTGACGAGCGAGACCACACCTTCGCTGGTCATCCTGATGACGGCCTGTCCACCCTCGACGGTGAACGACCGGACGTACGTCCGCACGCCGTCGTCCCCGGTGGTGACCGTCCAGCCGTCCTCGGTGGTGGTCGCCTTCGATGGCGCGGGCTTCTTCGTGGTGGGCTTGGCCGTCGTCGGCTTCTCCGCCGGTGGGGAGGTCTTCGCCGTGGTGGCCGCCGGGCGCGGTGTGGACGTGGTAGTGACCGGGGTCACCACCTCGGCGGCCGCCGGGACCTGGTCGATGTCCGGGAGCGTGCCCACGTCCGGCCGGGCCGCGTTCAGCACGGGGAGCAGCGCCACCCACGAGAGCACGATGCTGCCCGCGGTCGCCGCGAACCACCCGGCCACCGGCAGCCACCTGGAAGATCGCACGGAGCCCATCCTCTCACCGCACCCTATGGTGTACGCCATGGCGCTGATCCTGTTGGTCGAGGACGACCGCATCATCACGGCCGCACTGACCCGTGCGCTGACCGAGGCCGGCCACGTCGTACGCCCGGTCGGGCAGGCCGCCCAAGCGCTGAAGATCGTCACCCAGGAGCGGCCGGACCTGGTCATCCTGGATCTCGGACTGCCCGACATCGACGGCACCGACGCGCTGCGGATGATGCGGACCGTCTCCGACGTCCCGGTGATCGTGGCCACCGCCCGCCGCTCGGAGGCGGACATCATCGCACTGCTCAGCGCGGGCGCCGACGACTACGTGACCAAGCCGTTCTCCGGCGGCCACATCCTGGCCCGGATCTCGGCGGTGCTGCGGCGCGCCCGGACCACCACCGAGCAGGTGCCGAACACCATCACCGTCGGCGAGCTGGTGATCAAGCCACGGCAGCGCCGGGCCGAGCTCCGCGGCGAGCCGCTGCAGCTCACCCGCCGCGAGTTCGACGTGCTGGCTTACCTGGCGGAACGGGTGGGCCAGGTGATCAGCCGCCGCGAGCTGATGAACCAGGTGTGGAACCAGGCCCGGATCGGCGAGGAGCAGACCATCGACGTGCACATCTCGTGGCTGCGCCGCAAGCTCGGCGAGACGGCCGCGAAGCCGCGCTTCCTGCACACCGTGCGGGGCGTCGGCGTGATGATGATCGACCCCCAATGAGGTGGGCACAGTGAGATGGGCGCTCAACCGGCTCGCCCTCGCGATCACGTCGATGGTCGCGCTCGCCTTCCTGGTCCCGCTCGCCGTCGCGATCTACCAGATCGCCCACGACCGGGCGATCTCCGAGGCACGCCAGCAGGCCACCTCGATGGTCACCGTGCTGGGTGTGAACGCCGACCCGACCGCGCTCACCAATGCGGTGGCCAGCACCGCCGCGGGCAGTACGGGCATGCTCGCCGTACACCTTCCGGGTCTCGATCCGATCGGCGTCTCGCACCTCTCGCCGGAGACGGTGGACCGGGCGGCACAGCAGCGCCGGTCGGCGACCGCCTCGGCCGAGGGCGGCGTGGCCTATCTGCAGCCGACGGTGCTCACCGACGGCCGTACCGTAGTGGTGGAAGTCTTCGTCACCGACAGTGAGATGCGACGTGGCGTCTGGTCCGCATGGTTGGCCCTTGCCGGGTTGGCCGTGGTGCTGATCGCCGGCTCCACCCTCTTCGCCGACCGGCTCGGCGCCCAACTGGTCCGCTCCACCCGGCAGCTCGCCGAGGCCAGCCGCCGTCTCGGCGCGGGCGAACTGGGCGAGCGGATCGAGCCGACCGGGCCGCGGGAGCTGCGCGACGCGGCGCAGGCCTTCAACGGCATGGCCGGCGACCTGCGGCGCCTTCTGGATCGAGAGCGCGAGCTGGCCGCCGACCTCTCCCACCGCTTGCGTACGCCGCTGACGGGCCTCCGCCTCGACGCGGAGGCGATGCCGCCCGGGCCGATCGCCGACCGGATGCGCCAAGCCTGTGACCTGCTGGACGAGGAGCTGGAAGCGATCATCACAGGCACCCGGCTCGGCGTGCAGGCGACCGTCGACGAGAGCTGCGACCTGGTCGAGGTGCTCGCCGACCGGCTGGCCTTCTGGTCGGTGCTCGCCGAGGACCAGGAGCGCCCGTGGGAGGTGGTCGGCGGGGACCGCCCGGTGATCCTGCCGATGTCGCACAGCGAGGTGATCCTGGTGGTCGACGCGATGCTCGGCAACGTCTTCTCGCACACCGAGGAGGGCGTCCCGTTCCGGGTCACCGTCTCTCCGGAGGGACTGCTCGTGGACGACGGCGGCCCGGGCATCCCCGATCCGGCGATGGCCGTCCAGCGTGGATTCAGCGGAGCCGGCTCGACCGGTCTGGGGCTGGACATCGTGCGCCGGGCCGCGGAGACCCTGCGCGGCGAGCTGGTCGTCGGGCGCGGTCCGCTCGGTGGCGCCCGGGTCGGTTTCGTCCTCGCCCGGTTTTGAGGCGGGTTTTCGGTCGCCTTAAGGCCCCGTTATGGCAGCCCTTCATAGCGTTACGCCTCGTAACCGGCTGAAGGAGAGCTCCATGCGCAGGAAGATCGCCTACCCGCTGGCCACCCTCGGGATGGTCGCGTCCACCGTGGCGATCGCGTCGCCCGCGCTCGCGCACGGCTACGTCTCGTCGCCGCCGAGCCGGCAGGCCCTCTGCGCCGCCGGTGAGGTCGCGGACTGCGGCGCGATCCAGTACGAGCCGCAGAGCGTCGAGGCGCCGAAGGGCTCGAAGGAGTGCAACGGCGGCAACGCGAGCTTCACCGTCCTGAGTGACGAGTCGCGGAGCTGGCCGGCCACCTCGGTGAGCGGCAAGGTCACCTTCAACTGGGTGCTGACCGCCCGGCACCGGACCGCGAGCTGGGTCTACTACGTCGACGGCACCCAGGTCGCGTCCTTCGACTACGCCAACGCGATCCCGGAGGCGACGGTCAGCCAGACCGTGGACCTGAGCGCGTACTCCGGTGACCACACGGTCCTCACGGTCTGGAACATCGGCGACACCGCGAACGCCTTCTACAGCTGCGTCGACCTGAACATCAACGGCTCCGGTTCCGCTACCTCATCGCCTTCGCCGTCCCCCTCGGCCTCTCCTTCCTCGTCCCCTACGGCCACCGTCTCCGCGTCCCCTTCCGCTTCCGCATCCCGTTCCGTCTCTTCTGCCTCGGCCGGTGTTGCCGCATGGGCCCCGGGAGTCTCGTACAAGACCGGGGACAAGGTGACCTACCAGGGCACCACCTACCAGTGCCGCCAGTCGCACAGCTCGATCCGCAGCTGGGAGCCGTCGATCTACACGCTCGCGCTCTGGCTCCCGCTGTGAAGCGCGCCCTGGTAGCCGTCTCCCTGGTCCTCCTGCTGGGGGCCTGCGGCACGTCTGTTTCCGATCCTTCCGCTTCCGATCCTTCCGCAGAGGCCGCGCCCACGGTGTCGAGCGCCGCGGAGATCGCCGCCGGGTCGACCTACAACGACACCGACGTGATGTTCCTGCAGATGCTCGTCGACCACCAGCAGCAGGGCCTGGAGATGGTCGCCATCGCGGCGGACCGGGCCACCCGGGAGGAGGTCGTCGACCTCGCCAAGGCGATCGACGCGACCGAGACCGACGAGCTCACCATGATGACGTCCTGGCTGACCGAGTGGCAGAAGGCGACCACCGTCGACAAGCGGGTCAGCCTGCACGCCGACCACGGTGGACTGCCCGGCACCGACGACGAGTCCATCGCCTCGCTGAGGACGGTCGAGAAGGCCGACTTCGAGACGGCGTTCCTCAACCTCTTCCTCGCGCATCAGCACAACGCCGTGGAGATGGCCCAACTCGAGCTCGACAAGGGCGCGAACGAGCAGGCCACGGCCTTCGCCGAGCGGGTCAAGGAGTCCCGCGCCGACCAGGTACAGCAGATGCTGAGGCTGCTCAACGGCTGAGGCATTCGGGTGGTCCACCCCTCGGGAGCGGGGTGGACCACCGTTTTCAGTGCTTAGGTCTGCTTTGTGCAGATCATCGGATTCTCCCTGGCCCTCCTGCTCGCCTGGGGTAACCCCGGCTACGACGCGGAGAACAGCTACTACAACCCGCACGAATCGGTCATCGGTACGCTGAAACAGCGGTGGCGGGCCCCGCTCCGTGACATCGAGGCGAGCTGCTCCGGTTTCTCCGCCCCACTCGTCGCCGGCGACCGGGTCTTCGCCACCGACCGGCGCGGCGTCTCCGCCTACGACGCCACCAGCGGCGATGTGCTCTGGCGGTTCGACTGGGATCCCGCCGACGACAACGACACGCCGACCATGGCCGTCGCCGACGACCTGCTGATCCTCGTCAACGGCGACTGCAACTCGGCCAGCGATCCGGACGGCCGCCTGACCGCGCTCGACGTCGCCACCGGTGACCTCCGATGGGCCCTCGGCCAGGACGTTCCCGCCTACTCCGCGGTCGTCGACAAGGGCGCCGTGGTCGTCTCCGGATACTCCGACTCCGACGGCGACGGGATCTTGGCATATTCGGTCACCGACGGCCACCTGCTCTGGCACCGGACCGGCGTCGTCTCCACCGAGGTCTCCGCCGACGGCGTCCTGCTGACCACCGCGACCGACGGCTACGGCACGCCCACCGGCAGCACCGCCGCCGTCCGGATCACCACCGGCCGCACCGTCTGGACCAGCCGGAACACCTGGCTCGCCCAGGCCGCCTCGCCCTCCTCGGACACCTTCTACGTCTCGGGGAGGGTGGTGTCCGCCGGCCCGCTGCTCGCCGTCGACGCTCGTACCGGCAAGGTCCGTTGGTCCGCTTCCTCGCAGGCCAGCCCCTTGATCGCCGCCGACGGGGAACGCGTCTACCGTGCCGAGGGCGCCCGCGTCCAGGCCCTCGACGCCCACACCGGCCGCCTGATCTGGTCACACACCCTCGCGGCGCCGTCCCTCCAACCGACCGTCGCCGGCGGCCTCCTCTACACCGGCAGCACCGTCCTCCGCAGCGCCACCGGAGTCGCGGCAGCCCCCTCCCGCCCCGGCTTCGTTGTGATCACTTCCGGACACCTTTTCCAAGTCAACGGCCCAAACCTCACTGCTTTCTCCCGTACGCCGTGAGCGCGCGGTAGCAGGTGGGTAGTACTGAAACGATAGGGCTCGCGCTCCGCTGTGCCCGGGCCGAACAGGGAGACGACGTCGAGAGCCGGCGTCGTTCTTCTGTTCGGGGGTATCGCGGCTTTGGCTCCGATGTTCGCGCCGTTGCGGGAGCGCAACTACCGATGGTGGGCGGCCGCCGACCTGGTCTCGGTCACCGGCAACTGGATGCAGGTGCTCGCGCTGAACTGGCTGGTCCTGACCGCCACCGGCTCGGCCACCGCGATGGGCGCGGTCCTGATGCTCCAGGCGCTTCCGGTGCTCCTGCTCGGCAGCTGGGGCGGGGTGCTGGCCGACCGGATCCCCTCGCGTCCGATGCTGATCGCCTGCCAGGCCATCCGCGGCCTGCTCGCGCTCTCCCTGGTGATGGCGTCGCACCACTGGCTCGTCTACGCCGTGGCGCTGGCCTCCGGCGTCATCGGCTCCTTCGAATCCCCGGTCCTGGGCCGTTTCGGTTCGGCCCTGGTCCCACGCGAGTCCCTCGGTTCCGCGCTCGCTTTCGGCTCGATCCTGAACTCCGCCGGCCGCATCGGCGGCATGGCCCTCGGCGGCATCCTGGTCGGCGTGGCCGGCCCGTCCCCGCTCTTCGCCATCAACGCCGTCTCCTACCTCGGCGTGATCGCCGCCCTGCTCGCCATCCGCACCGGCGACATGCAGCAGCTCGCCGCCCCCGCATCCCGTTCCGAGGGCGGAGCGATGGCCGGTTTCCGCTACCTGGCCCGCCAGCCGGTGATCCTGATCGTGCTGGCCCTCTTCTTCGTGCTCAGCTCCCTGGGCCGCAACTACCAGATCTCCATGGCCGCGATGATCTCCGGCCCCCTGCACGGCACCGCGGCCTCCTACGGCCTGATCTCCACGGTCTTCGCCATCGGCGCCGTCACCGGCGGCCTCCTGCTCGCCGGCACCGGCCGCTCCACCCTGCGGGTGCTGGCCGCGACCGCGTTCACCATCAGCGTCCTGCAGTTCTGCGCCGGCCTGGCCCCGACCATCCTCGGCTTCGCCGCCCTGATCCTCCCCATCGCCGCCGGCGCCGTCATCTTCGACACGGTGGTGGGCACCCGCATCCTGCTCGACACGCGCGAGGACATGCGCGGCCGCGTCCTGGCCAGCACCAACATCGTCACCGCCCTGGCCGCGATCGTCGGAGCCCCCTCGATAGGTTGGCTCTGCGACACCCTCGGCGCCCGAGGCGCCCTGATGCTCGGCGGCGCGATCACCACCACCGCGGTGCTCGTCGGCGTCACGGCCCTGGCCAGGGCGAAGAGTCGCTCCCTGACCCTGCCGTCCCTGCTGGGGCGTCCCGCTCAGCAGCCCGCCTGACGTTCTGGCTTCACGATGCCGCCCGCCGTTCTCGGTTGGGCGGCATCGTCGTCACTGCTTCTCGTCCTCTTGCAGACGGTTCGGCCGCTTGGCAGCCCACTCTCGAATATCGGACGTCCGCCAGATTCGCCCCACCGCCAGATGAGCAATCGGGGCGGGGAAGTTGGGCCGCTCGACGAGCACCGCCACACGCTGGCGGGAGACGCCCAGGTAGTCGGCGATCTCAGCAGCAGCCATGACCTCTTCCATCATCTCCGATCCTTCACAGATTAAGCATGTCTAACTGACATCTGAGTGGTTGTCATAGTGACAACCACGTGGCATCGTCGATGTGACGAGAGATGCCCGCGACTGGCTTCCAGCATCGATCGTCGCAAGCCCACCCAACCGGCGATGAAGGAAGTGCGCGATGACCACATCGGATGAAGATCCCGTCTGGCGGATTGCCGTGCAGGTCGCCGACTGCTTCTCGCAGGGTGGTTACGCCTTCGTTGAGGACGACATGATCGACTCGCTCGCCGCGACGCTGCGCACCTTCCTTGAACGGGCGGGAATCTCGACGAGTGACGACGTGACGGACCTCCGAGAGTGACCGATATCAACCATGAAACGAAGTTTCGTCTGATTTTCATAGAAGTGATGAGTGCAGCCTGATCGTGGTGCGGAACGGGCCCGACCGGAACCGTTCCGCACCACAGTGCTCGAGTCAATCCTCGCCCGGGCGGAGTTCACTCCGCCTGGTGGTTCGGGGAGGGCGGGCAACAGGAGAAGATGGTATCGATCTTTCCAATGTCCACGGATGAGTATGTTCAGTACACTTGCGATCCGACAGATTCGCTCCAAGTCGACGCGAGAGTGGGGACTCGGTTCATGGCTCAGGTAGATGCTTCAGCATGGGACGATGACGAGGATGAGGAGGAAACTGGCGAGACGGTATCGTCAGATGACGTAACTCGTGCCGTTGTAACTGATACTGACTGGACTGCTGAAACGATTCTCAGTCAGCTGAAGCGCGGTAATATTCAACTGAACCCAAGATTTCAGCGTCGTGATGCGTGGGATAGGCCACGGAAGAGCAGATTTATCGAGTCTCTTATCCTCGGCCTTCCTATTCCTCAAATTGTATTAGCTGAAGATAAAGTCCGGCGAGGTAAGTTTATTGTCCTGGATGGCAAGCAGCGACTCCTCGCTCTGCGGCAATTCGCCGTGGGGTCAACGTTTGCAGCGGACGAGGGCGACGGGTTCAAGGGTTATCCTCTATCGGGCCTTGAAGTACGTCAAGACCTGAAGCTCATGACGCTTAAGAAAATGGAAGATGACGACAGTCGCGCCGATGATTTAAACGCATTTTTGAACGAAACAATTCGTACGGTTGTTGTGCGACGGTGGCCGAGTGAGCAGTTTCTTAACCTCGTATTCCTTAGGCTAAATACAGGTAGCGTAAAGCTGTCCCCGCAGGAGCTCCGTCAGGCGCTGCATCCTGGTGGCTTCACTGACTATATCGACGACGCTGCGACTGATAGTCTGCTTCTTCGTAAAGCTCTGCGTATTAAAAAGCCGGACTTCCGGATGAGGGACGTTGAAATCCTCCTTCGATTCTTTGGTTTCCAGTTCTATGTCGAGGAATATACTGGAAATCTGAAGCTATTCCTGGATCGAACGGCAAACGATCTCAATGCTGCATGGGTCGAACGGTCTGAAGAAATTGAAGAGACCGGACGAAAGTGTGACGCTGCTATTGAGGCGACCTTCGAAATTTTCGAAGAAAATGCCTTCTTTAGATGGTCTGGCGGGCGCTACGAGGGGCGTTTTAATCGCGCAGTCTTCGATATCATGGCGTTCTACTTTGCGAAAGATGAGGTGCGAGAAGCTGCTCTTGTGAAGAAGAATGCGGTCGAAGCAGCCTTCAAAGATCTCTGCGAAAATAGCCAAAAGTTCGTGGAGTCTATCCAGACAACGACGAAGACGCCAACGGCTACTCATCGCCGCCTTTCGCTCTGGGGCGAGGCGCTTGAAAAGGCCGTTGGAATCGATGTGGGAACGCCTGGATTTGAAGACAACCGGATCGTTCTCTAGGTGGCCCGGATGACATCGCTCAGGTTTGATGAACTGCAACAGAGGCTGGAAGATCTTCGCAGGCACTTCCTGCCCGTTGAATTCGATGAGACTGGAACCTACGACGACGTTGTCTACGAGCATGCTCGGGCATTTAGGGTGCTGTCGCATGCCGAGTTCGAGGCGTTCATCGAAGATCGCGCTCTTTATGTTTTGAACGAAGACTTTCGAAGGTGGGAGGATTCTGGCGTGACATCGCTAAGTTTGCTGGCTGCTGTTGCGTTCCGGGAATCCGTTCATGCTATGCCAGAGTCATTGAACGATGCGATTCAAAATAAGAGGAAATATCCGAGCCTGGAAGACAGAATCAAGGCCGCAAAAAATGACTTCAGCACTTACGTGCGCACCCGGAACCACGGTATCAGAGAGAAGAACCTAATCAAGTTGCTGATGCCTTTGGGCTTCTCTGAAATCGATCTCGATATAACCTGGGTGGCGGCTACAGATGCTTGGGCCATGGAGCGAGGGAAGGTTGCGCACGCGTCTGGAAAGATGCAAGTTCGACCCGATCCGCAGGTTGAATGGAAGACGGTGAATACAATTCTCAAGGGATTTCGGGATATTGATGAGATGATGAGTCGGCGTATCAACTAGTTTCGGCTGAATGGGTGGAATGTGCAACGTGATGGAGACTCTCAAAATCTACTCGCCGCTTTGTTGGTAATTCGGGATAAAGTTCCCGATGCTGGCATCGCCCACTTTCAAAGCTCCGACCAAGGTTATGTTGGCTTCATCCTTTCAGATCTGGAGTTGCGATCGGGGGAGAGTCTTGCGGAGGTGGATCCGGACAGGTTGGCCAACGTCGCTGACGATATATGGCCGCTGGTGTCGGCGATTGGCTGGGACGGAGTGATGGGTGAGGATAAATTGGGTGATAGTCGACTGGCGTTATGAAAAATGTGGGTGCGGCGGCAGTTGCCTATGCAGTGGCCACCCGGGCCGCATGGAAGATGTCTGCGGGGAGCGGGTGCGTTAGCTTCCAGATGATCCGCATCGGACGGTCGCCGGAGTGCTCGATGTAGGTCATCGGGCCCGCGTACAGGTAGGGCGGCACGCCCAGGTCGCCGTCTGCGTCCTTCGTTTCACGCAGGAAGAGGTGCACCGTCGATCCTTTGCCGACATGGTTGATGTAGCGCTGGCCGGTCTTCGACGATGTTGATGTGGTGCTCTGTGACTCCCACTGGAACAGGCTCTCGGTGATCGCTCGGTCCTGGTACATCGTGCTGGGCGAGTAGTGCCGCTCAGTCTTGGTCAGCGTCACGAAGAAGATGTCGGCCTGCTCCTCAGAGAGCCATTTCACGCCCTCGCGAATGTTGGGCTCGGCCATACCGAAGGCGGCGCACACCTCGTTTCGGGTGTACCGCGCGTGGACGCGAAGCGGGTTCTGCCCGTCCGGATCGAGTCGTTCGGTGACCCGCTGGATGCGTTCCTCCAGAACGTCTGCCATCTGCAGCAGCTCGTCGCGGCGTTCGGGCAGCGCGGCCAGCCGGGCCAGCCCGGCGGAGTCGGCGATGCTGCCCCAGAGGCTTTGCCGCATCATGGCGCCGAGCCGTCCGGGCTGTTCCTGCCCCTGGGCGAGGGCGCGGAGGGCGTGCACCCGATCGAGATCATCGAAGTGAAGGATCCGGCCAAGGGCCACGCTGAGCGCCGGATCATCGTGGGCTCCCGCAGGGACCAGGCCCGCGTCGGCGCGCAGGCCGGTCCAGCCACGTCCGGTCTTTCGGCGGTAGACATCCTCGATCTCGAATCCCGTCTCCTCGAGGTAATGCGCCAGGGAGGCCTGCGGCATCTGTCGGAGTTCGGCGATCATGTCGCGTCGAGGCAACCGGAGCATCTGCCGGACGTTGGCCAGCACGATTTCCTTCGCCACCCGGTCCAGTTGGATGTGGCATCCGGGCGGTAGTACCGGAAAATCGTCGGCGACATCCTCGACGATCCGACGTCGGGTGGCACCGGTCAGTGCCCGGTACCGCTGGTCGAACCGGAAGTTGGCGTGCTGGTTGCCGATGAAGTCGAGGACCGTGAGGTACGGCTTGTCGTCGCTGAGTCGAAGACCGCGGCCGAGTTGCTGAAGGAAGATCGTGGCGCTCTCGGTCGGACGCAGCATCAGCAACGTGTCGACGGTGGGGAGGTCGATGCCCTCGTTGAAGAGGTCAACGGTGAAGAGTGTTCGAAGATCACCGCTCTGTAAGCGCGAGATGGCGGTCTGCCGCGCGTCCCTGCTGATTTCTGAGTGCACGGCCATCGCCGAGATTCCTGCGGCCACGAACTGCCGAGCCATGTAGTCGGCGTGGCCGATGCTCACGCAGAAGCCGATGGCCCGCATCTGGGCCATATCCACCTTGTCTTTCAGCGTTTCGAGGACGATGCCGACCCGAGCATCGTTGCCGGCGTAGACCCGCTCCAACTCCGCATCGGTGTAACCGCTGCCGCGCTTCCACGCGAGTTGTCGCAGGTCAACGTCGTCGTGTACGCCGAAATACTGGAACGGCGAGAGGAGCTGGCGTTCCAGTGCTTCCCAGAGGCGCAACTCCACGGCGGTGTGCCCGTCAAACCAGTGGCGGATGTCCTGCTCATCGGTTCGCTCCGGGGTCGCGGTGAGGCCGAGCAGAATGCGTGGCCGGAGTTTGCCGAGGATCCTGCGATACGTCGACGCCTCCGCGTGGTGGAACTCATCGACGACCACCACATCGAAGGTTTCCGGGTCGATGCCGTCGAGGTCGAACCGATGCAGCGACTGCACCGAGGCGAAGACATGACGCCATTGCTCGGGCCGTTCCCCGTTAACAAACATCTCGCCGAAGGCGCCGTCGCGCAGGACATGCCGGAAGACGCGCCGGCTCTGGGTCAGGATGCGCTCCTGATGAGCGACGAAGAGCAGCGACTGGAGACCGCTCTGCCGGAGCCGCCGGTAGTCCAGAGCGGCGACCACCGTCTTGCCCGTACCGGTCGCCATGACCACCAGGTTGCGGTGCCGGTTGTGCACCTTTCGCTCGCTGTCCAGCCTCTCCAGAATCTCCTGCTGGTACGGGTACGGATGCACATCGACGGTGGCGATGTCGACGTCGAGGTCGTTCGGCTCGACACCGGATTCATGCCGGAGCGCCGTGGTGAGCCGGTCGTGAATCGCCTTGTCAGCCGGGTCGTAGCGCTCAAAGGAGGCATCGTTCCAGTACTCCTCGAAGGTGTACTGGAACATCTGTAGAACTGAGGGCTGCTCAACCTGGGAGAGCCGAACGTTCCACTCCATGCCGTCGACCAGAGCGCTCTTGGAGAGGTTGGAGGACCCGACGTATGCCGTACTCACTCCGGTGGAGCGGTGGAACTGCCAAGCCTTCGCGTGCAGGCGGGTAGTCCGCGTCTCGTAGGAGATCCGAATATCGGCTCCCATCTCGACCAGCGCATCGAGTGCTGCCTGCTCGGTCGCGCCCATGTAGGTCGTGGTGATGATGCGAAAGCGACCGCCACGCGCGATCAGTTCGCGTACCGCATCACGGATGAGCAGGACGCCGCGTCGCTTGATGAACGCGCACAGCAGGTCCACGCTGTCCGCGGAGGCCATCTCTTTGACGACTTCGGTGCCGATGCGTGGCTGGTTGCGTCCGTTGGTGAGCAGCGCGCCCACCGAGAGCGGAATCCCCGGGCGATCCGGGAACCGAACCTCGCGAGGTGCGGGTGGGCGGGCCACCACGGCCGTCAGGGCCTCGGCTGGTGTGGTGAGGAGGTCCTCGTCGAGAACTGCTCTCGGTGCTGCCTCAGCAATGGCGGTGGCAATCCGGTTTGTGAGCGAGAGTTGGTTGGCGAGGCGATCCGGACCGTCGCCGCTGACCGCCTTCAGTGCCCGTCTCGCCAGGTCAGCGATGTGGCGGGCGAGAACCTCGTGTGAGTCAGCTGGGTCCAGAGTGTCGCGAGCGATCAGATCGGCATCGATGCCATTGAGATGGCTGGCGAGGCGGCGGGTGACCACGTGGTCGTAGACACCGTGGGCTAGTTCGGTCACGACCGCAAGATAGCGGGAAGGTGTGACAGAGGGCTGGCCTTCTGGGCGCCGGGGACCTGCGACGAGCCAGGTTCGATAGCGTGAGTTGTACGCACGCCGGTACGACCTAGGGGAACACGTGGAGCTGTTGCACTCCGGCAAGGTTCGGGACGTCTACGCGGACGGTGACGACCTGCTGCTGGTCGCCTCGGATCGGATGTCGATCTTTGACGTCATCCTTCCCACACCCATTCCGGACAAGGGCAAGATTCTCACTCAGCTGTCGCTCTGGTGGTTCGACCAGCTTGGGGACGTCATTCCGAACCATGTCGTCTCCTCGACGGATGTGCCGAGCGAGTGGGAAGGGCGGGCGATCCGGTGTGAGCGCCTGGACATGGTCATGGTGGAGTGCATCGCGCGGGGGTACCTCGCGGGGTCGGGGCTCAAGGACTACCAGCGGGTTGGGGCGATCTCCGGGGTGCCGCTTCCCGAGGGGCTCGTGGAGGCGTCCAAGCTGCCGGAGGCGATCTTCACGCCGAGCACCAAGGAAGCCGTCGGTGCGGGGCATGACGAGCCGATGACCTTTGAAGAGGTTGAGGCCAAGGTCGGGGAGGACCTCGCGGAGGAGCTGCGGCGGGTGACGCTGAAGATCTACCGGCGTGGGTCGGAGATCGCGGCGGCGCACGGGATCATCATCGCGGATACCAAGATCGAGCTGGGGATCGCGAAGGACGGGACGCTGAAGCTCGGGGATGAGCTGCTCACGCCGGACTCGTCGCGGTTCTGGTCGGCGGACGAGTGGGCGCCGGGGAGCGTGCCGCGCTACCTGGACAAGCAGGTGCTGCGGGACTGGGCGACCAAGGAGACCAGTTGGGATCGGACCGAGCCGGGGCCGGAGCTGCCCGAGCACGTCGTCGAGGCGACCCGGGCCCGGTATGTCGAGGTCTACGAGCGGCTGACCGGGGACCGCTGGAGCTGACCGAAGGCCCGGCGGGGAACCGCCGGGCCTCAAAAAAAGTCAAGAAAAGATCAGGCCCACTGTACGGCGGTGTCGGGCGAGAGGCGGGGCAGGCGGTCGCGCCACGGGTTCTCGCCGGGATGGCCGAGGTTGACCACGGCGAGTGACCTGAAGCGGCCGTCCGGGAAGAACTCGGCGTCGACGCCGGCCTTGTCGAAACCGGTCATCGGGCCGGCGAAGAGGCCGATCGAGCGGGCCGCGAGGATGAAGTAGCCCGCCTGCAGGGCGGCGCTGAACGTGCCGTCGGAGATGCGCTTTGCGGTGTTGCCCTCGAAGACGTCCTTGAGGCCGGCGCCGTGCGGGAAGACCTCGGGGATGAACTCGTGGAACTGGGTGTCCAGGGCGAGGACCGCGACCACCGGCGCGCTCTCGGACTTGGCCCGGTTGCCCTCGTTGAGGTGCTTGATCAGGCGCGCCTTGCCGTCGGCGGTACGCACGTAGAGCACCCGCAGCGGCTGCGTGTTGGCCTGGGTGGGCGGCCACTTCGCCAGCTCCCAGATCTCCTTGAGCTCCTCGTCGGTGACCGGGGTCGCCGAGAAGTTGGAGGTGGTCCGCGCGTCGGTGAAGAGCAGGGCGCGGGACGCCGCGTCGAGGGAAGAAAGGGTATCCACTTCTAAAAAGCTAGTAGCTCGACATCCGAAAGCACGGGCGGGAGCCGCGTGAAGTCAATCACCGCAGGGAAAGCTAAGGATCGAGGTGCTCCGACGCCCAGACCGCGATCTGGCCCAGCGCCGGCATCAACGCCTGGCCGGCCGGGGTGAGGGCGTAGGAAACGGACACCGGCGGACCGGCGTCGACGTCGCGGACGATCAGCCCGACACCGGCCAGACAGGACAGACGGTTCGACAGCACCGAGTCGCTGATGCCGTCGATCATCCGGGAGAGCTCGCGGAAGCCGGCCGGGCCCGGCTCGAGCGCGCCGAGCAGGGCGGCGTTCCAGCGGCGGCCGAGGAAATCGAAGGCGCGGGAGAGTGCGGCGTCCTTGTGGGCGCATCGGGAGGACGGATGGGGGCGCCGGACGGACGGGTCCACCGCTGTCATCGATGCGAAGCCGCTGTCATAGATGCAAAGCTACACGTCAGCGGCGAACCGCCCGGGGCGCCGACATACGATGATCAGGTGGATTACGGTCACCAGCTGCGGTTCGGGACCTTCCTGACCCCGGCCAACCAGGACCCGGACGGCGTGGTCATGCGCGCGGTGCTCAGCGAGCAGCTCGGCTACGACCTGGTCACCTTTCAGGATCATCCGTACCAACCGGGCTTCCTGGACACCTGGACGCTGCTGAGCTGGGCGGCGGCCCGGACCGAGCGGATCACCCTCGCCGGGAACGTGCTGAACGTGCCGATGCGCCCGGCGCCGGTGCTCGCCCGGGCGGCGGCCAGCCTGGACCTGCTCTCCGGCGGGCGGCTCGCGCTCGGTCTGGGTGCCGGTGGCTTCTGGGACCCGATGGCCGCGATGGGCGTGACCCGGCGTACTCCCGGGGAGTCGGTGGCGCAGCTCGGCGAGGCGATCGACGTGATCCGCGAGCTGTGGCGGGCGGGCGAGCGGAAGCCGCTGCGGTACGACGGGAAGTACTTCCAGCTCAACGGGCCGAAGCGGGGTCCGGCGCCGGCGCATGACGTACCGATCTGGCTGGGCGCGTACGGGCCGCGGATGCTGCGGCTGGTGGCGCGGAAGGCGGACGGCTGGCTGCCGTCGCTGGCGTACCTCAAGCCGGGCGCGCTCGCCGAGGGCAACACGATCATCGACGAGGCGGCGACGGCCGCGGGGCGTGATCCGCGGGAGATCCGGCGGTTGCTCAACGTGAGCGGCGATCCGGCGAAGTCGCCCGGGCAGTGGGTCGAGGAGCTTCTCCCCCTGGTGGTCGAGGACGGCGTCGGCACCGTCATTCTCGGCACCGATCATCCCGCTGAGCTGGAACGATTCGCGGCCGAGGTGATTCCCGCGCTGCGCGAGGCGGTGTCCCGCGAGCGCGCCGCCAGCGGAGTGGCGACCGGGCCGGTGCGGGGGATCGCGGCTCTGGCGCAGCGTCGTGAGGGCATCGACTACGACGGGCTTCCGGATTCGCTCGCGGCCGTCTCCATCGAGCCCGGCGATTTCGGGTACGCCCGGGTGCGCTCGACCTACATGCGCGGAGGCGCTCCGGGACTGGTGCTGCAACCCCGGGACGTGCCGCAGCTGCAGGAGGCGCTCGCTTTCGCCCGCGAGCAGGTCGCCCGCGAGCAGGTCGCCCGCGAGCAGGTCGGCCGCGAGCAGGTCGTGCTGTTGGGGATCCGTTCGGGTGGCCACGGCATCAGCGGACGGTCCACGAACGACGGCGGCATCGTGATCGACGTCGGCGGGTTCGACGAGATCACCGTGCTCTCCGAGGCGGAGCGCCTGGTCCGGGTCGGCGCCGGCGCCCGCTGGAAGGAGGTGGCCGCCGCGCTCGCCCCGCACGGATGGGCCCTGAGCAGCGGCGACTACGGCGGTGTCGGGGTCGGCGGCCTGGCCACCGCGGGCGGCATCGGCTGGCTGGCCCGCGAGCACGGCCTCACCATCGACCGGATGCGGGCCGCCGAGATCGTCCTCGCCGACGGCACCGCGATGCGCCTCAGTGATGAGGAGAACCCGGACCTGTTCTGGGCGGTCCGCGGCGCCGGCGCGAACTTCGGCGTGCTCACCGCGTTCGAGTTCCAGGTCGACGAGGTCGGGCCGGTGGGTTTCGGGCAGTTCGTCCTGGACGCCACCGACGGCGCCGGGCTGCTGGAGCGCTGGGGTGCCGCGATGGAGGCCGCCCCGCGCGACGTCACCACGAATCTGATCATGGGACCGCCCCGGCGGGGTCAGGCCCTGGCGCAGGTGTACGGCGTGGTGGACTCGGACGACCCCGACACGATCATCGAGCGGTTCACCCCGATCGCCTCGGTCGCGTCCCTGCTCGACCAGCAGGTGCAGCTGGTTCCGTACGCGGGGGTGATGAACGTGCCGGACGCGCCGCACGACGGCCAGGGCGATCCCGCCGTCCGATCAGGACTCATCACGCATCTGACGCCGGAGTTCTGTGCCGCCGCGGCCCGGCTGATCGCCTCGGGGATCGTCTACTTCTTCCAGATCCGGTCGGTCGGGGGCGCGGTCGCCGACGTGCCGGCCGAGGCGACGGCGTACGCGCACCGGTCGGTGAACTTCTCGGTGGTGGCCTTCGGCGCGTCCCGTGCCCGCCTCGACACGGCCTGGGACGAGATGGCCCATCACTTCGAGGGCTTGTACATCTCCTTCGAGACGGATCTGCGCCCGGAGCGGATCGGGGAGGCGTGGCCGCCCGCGACCCTGGCCCGGCTACGCGATCTCAAGCGCCGGTACGACCCCGGAAACCTGTTCCGGGACAACTTCAACATCAAACCCGAGGAATAGCCGGGCTCCGACCGTACGGGAGAAGCGGTGTTGATCTGTTGATCTATTGACGGCCAGCGGTCGCCGGCTCGGAGAAGGCCGGCACCGTGGTCTTGCAGGCGCCACAGCTCAGTTGCTCACCGCACGCGGGGCACCAGTCGTTGGTGCGGCGGAGGTACCACCCCAGGGCGACGCCGGAGAAGAGGCTGAGCAGGCCGACGATCGCGGAGACGGTGACCGCGCCGGTCATGCCGTGGACTTCCGGTCGGCCAGGGGCTTGCGGCGGGCGAGGTAGAGGCCGCGGTAGTCGAGCGTGGGGTCGTCGTCGTGACGCGACGTCACGTAGGGGGCGGTGAAGGTGTCGACGCCGGTGCCGAAGTGGGCGCCCGGGCGGTACGTCACGGTCACCGCGCGCGGGGAGGCGGCCTCGATCACGCCGGCCCGCCAGCCGTCGCGGTAGACCCAGACCGGGTCGGCCGGGCGGTAGCTCTCGGCCGGTGCCACATCGGCCGGGTCTCGCTGCGGGGGCGCGATGGTCGGCGTGGTCGCCATCCAAGTCGACATGAGGGGATGCCTCCAACCTCTCGGGCCGGCGTCGGGGGGCAAACAAGACGTCGACCAACTGAACGCATCAACCGAGCAGCCGAAGTTTTCGGCACGCTGTGTCATCAGTCGGTACGTGTCTGTCAGCTATCATGCTCGTCATCAAGTGCGTCCGCAAGGCCGGATGCACGTGCATCTGAGCGCGCATCTGTTTCGGGACTAAGCTTGTGCAGGTTTCGCGGCGGACGATCTCCGCTCTAGGATGCAGTGGACTGCGATCCGGTAGTCACGAGGCGACGAGGAGTCAAGTGAGCGCGGGAACGCAGGAGGAGGCGCCGGGCGGCGGCCCGACCGTGCTGCGCATTCTGCTCGGCTCACAGCTCCGCAAGCTGCGGGAGTCGAGGGGGATCACCCGCGAGGCGGCGGGTTACGAGATCCGCGCCTCGGGGTCGAAGATCAGCAGGATGGAGCTCGGGCGCGTCAGCTTCAAGGAGCGTGACGTCGCGGACCTGCTGACCATGTACGGCGTGGTCGACAGCGAGGAGCGCGAGCAGCTGATCGCGCTGGCCCGGCAGGCGAACAACCCCGGGTGGTGGCAGCACCTCAGTGACGTGCTGCCCGGGTGGTTCCAGTCGTACCTGGGACTCGAGGCGGCGGCCTCGTTGATTCGTACCTATGAGATCCAGTTCGTCCCGGGCTTGCTGCAAACGCCCGAGTACGCACGTGCTGTGATCATGCTCGGCCACGCGGGCGCGAGCGCCGAGGAGATAAACCGCCGGGTGGACCTCCGCCGGCAGCGGCAGCAGGTCCTCACGCGCGCGGGCGGTCCGCAACTGTGGGCGGTCATCGACGAGGCGGTGCTGCGGCGCCCGATCGGCGGTGTCGACGTGATGCGGGCCCAGATCGAGGCGCTGATCGAGGCCTCGAAGCAGCCGAACGTTCGTCTGCAGATCATCCCGTTCCAGGCGGGCGGGCACGCGGCCGCCGGTGGTCCCTTCGCGATCCTGCGATTCCCCGAGCCCGAGCTCCCCGACGTGGTGTATGTGGAGCAGCTGACGAGCGCGATCTACCTCGACAAGCGCGAGGACGTGGATCAGTACGCCATGGCGATGGAACGAGTCTGTATCGACGCGGAGCCGCCGAATCACACGCCGGAGATTCTCGGCAAGCTCCTGAACGAGGTCGGTCGGCCGATCTAGACCGGCCTTCGCCCGGGTCCTGACGCTGAGCGATGGACCCGGCACAGCAAAAGGTCCGGCCGGTGGGTGTGGAGTACCCACCGGCCGGACCTTTTCTCGTTTTGCGGCCAGTGGTCGCGCTTAGCGGCCCCCGGCCCAGGCGGCAGGGTCGCCGGCTCAGGCGACCAGGTTGTCGAAGTCCCCGTCGCGGACGCCGCCGAGGAAGGCCACGATCTCGGCCCGCGTGTAGATCAGCGCGGCACCCTCGGGGTCGCGGGAGTTGCGCACGGCGACGTCGCCACCGGGCAGGACGGCACATTCCACACAGTTGCCACTCGGGTTGCTGCGACGGCTCTTCTGCCAGGTGACGTTCTGCAGCTCGCCGGCTGGCATGCCGTTGACCACGTAGGTCATGTCCAAGCTCCCTTGGTAATCCCGGGTCGCCGATCGATCCGGGTTGTTGTCTCTCACGTGCCTATTTGTGGCGGGGATGCAGATGCACGTGCATCTGGCCTTGCGTAGTCACGTGATTTTGAGCATGATAACGCACGTACCTCCCCTAGCGGGGGTCACGGAGGGTGACATCTTTAGGTGATGGGTCGGTCGCGGAGCGACGTCTGCGGCCTCAAGCGCAAGGCTCCCCTGGCGGGGGGCGTCCGAGCGAGAGGTGACGAACGTGTCGATTCCGAACATCGGCCCGGAACACCCCGGTTCGAGTGGCCTCGGCGCGGTGAGCACCACGCGCCGGGGCAACCCGCCTCCGGTCTATCGCGACAGGCCCGTCACCTCTGACGTGCTCGCCGCGTCGGTCCGGGCCAGCGTGGTGACACACCGGTTCGGGGGAGTCCGATACGCACTGAGCCGGCCCGGCGGTACGCCCACCGCGGAGCCGCAGGCGAGGGAGGGTGAGTCCGACGCGCGCGAGTGAACTCGTCAGCTGCTACGGCCTGCGGCCGGCCACCCACCCGCACGCCCGGTCGCGGTGGAGCACCGCCGCGCCGCGGATCCGTGACTCGGTGCTGCGCCCCAGCGGCCCGCGCTGGCCGGTGCACGAGTTCGCCGAGTCGGACTACTGCTACGGCATCGGCCCGATCCGGATGCGCCTGGTGCGTGTGGACTGGCACCAGCCGATCCCACACGAGGGGGACGTCTGGCTCGGGGTCCGCGGCATCGTGATCGACCGCTTCGGCGGCGAGGGCCCGGTCCGGGAGCTGTTGATTCGCGCGGGACGCGTTCCGGTCCCGCCGGCCTGTCGAAGGCCGCGCATGAGGGTGTCGCGGAGTACACCCGTCTGAGACGCCGGGTGGGCGGTCTGGTTCCCCGTGCTGGACCGCCCACTCGGTCTTCCACCAGCGTTGTCGCGGTTCTCGTCGGTCCCGCCGGGGCGGGAGGCGGGACCGGCAAGTGCCGCGGCAAACAGCTCGGCGCAGGCTTTGGACGCCGTTTTAGGCTTGCGGGCCGTTGTTTAAGGCTTGCGGGCCACGCCTGACCAGTAGTACGCGGCCTCCGGGTCGGTGGAGGGCTCGTCGGGGCGCCAGGCGGAGACCGGGACCAGGCCCGGCTCCAGCAGCTCCCAGTCGCCGAAGAAGCGCTCCACCTGCTCGCGATCCCGGGCGACCAGGGTCAGCCCGGCGTCGGTGGCGGCCTTGACCGCGGTGGACATCTCGCCCGGGTTGAAGTCGCCGGTCGGGTGGGTGATCGCCAGGCAGCTGCCGGAGGGCAGCGCGTCACGCAGGGCCGCGACCGTCGCCCACGGGTCGTCCTCGTCGGCGAGGAGCATCAGGATCGCGATCAGGGTGAGGCCGACCGGCTGGGTCAGATCGAGGGTGGCCAGCAGCGTCTCGTCGCCGAGGATCGACTGCGGGTCGCGCAGGTCGGCCGAGATGTACTCACCGCGGCCGTCCGGGTGACTGACCATCAGCGCCCGCGCGTGCACCAGGACGATCGGGTCGTTGTCCACATAGACCACCCGGCTGGACGGGTCCAGCTCCTGGGCGATCTCGTGCAGGTTGGGCCGGGTCGGAATGCCGGTGCCGACGTCCAGGAACTGGCGGATGCCCTGCTCCTTGACCAGGTCGCGGGTCGCCCGGTGGATGAAGCGGCGGTTCTCGCCGGCCATGAAGCGCAGGTTCGGGATCGCCTGGATCATCGCCTCGCCGACCGCGCGGTCCACCGCGAAGTTGTCCTTGCCGCCGAGCCAGTAGTCGTAGATGCGGGCGGAGTGCGGCACGTTGATGTTGACTCCGGGCGGTGCCACCTCGTCCTGCACGTCTGTCTCCCCCTGCCGGTCTATGTTCCGACACCGACACTAGTCGCAAGGATCGACCGGTCTCACCCCTGCGTCACGCTGCCGTGGCTGTTCCGGCGCTCCGGTGGAGGTCGATCGTCGAGACCACGCGATCACGTCCGCCGTGCTTGGCAGCGTACAGATGACTGTCCGCAGTGGACAGTAGGCGGGGCTGGGAGCGCACCGGTGTGTCGCAGAGCCCGGCCACGCCGATGCTCACGGTGACCGGGAGGTCGCGGGTCAGCGAGGTCCAGGGGTGGCGGCGTACGGCGTGGCGGATGTCCTCGAGCACGGCCGCGGCCCGGGGCAGGCCGGTGCCCGGGAGGACCACGAGGAACTCCTCGCCGCCCATCCGGGCCACGAAGCCGTCCGGGCAGACCCGGTTCACCTCGCGGGTGAGCAGGTCGGCGACCCGGACCAGCACCTGGTCGCCGATCGCGTGCGAGAACCGGTCGTTGATCTGCTTGAAGTGGTCCAGGTCGACCATCGCCACGGAGAGCGCCGGGTCGGCGTCGATCAGGGCGGGGAGCTGCTCGTCCACGAAGCGCCGGTTGCGCAGGCCGGTGAGCGGGTCGCGGCGGGCCTGCTCGCGGAAGCGCTCGGCCTCCTCGCGGGCCTCCCGAGTCTCGAACATCGCCTGGCGGGTCCGGGTCCGGGCCTCGCGCTGCAGCGACTGGAGGTTCTGATACTCGGTGAAGAAGAGCTTGTGCGTCGCGAACGCCGTGGCGAAGTCGCCCCGGGCGGCGTGCAGCTCGGACTGCTCCTGGTGCACGCGGACCAGCATCTCGCCGAGACCCCGCTCCTCGCAGAGCCGTCGGGAGGTGTCCAGGCTCGCCTGCGCCCGGTCGTACGCCCCCAGCCCGCGCTGTGCCTGGGCGAGGTGCACCAGGTACTCCGGGAGGGCGTCGGCGTCGTCGTGGTGGCCCTCGCCGTTGCGCGCGATGCAGAGCAGCAGGGTCTCCTCGGCGGTCGCGTACTGCCCGTTGCCGACCTGGATGGCGCCGAGGGTGTCCAGGTACGCCGGCTCGAGCGGGATGCCGCGCTCGGCGGCCAGCTTCTCCATCCGCTCGGCGGTGGTCTGCGCCTCGTTCTGGTCGCCGCTGTCGAACTCGTTGAACGCCCGGTTGTTGAGCAGGCAGATCAGGGCCGGCGAACCGTACTGCACGGCCAGCTCCTCGGCCTGGCTGTAGCGGGCCCGCGCCTCGTCCATCGAGCCGGCCGCCCAGAACGCGTCGGCGAGCTTGGTCCGGTGCCAGATCCGCATGTGATCGGTGGCGGCGTCGCCGAGCAGCTCGACCGCGAGCAGCGACTGCTCCAGGGCCTGCTCCGCGTCGCCGAGGTGCTGGTGGATCGCGGCCCAGACCAGATGGGTGCGCGCCTGGAGGCGGCGCTCGCCGTGCTCGGCGGCCCACTCGTAGACCCGCCAGATCTGGTCGGCGGCGGCCGCCACGTCGCCGGCGCGCATCCGCATGTGGATCTGGCAGAGGCGGGCCCGGACGGCCAGCAACTCGTCACCGAGGACGCGCGCGGCCCGTTCGATCTCCAGCGTCTGTGCGAGCACGGCACGGGCGTTCCAGGCCCGTTCGTCCTCGATGTCGAGAAGAATGGCCGACAGCCCCTCGGCGTCCATTCCGTCTCCCTCCAGCAGTGAAGATCAGCTCTGCGTGCACCGAGACTAGCTCTGGGTGAGCACGCTTAGCTCCTGTCGGCCGGGTGACCTGAATCGCCCAGGTTTTTCCGCAGAAAAAACAGGGCGGCTCCCGAACCGGGAGCCGCCCTGACTTCTGGAGAGGGAAGGACGAGGCCTTACTTCGCGGTGGTGGCCAGCTCGGGCTCCGCGGCGGCGGCCGGGGCCAGGTCGACGGTCGACCGGAGCTTGGCCGGCTTCATCGCGACCGCGGCGATCACGCCGACCACCCCGACGGCGGCCGAGATCAGGAAGATGTGGCCGGTGGCGTCGCCGTACGCGACCCGGACCATGTGCTGGATCGCCTCCGGCAGGCTGCTCAGGTTGAGCACGCTGATCCCGGAGCTCGCCGAGCTCGACGTCGCCGAGCCCGAGGCGGCCAGCTGGGTGGTCATCGAGTCGGCCACCCGGTGGGCCAGCACCGCGCCGAGCACCGAGACACCGATCGTGCCGCCCAGCGAGCGGAAGAACGCGATGGTCGAGCTGGCCGCGCCGATGTCCTTGAGCGCCACGGTGTTCTGCACGGCGAGGACCAGGTTCTGCATCGACATGCCGACGCCCGCGCCGACCAGGAACATGCCGCCACCGACGTACCAGAGAGAGGTGTCGTGGTCGAGGAAGGAGAGCGAGGCGAAGCCGGCGACCAGGATGACCGTGCCGGCCACCACGTACGGCTTGATGTTGCCGCTCTTGGTGATCAGGCGGCCGGCCACGGTCGAGGCGAGCGCCAGGCCGAACATCATCGGGATGGTCAGCAGGCCGGCCTCGGTCGGGCTGTAACCGCGGCCGATCTGGAAGTACTGGCCCAGGAAGACCGCGCCGCCGAACATGGCCATGCCGACCGAGAGGCTGCCGAGGATGGCGAGGGCGGTGGTGCGCTGGCGGACGATCGGCAGCGGCACGACCGGCTCGGCGGCCCGGGACTCGACGAAGGTGGCGAGGCCGAGCAGCACCACGCTGGCGCCGACCATCGCGAAGGTCTGCCAGGAGACCCAGGCGAACGAGTCGTCGACGAACGAGACCCAGATCAGCAGGACGCTGACGCCGGCCGCGATCAGTGAGGCACCCAGGTAGTCGATCTTGACGTTCTCCCGGCGCATCACCGGCAGGTGCAGGGTCTTCTGCAGCACGATCAGCGCGACGATCGCGATCGGCACACCGACGAAGAAGCACCAGCGCCAGCCGAGCGAGCTGTCCACGATCAGGCCGCCGAGCAGCGGGCCGGCCACCGTGGCGAGGCCCATCACGCCGCCGAGGTAGCCGTTGTAGCGGCCGCGCTCGCGGGGCGGGATCATCGCGGCGATCGCGATCTGGACCAGCGCCTGCACGCCGCCCATGCCGAGACCCTGGAAGGCCCGGGCGGCGATCAGCTGCTCGGTGTTCTGGGTCAGGCCGGCGATGATCGAGCCGAGCACGTAGACCACGATCGAGATCTGGACCAGCGTCTTCTTGCTGTACAGGTCGGCGAGCTTGCCCCAGATCGGGGTGGTGGCGGTCGCGGTCAGCAGGGTCGCGGTGACCACCCAGGTGTACTGGGTCTGCGAGCCGTTCAGGTCACCGATGATGGTCGGCAGCGCGGTGGAGACGATCGTCGAACTGGACATCGCGACGAAGAGCACGAGCAGGAGGCCGGAGAGCGCCTCCATGATCTGCCGGTGCGTCATCGCCCCGGGTTCGGTACGGGTGGTGGTTGGGGCGCTCATCGCGCTGCCTCCAGTTCGGATGCGTGGGTGTGCTGGTCGATGAGGTCGCGGGCGAAGCGCTGGAGCGCCGCCGCGAAGTCGGTGACCTCCTGAGGGGTCCAGTCGTGCAGCGCGTCGGTCAGCCGGCTCTCGTAGTAGCCGTGCGCCGCGCCGAGGACCGCGTACCCCTCGTCGGTCAGGTGGAGCGTGCTGGCCCGGCCGTCGGCGGGGTCCGCGCACCGGGTCACGAGACCGGCGCGGACCAGGGCGGCGACCGCGCGGCTGATGGTCGACGGGTCGAGCACCGAGTCGGCGGCGAGGTCCTTGGCGTGGCAGCCGGCGTCGCCGTGCGCGCGGATCGCCGCGAGGACGCCTACGGTGCCGACCGGGACGGAGGTGAAGGCCGGTGGCCGGCTCTGCTTGAGCAGGCGGATGGCCTTCAGAACCTCGTGCATGGTGGCCAATAGTTCGTGCCGTTCGGTGCTACCCGGGTGCGACATGGGCGCTCCTTGGTTGTGCTTGCTGCATACAACTATCGACCGAGGGTTGCCCACTGTGCAAACTTTCCCGCTGGGAAGTGATGCAGGTCGCCGGTAAGCTCAGCGCATGAGCGCGATCACGTCCGATGCCGAGCCGGGCCTGCGGGAGCGCAAGAAGGCGGCGACCCGCCAAGCCCTGCACGAAGCCGCGGTGCGCCTGCTGATGGAGCACGGCCCGGAGAAGCTCACCGTCGAGGCGATCGCCGACGAGGCCGGCGTGTCACGGCGAACGTTCTCGAACTACTTCGCCAACAAGGACGAGGCGCTCTTCCACGGCGAGGTCACCCGGATGCGGCAGCTCGCCGCGATGCTCCGGAGCCGTCCGGCGGAGGAGGCGCCGTGGGCCGCCCTCTGCGCGGCCGCCGAGGACTTCTGCCGCCAGGTCGGCGAGCTCGACCCGGAGTGGTTCGCCCGCAGCCGGATGATCCGTGCGCACCCGTCGCTCCTCGCGGCGCAGATCCAGACCTTCGCCGCGATGGAGCGCGAGCTCTCCGCGGAGGTCGCGGCCCGTCTGGGGCCTTCCGAGACCTCTCCGGTACGCGCACGGCTGATGTCGGCGACGTTCCTGGTGGTGCTCCGCGTCTCGCTGACCATCTGGCTGGAGCACCCGGCGGACGTGCACTACTGGGACCTGGCCCGCGAGTCGCTCGCCGAGGCGGGCCGCGGGTTCGCCTGACCCGCCACACGACGAAGAGCGGCCCCGGGGAGCGGATCCCCGGGGCCGCTCTCGCTTGGCGGCCGGAAGGTCGGTGTGGGTCAGCCGGTGAAGCCCGCGAAGATCTTGGAGAACTCGAAGGCGGTCTGGCTGATGTTGGTGCACTGGAACAGGGCGCCCGAGCAGGCGTTCTTGTCGCGGTGCATCTCCCAGAACGAGACGAACCCGACGTGGTTGGTGTTCGCGAAGGTGACCAGGTCCTTGGCGTCGCTCTGGGTGAAGGTGCCGCTGTCGTCGTTCCGGCCGATCATCGGGGTGACGCCGACCATCGTGAAGGCGGCCGCGTCGCTGTTGCCGTAGATCGACTTGATCTGGTCCTTGGTGGATTTCACCGCGGCGATCGCCAGGTCACCGTAGTCCTGGCCGGAGCGGCCGTAGTCCATCGCCATGATGTTGACCAGGTCCAGGTCGACGCCGGCGCTCTTGGCCGACTTCACCACGCCGAGGCCGTCCGCGGTCAGCCCCTCCGGCAGCACCGGCAGGGTCAGCGAGATCTTCAGGCCCGGGTTGGCCTTCTGCAGCGCGGCGAGCGCGGTCGAGCGGCGGGCGATCGAGGCACTGTCGGCCACCGCCGCGCCCTCGATGTCCAGGTCGATGTAGTTCAGGTCGTACGCGTCGACGACGGCCTGGTACTCGGCCTGCAGGGCGGTGGCCGAGGTGCACGCCGAGGCGAGCTCGATGCCGGTGGCGCCGCCGAACGAGACCTTCACGTCGCCGCCGGCCGCCCGGACCGCGCTGATCTGGTCGGCGAACTGCTTCTCCCGCGGGTCGTACGCGCCGAACCAGCTGGCCTTGCAGCCCGAGCTGGTGACGAAGGCCAGGCTGAAGGACTTCACGTCGCCGCCGGCGGCGAGCGAGGAGAGCGTCGTGGCGCCGCTTCCGAGCAGACCCATGTCGACGTACGGGGCGACCAGGACGCTCGACGACGACCCGCTGGTGCTGGTCGCGGTCGCCGTCGCGGTGGCGGTCGCGGTCTTCGTGGCGGTGGCCGTCGCGGTGGCGGTCGCCGTCGCGGTGGCCGTGGCGGTCTTGGTGGCGGTGGCGGTGGCGGTCGCCGTGGGCGTGGCGGTCGCGGTCCTCGTGGTCGTGGGGGACGTGGTCGCGCCCGCGCCGCCGGTGCAGGACGCGCCGTTGATCGTGCAGCTGGTGGGGCTGCCGCTGCCGCTGACGATGAATCCGAAGTCGACGGTCGCGCCGGGCGCGATGCCGCCGTTCCAGCTCGCGTTCGTCGCGGTCTCCACCGAGCCCGCCGTGGTGATCGTGGTGTTCCAGAAGCTGCCCAGCTTGGCGGTGGTGGGCAGGCCGAAGACGAGCTGCCAGCCGTCGACCGTGGCGCCGGTGCCGTTGGTGATCGTGTAGTGCCCCTGGTAGCCCGTACCCCAGTCGCTGTCCTTGGCGAACGAGGCGGTGAGGCTGCCGGTGCTGGTGGTGGCAGCGACCGCCGCGCCGATGCCGCCGCCGACCGCGAGCAGGGCGGCCGACGAGTAGATGGCGAGCCGCAGACGGCTGCGTTGCATAGCGGGGACTCCGATCGAGGGGGAATTCGACGGAGCCGATCTTTCTGGGTGGATGGCTTAACGTTCTCCGGTAGGAGCCTTAAACATCCTTAAATGTCGTTCACCGGGTCGCGAGACCGCCGACGACCAGTGCCAGCTGGCGGCGCCAGGCGTGCGGGTCGGCGGCGTGCTGGGTCACCCCGGCGTTCGCCATCATCACCAACCAGAGGTCGTGCCGGGTGAAGTCGGAGCGCAGCCGGCCGGCTCGCTGGGCCCGGGTGATCACGTCGGCGGCGCGCTGCTGCACGGTGGCCCGGAGCGCGGCGAGCCGTTCGTCGTCGTCGAAGTCGGTGGTGACCAGCAGCTCCGCCAGCCCGCGGTCGGTGGCCTGCAACTCGCAGACCCGGGTGAGGTATCCGATGAAGGCGGCCCACGCGTCGGGGTGCTCGCAGGCCTGGTCGGCGAGGCGGACCGCGGCGGTGAGGTGGCTGGCGAAGACCTCGGCGATCAGGTGGCGACGGCTGGGGAAGCGCCGGTACAGGGTGGCGTTGCCGACACCGGCCCGGCGCGCGATCTCGTCCAGGGACGCGTCGAGTCCCTGCTCGGCGAAGACCTCGCGAGCCGCGGTGAGTAGGGCGGCTCGGTTCCGTCGGGCGTCCGCACGCAGCCGGGTGGCCATGCGCCACAGAATACGACGTTCTGGGGGAAAGATTCCGCAGCGATGCTACGGTCCCCCACGATCTTGAAAAAAGGTGTGGGAGGTACGGCTGTGCAACAGAATTCGCTGAACGTTCCGGCGGCTGACGGGCTCGCCGACGCGTACTTCGTGAAGCCGGACGGCCCCGGGCCGTTCCCGGCCGTCCTGATGTTCATGGACGCCTTCGGTGTCCGGCCGCGGATGCGGGAGATGGCCGACCGGGTGGCCGAGCGCGGCTACGCGGTGCTGTTGCCCAACCTCTTCTACCGGAGCGCGGCGAGCCCGCTGATCGACCCCGAGGAGCTCACCGACCCGGAGCGCCGCGGCGCCGCGTTCGCGAAGCTCGGCCCGATGATGCAGGCGCTCACCGCGGACCGGCTGGTCGCCGACGCCACGGCGTACCTCGACTTCCTCGCCGCGCAGGAGGGCGTCGCCGCCGGTCCCGCCGCGGTGATCGGCTACTGCATGGGCGGCCGCAACGGGCTGATCGCGATCGCGGCGCTGCCCGGGCGGATCACCGCGCTGGGCAGCTTCCACGCCGGCCGGGTCGTCACCGAGGACCCGGGCAGCCCGCACCTGGCGGTCGGCTCGATCACCGGCGAGGTGTACTTCGGGCACGCCGACAACGACGGCTCGATGACCCCGGACCAGATCAAGGCGCTGGAGGAGGCGCTGGCCGAGGCCGGCGTGACCTACACGTCCGAGCTGTACGAGGGCGCCCCGCACGGCTTCACCATGTCCGACACCGCGATGTACCACGAGGAGGGCGAGAAGCGGCACTGGGCGGCGGTCTTCGCCCTGCTGGAGAGGGCCCTGCCCACCATCAATTGAGGTAGAGGCCGGGGAAGAACCGGTCGATCGCGGTGACGTCGTAGACGTGGCGTACCTCGTTGATCCGGTTCTCCTCGACGCCGAGGAACTCCACGAGCCTCGCCGTGCCGAACGGCCCGGCGAGGTCGTAGATCAGCGCGGAACCGTCGATCGCGTCGGTCCGCGCGACCACCGTGACGCCGTCCGCGAAGGCCGCGACCCGGTGCAGCACCTGAAGCATCTCCTCGTCGTCGACCGGGGCGTCGAAGTTCCACTCGACCTCGACGTCCACGGTCATCAGCTTCCGGGCCGAGGCCAGGTCGTCCGAGGTCCAGGATCGGACCCAGAAGTCCACGACGTCCACGATGGTCTCCCTCTGATCAGCCGTTGAGTACGGCGTCGGCGCTGACGAAGGAGTACCCGGCCGCCTTGATGCCGGTGATCAGCTCCTTCAGGTAATCCGTGCCGAGGTACGGGTGGTAGAAGAAGCTGGCCAGCCCGTCCCGGACCACCAGGTTCCGTTCGGCCGAGGCGATGATGTCGGCGGGCAGCCGGACCGGGTGGTTGTTGAACGCCTCCGGCTCGACGTTGCCGATGTTCTCCGGTACGACCACCGACCCGTAGACGTCCCGCACCGGGTACGGGAAGAACTGCCCGAACTGCCGGGTGTAGTCGTACTTCCCGCCGGCCAGCACCCCGGGGAAGTAGAGCCCGCGGTCGTAGCGCTTGCCGAAGAGGGTGTCGACCGCCCGGTAGTCGGCGGGACCGGCGGCGTAGTGCGGGAACTCGAAGATCTTCGGGGCGCCGAGGCCGGTCGCCGTGAAGAGCGCGCCGGCGGCGACCATCCGGCTGGTCGCCCACGTCGTGGAGTCCTCGGCGACCGGGCCGTCGTAGATCACGTTGTCGTTCGCGTCCACGTGCGCCCGGTAGAACTCGAAGTCGTTCGCGCTGACCCCGTCGTACGGGTTCGCCACCGAGCCGTACTGGTGCGTGTAGCCGTGCATGATCAGCGTGCCGCCCTTGGACCGGGCGTACCGGAGGGCGGCGACCACCTTGGGTTTCGAGGCGAGCGTGTAGTCCTGGGCCTTGCCGTTGCCCACGCCCTTCGGGTCCCGGAAACGCGGGTAGACGGCGATGCTGAACGGCACGTTCTGCGCGGCCAGGTAGTCGACGGTGGCGCGCAGCGCGTCCGGGTCGGCGTCCGGGCCGACGTCCTCCAGCCGGATCAGGGCCCGGTGCCGTTCGCGGCCGCCGTCGCCCAGGGTGTCGAAGAGCAGGTCGGCGAAGGCCAGGTAGCGGTCGTCGTGCGAGACGTACGCGTACGGGATCTCGCCGATGTAGGTCAGGTTGCCCGCGGTGACCGCCCAGGGGAACGTGGTGCCGTCCGCGCGGACCGCGGTGGCCAGCGTCGTGACCTTGGTGTCGTCGCTGATCGCCAGGTTCATGATCCCGGCCTTGTTGTCGCTGCCCCGGGTCAGCTTCCGGCCCTTGTAGCGGACCTCGGTGACGTCGGCGAAGTCGAACGCGCCGCTGGCGAAGCCGTACCTCGCGGTGAAGCCGTCCCGGGCGGCGAGCTGCCAGATGTTGTCGTAGACCCAGGTCACCGGTTTGCTGGTGGCGAGCACGTCGGTCAGGAACGCGGCGGGCAGCGGTTCGTCGTACGTGGACCCGAGGTAGACCACCGCGGTGTACGCGTCCAGGTCACCCGACCTGTACCCGGACACCGGCGCCGCGGCCCAGGAGCCGAACCGGGAGGCGAGGTTCGCGGTCTGGGTGGCGTAGACCTCGCCGAGCCAGCCGTACTCGCCGGTGGTGTCGTAGAGGACCAGGGTCTTGGCGCTGCCGGCACCGGGCCCGCCCTTGCCGGACTTGGCGCCGCCGTTGGTCGTGGTGGTCGCGGCGTCCGCCTCGACCGTGTTCAGCCCGACGGCGGCGATCGCGGCGGCCGCGGCGGTGGTGGCACCGGCGGCGAGCAGGGTCCGGCGGGAGATCGTGGAGGCGAACATCAGGCGACCGCCTCGATCTCGTTCACCGTCGCACCGGTGACCGGCATCGCATCGGGCGCGGTGGCGAGGCCGAGCAGGGCCGCGGTGGCCTGCGCGGTGCGTTCGGCGGCGTGCCCGTCGCCGTACGGGTTGCCGCCCGCGGTCATCGCGTCCCGGCGTACCCGGCTGTCCAGCAGCGCGGACGCCTCGGCGACGATCCTCTCGGTGTCCGAGCCGACCAGCTTGGCGCAGCCGGCGTGCAGCGACTCGACCCGCTCGGTGACGTCCCGCAGCACCAGGGCCGGCACCCCGAACGACGGGGCCTCCTCCTGGATGCCGCCGGAGTCGGTGAGCACCAGGTACGCCTCGGAGAGCAGCCGGGCCAGGTCCGGGTAGGGCAGCGGGTCGGTGACGGTGACCCGGTCCAGCCCGGCCAGCGCGGCGTCGACCTGGGCGCGGACCGCGGGGTTCGGGTGGCTCGGCAGGACCACGTCGATGTCCGGGTAGCCGGCGACCAGGCGGCGGACCGAGGCCAGGATCCGGTCCAGCGGCTCGCCCCACGACTCGCGGCGGTGCGCGGTGACCAGGACCAGGCGGCGGGTGCTGCCGGACCGGGCCGCGGCGACGGCCGGGTTCTCGAACGGCAGCTTCAGGGCGGCGACCGCGAGCGTCGCGTCCACCACGGTGTTGCCGGTGATCAGCACGTCGGACGCCGGGATCTTCTCGTCCAGCAGGTTCATCGCGGCGAGCGGGGTGGGCGCCAGGTGCAGGGACGCGACCTGGGCGACCAGACGCCGGTTGCCCTCCTCCGGGAACGGCGACTCCAGGTCACCGGAGCGCAGGCCGGCCTCGAGGTGGACGACCGGGATGCGCCGCCAGAACGCGGCGAGCGCGCCGGCCAGGCTGGTGGTGGTGTCGCCCTGGACGATCACGGCGGCCGGGGTGCGTACCGACCAGAGCTCGTCGAGCTGCTGGATCATCACGGTGAGCAGCTCGGCCTGGGTGCCGGAGGCGCGGTCGACGTGCAGGGTGATGTCCGGTTCCAGGCCGAAGGCGGTGAGCGCCTGGGTGACCATCGTGGGGTGCTGGCCGCTGGCGAGCAGGACCGGGGTGAGCAGACCGGCCCGGCGCATGGCGACGGCGACCGGGGCGAGCTTGACGGCCTCGGGGCGGGTGCCGCCGATCAGGTGTACTTCGCGAAGAACTGTGCTCTTTTGAAGGGACATGGTCTTCCTCCGGGGGAGTGAGGGAAGGGGTGCCTGTGTGGGCTCAGGCAGCGAGTGCGAGGGGCTCTTCGGCGAGGCGTTCGGTCTTGGCCCAGGCCGAGCGGCCGCTGGCCTGGCGACCGATGGCGCGGTACGTCGCGGCCAGGCCGAGGAGCAGGAACGCGGGGTAGGCGAGGGCGGCGACCAGCATCCGCGGCATCGCCTCGTCGCCGCGCTTGTGCTTGTGGACGAGCGCCCAGACCAGGCCCGGGAAGGTGGTCACCACCAGCCAGACGCCGAGGCTCTCGGCCAGCGCCGCCCAGGTGGGCAGGACGGCGATCGGGTGACCGATGGTCAGCCCGGCGGCACCGGCCGCGCCGGTCACCAGGAGCAGCACGGTGACCGCGGCGTTGGCCCAGGGCGAGACCAGGTAGTGCAGCATCTCGACGAGGCTGGTGCGGCCGATGTTGCCGGAGGCGAAGAGTGAGCCGAGATAGCGGGCGCACTGGATGTTGCCCTGCGCCCAGCGGGTCCGCTGCCGGGTGAGCCGGCGGATGTCGACCACCGCCTGCTGGGTAACCGCGGCGCGCGAGGTGTAGCGGATGGCCACGCCGGAGAGGTGCATCCGCAGGCCCAGCTCGAGGTCCTCGACGAGGCAGCTGGACCAGGGTGCCGAGCCGAGGGCGAGCAGCGTGGAGAGGCGGCTGAACTGGCCGTTGCCGCCGAGGCCGACGGTGTCCAGCGCGTCGCGCATGTTCTGGCAGGCGTCCACGATCGCGCCGAACTCCAGGTCCTGCACCGCGCCGAGGAGCCGGTTGCGGTTGCGGATGCGCACCTGGACCTGGACCGCGCCGACCGCGGTGTCGCCCATCAGCCGGCCGACCTCGACCAGGATGTTGTCGCTGCCCTGGCCGTCGCCGTCGATGATGCCGAGGACCACGTGCTCCGGGCGGACGCCGTCCAGGGCGGTGCGCTGGGCGATGAAGCGGTAGGCGGCGTTCAGCGCCTCGCCCTTGCCCTGGCGGGCTTCGGGCAGATCACGGCGCATGATGTGCAGGCGCGGGTGGTCGATGGCGGCGAGCACTTCCGGCGTACGGTCGTCCGAACCGTCGTCGACCACCAGGACCCGGGTCAGGGTGCCCGCCGGGCCGCGGAGCCGGAGCGCCGCGGTGACCGTGTTGGCGACGACCGCCTCCTCGTTGAGCGCCGGCACGATGATCCAGAAGTGCCGGGGCCGTCCACCGCCGCCGGCGAGTGCCCGGTTGACGACGGCGGCCCGGTGGATGCCGCGGTACCGGACCGCGAACCAGACCAGGATGACAGTGGAGAGCGGCCAGGCCAGCAGGACCGCGTACCCCGCGATCGCGATGAGCCAGCCGTTCGATGCGGACATCGCCATCCCCCGTCCCAGTCACTTGGAGTGAGAATCCCGGAGTGCGGTGGGCCGCGCTCCCGGACGTAATAGGACATTAAGGTGCTACGGAGCGTCACTCAAGGGTGGCGAACGGGTTGGGGTCGGAGAGTGTCCGAAAGGGCCATCCCAGACATCTCAGGCGGCGCTGACCGGGCGAAACGGGACGCGAATCGCCCGATTCGTAGGGGTTGGCAGCTAATTCGGGGCGCAATGGAGCGACTGCGGAGCGTAGTTATACGGCGCGAAGTCGATCGGTTACGGAAAGTGAAGAAGCGGCCACCCTGAGGGCGGCCGCTCCGGGGAGTGACGGGTCGTGACGGGAGTGCCGGGTTACTGCTGGGTGTTGTCGAGCAGGGTGGGGTCGTTGCGCAGCATGGCGGCGAGGCGGCGGGCGGCCTGCTCGGTCTCCTCCGGGCGCTCGGCCTGGAACGGGATCGGGTTCGCCAGCGGCTCCAGGGTGGGCCGGGGCTCCGGCGGCGCCGTCGGCTCGGCGTGCTGAGCAGTGAACGGCGCCGGGGCGGCGAACGGCGGCTGCTCGGGGTGCTGCAGCGGCGGCGCGTACGGGCTGTGCTGCTGCGGTGGAGCGTACGGGGAATGAGAAGCGTGCGGAACGGCCGGAGGAGGCGCCGCGGCGAACGGGTGCGGTGCCGGGGTAGCCGGCGGGGCCGAAGCCGGAGCCGGAGGCGCCGAGCGCGGCGCCGAGACGAACGGGCGCTCCGCGGTCGGGGGTTCCGGGGCCGGTTCGTGGTACTCGTAGTCGGTCGGGCCGAACCGATCCTGGTCGTCGTGACTGCCCCGGGGCGGTGGCGACGACGGCGGCCGGACGGGAGGCTGGTAGGCGTCCTCGACCGGCTCGTCGGGATCGATGTCGAAATCGGCGTGCCGCGGCGCGGTCTCCCCGGCCACCCGGTTCGCCACCCGATTGTCCGCGTTCACCTGGACCACGCCGTCCACGAACGCGAAGTGCAGCAGCACCGGGTCGCCGGCGCCCTCGACGCCGACCGTGACCCCCAGATGGGGGTTGCGGGAGACCACTCCCGCGATCGCCTCGACCAGCTCGGTCACCGCCGGCGGAGTGCTCGGGCTCTCGCCGGTGGCGCGCCTCCGCAACTCGTCGCGGCGGGCTAGCTTGTCGAGCGCGTCGTCAAGTCCGCCTCGCACGTCCCTGTCCTCATTCCTCGCGCGGTCGCCCGGTTACCCACTCTGCCCCTTCCCGGGCCTTTTTGGGAATCCTGTGAACCGGGCGACCCGCCGCACAATCTACGACTTCATCCGGATCGCCTTGTCGAGTGCCTGGTCGAGCACCACGAGCAGGGCGTCCCGGACAGAAGCACGGAAACGGGCGTCGAAAGAGATCACCGGAACGTCATCGCGTACGGCGAGAGCCCAGCGGACCTCGTCGAGGTTGTAGCCCATCTCGCCGTTGAACGTGTTCACGCCGACCACGAACGGCAGGCCGGCCCGCTCGAAGTAGTCGACCGCGGGGTAGCAGTCGTCGATGCGGTTGGTGTCCACCACCACGAGAGCGCCGAGCGCGCCCTTGACGAGGTCGTCCCACATGAAGGCGAACCGGGTCTGGCCCGGCGTGCCGAAGATGTAGAGCTTCAGCGTCTGGTCGATGGTGAGGACGCCGAAGTCCATCGCGATCGTGGTGGTGGTCTTCATGGTGGCTTGGCCGGGGTTGTCGATGCCCACCGACGCGGAGGTCATCTCGGCCTCGGTGGTCAGCGGGGAGATCTCCGAGATGGCGCCGACGGTCGTCGTCTTACCCACCCCGAAGCCGCCGGCCACGATGATCTTTACCGGGACCGGCGCCTTCTTGGGCGCGGGTGCGCCGGGTATGCGCGCGGTACCGACGACGCGGTTAGCTGATGGATCGAAGTCCACGGATCACTCGCATGATGGTCTCGGGGTCGGGGGTGTCGTTTTCCAGCACGTGGACGTCCACCTGACCGGTGGCGCGCAGGTCCCCGACCAGGATCTGAACCACGCCCAAATGCAGTTTCAAGCGCGCGGAGATCTCGGCGACAGAGATCGGGCTCTCCTGACAGAGAGACACGATCGCCCTGGTTTCCGGAGAAAGCCGGGACGGCGGCGCACCCTGCACCACCGTCACCTGAGTCTCCATACCGATGTCGGGGTCTCCTCCATCGGTCCGCCCGGCCGTGATGACGAACGGGCGCAGAGTGTTGGTCGATGTCTCGACCGGCGGGTTTTCCCCGGTGGGGGTGTATCCGCCGGTCGAGTGCTTCGGACCGGATTGCAGGAAGGGCCGGACTCCGGGGCGCGCCGGAGCAACCGGTTCGTCGGGGTCCGGGTAGGTCATTGCTGAACGGCGTTCTTCAGCTCGGCGATGAGGCGCGGGCTCAGGGCGCCGCCGGCCCGCGTCGCGAAGAGCGTCATCTCGTACGCCAGGGTGCCGAGGTTCGCGGTCCGGTCGGCGATCACGCCGAGCACCGAGCCGGCGCTGATCGCGGTGACCAGGAGGTACCCGTCGGCCATGTCGATGATGACGCGGTTCAGCGCGCCCAGCCGGTACCAGCTGGCGGCACCACCCGCGAGGCTGGTCAGACCGGAGACGACCGCCGCGAGACGCTCGGCGTTGGGCCGGTCCTTGATCGCGGACATCGCCATCAGCAGACCGTCCGAGGAGACAGCGATGGCCTCGATGACGCCCGCTGTACCGGACGTGAAGGAGTCGAGCAGCCAGTTGAAGGTTTTGGCTTCGGCGCTGAGCTGACTTTGCGCGGTGGGGTAGGGGGAAGTCATCGCGGTTGTCCCTCGTGTTGTGGCTGAGTTTCATTCAGAGCGAGTGCGACGCCGTACTCGAACTGATCCATCAGTGCTCGGGCCGCCTCCGGGTCCAACTGGGCCGGAGCCGGCGGGAGGATCGGTTGGTGTGGCTCGTCGCGGGGCAGGGTGGCGCCCGGTACGCGACGAGTCAGACCGCCACCGCCGTTGGTAGGCGGTGCGGGCGGAGCCGGGACGGCCGCCGGCGCTGGCGTGTCCCACTGCGGCTGCTGTACGGATTCGGGGGCGGGGACGTTCCACTGAGCCGTGGGGGTCGGCTCGGGGATGTTCCACTGAGCGGCCGGAGCGGGCTCCGGGATATTCCACTGCGTCGCCGGAGCGGGCTCCGGGACGTTCCATTGTGGCGCGATCGGCGCCGGCATCGCCACCTCGGCGTTGCCCGTGTCCCACTGCGACTGGGCACGGCTGACGCCGTCCTCGAACGCGTCGAACGCGGCGCGGGCGGCCAGCGCGTCGTCCTGCGACGGCGCCGGGGCGTGCTGCTTGGGACCGGAGTCCGCCGGCAGCTGGCTGCCCGGGACACGCCGGCGCAGCGGGGCGCCGGCGTTGTCCGGCCGGGGCGTCACGACCGGCTCCGGCGCGGCCGGCATCGCGGTCGCGGCGGCCGAGTAGCCGTTGTCGTGCGAGTAGCCCGAGCCGTTCGAGTAGCCGTTGTCGCCGCCGCGCTGCTGCGGTGCGGGCTCGGGGTAGCCGGCTGCGGCCATCGGCGCCTCCACGGCGGCGGGGGCCGGAGTGTTCCAGACCGGCTGAGCGGGGACGACCGCCGCCGGCTCGTTCCACACCGGCGCGGTCGGCTGTGCGGAGGGCAGCTCCGGCAGTGCGGCCGGGACGCGGCCGGCCACCGGGATGCCCGAGTCGTACGGGTGCGCCGGCTCCGGCTGGCGGTACGGCGAGCTCGGCTCCTGGTACGCGATCCCCGGCGAGTACACCGGCTCGGCGTCGTAGACCGGCTGACCGGCGTACGGGTCGGACTCGACCGGGCGGCCGGCGACCGGACCCGGGCCGAACGCGTTCCAGGACGGCACCGACTCCAGCGTCCGGGTGGCCCGGTTCAGCACGTTCGGGTCGAACGGCTGCTGGCTGCCGGGGACGGTCCGGACCGCGGTGCTGGCGATCGCCACCTCGGCGGTGTTGCCGCGCAGCGCGCCGCTGATCGAGGAGACCGGCGCGTTCACCGGCGCGGCCGGGTACTGCGCCGAGACCGGCTGGACGATCCGCTGGGAGGTCTCCGGCGGGGCGAGCTGCGGAGCGGACATGGCGACCGGGGCCGCCAGGCTCTCCACCCGGGCGATCAGGTGCTGCGGGCTCAGGTCGATCCAGGCCGTGACACCGCCGTCCGGGGTGTCGGTGAGGGTGATCTCGATGCCGTGCCGGCGGGCCAGACGGCCGACCACGAAGAGGCCGAGAACCTCGGTGGGCGCCAGATCCAGGCGCTCACGGCGGGTCAGCCGGGCGTTCTCCTCGGCCAGTCGCTCCGGGGCCAGGCCCAGGCCGTGGTCGATGAGGGCGACCCGGGCGCCGCCGCGCAGCTCCTCGGCGGAGACCGTGACGGTGGTGTGCGGCGGGGAGAACGTGGTCGCGTTCTCCAGCAGCTCGGCCAGGAGCAGGGTCAGGTCGGCCAGGACGGCCGGGACCACGACGATCTCCTCCGGGATGTCCACCTCGACGCGGGTGTAGTCCTCGATCTCACCGAGGGCGAGGCGTACCACGTCGGAGAGGGGCAGCGGTGCCATGTGCTCGTTCGCACCGGCGCCACCGGAGAGCACGACCAGCGCGGACGCGTTCCGGCGCAGACGGCTGGACATGTGGTCCAGGCGGTACAGCTCGCGGAGGCGGTCACTGTCGGTCTCCCGGCGTTCCAGGGAGTCGATCAGGGAGAGCTGACGACCGACCAGGTTCTGCGTACGCCGTCCGACGTGCCCGAACATCTGGGCGACGTTGCGGCGGCCGAGCACCTGACGCTCCACCAGCCGGGCGGCGGTGGTCTGCACCCGGTCGAACGCGCGGGCCAGGTCGCCGATCTCGTCCTGGGCCTCGACGTCGACCGGGTCGAGGCGGATCGGGCGTACCTGAGCCTCGGCCTCGTCGTCGGCCACCCGCTCGAGCTCGGCCTCGGCGGCACGGGCGATGCGGTCGGCGGAGACGGTCAGACGGCGCAGCGGCCGGGCGACCGCACGGGCCATGAAGATCGAGAGCGTGACCACCAGGATCAGCAGCAGCAGCGCGCCGCCACCGATGAAGGACGCCTGCCGGATGGCGCTCTCCTGGTTGTTGGTCACCGTGATGTCCACGTCCTTGGCCACGCGCTTCTCGACGAAGCCACCGAGGACCATGACGGACTGCAGCGACGGGAAGAGCCGCTTGATCTGGAGGTTGGCCAGCGCGGTCGTCGGGTTGCTGGAGAGCGCGTTGGTGAACTCCGAGCCGACCCGGGACTGGAACGCCTCCTGGGTGCTCAGGTAGAGCTTGTACTGCGAGTCGGTGAAGTAGCCCTTGGACGACGTGATGATCGCGGTGACCTGGGCGAACGTCGAGGAGAACTCGCTCAGCAGCAGGCTGCTGGTCTTCGGGTTCGACTTGTTCACCACGGCGATCGCGAGGTAGCAGGCCGCCTGGCTGATCAGGTCGTCGGAGCGCATCGAGCGTTCCAGGGCGTACACCTGCTGGCCGACGCCGGTGGTCAGGTCGGCGTGGTCGCTGAGCCCGAGGCCGTCGATGATCGGCGTGATCACGTTGGTGAAGTCGTCGACGACGTCGGGCGCGGTGATCGAGTAGCTGAGCACGTTGGCCCGGGTGCTGTTCAGCTTGCCGGCCAGGATGACCGCGCGGCGCAGCGCCGACGGCAGCTCGATCTCACTGTTCAGCAGGCCGGCGACCTTGTCGGCCGCTTCGGCGCTCTGCACCACCAGGGTGGGCTTGTCGACCAGGCCGAGCCGGAAGCCGACCGAGAGCAGACGCTCCTCCTGCAGCTCCAGGATGGCCGAGCTGACCCGGGTGGCCAGCTGGACGGTGTCCGAGGTGGCGCCGGCCGTACGGGCCGCGTCGATACGGTTGTAGATGATCGGCACCGTCAGCGCCAGGACGCCGAGAAGGGGCACGAGTACCAGCAGGGCGAGCTTGCCCAGGATGCGGAACTTACCGAAGAGCACCGGAACGCTCCCGCCCGTTGGCGCCGTCACCGTAGTTGGGGATGTCGCCGTACGCCGACGACGGCTGCCCGTACGTGCCGCCGCCGGACGGCTGTGCCGCGGCGCGGTCGGCCTGCACCGAGACCTCGCGGGACGGGTCGTTCGAGGTGGCGCCCGGCCCGCCGGTCTGGCGGCCGCGGCCGCGGGACCAGACGGTGGCCAGGAAGACCAGGATCACCGCGACGCCGAACAGGGCGTACGCCTCGAACTGCCGGTAGGTCAGCGTGTCCGACCGGTCGTCGAGCAGACCGGAGATCTCCTTGAGGGTGACGCCGGAGAGTGCGTTCAGTGCGGTCTGCAGCGTGCTCTGCGCGGTCACCAGGGTGGAGACGTCGGGATTGCCGCCCGGGTTGGCGCCACGGTTGGCGGCCTCGACACCGCGGCGGAACGAGTCGAGGTTGCTCACCAGGTTGCCGCTGAGGGTGGAACTGCTGGTGTCGTCGACCGCTTCCTGCAGGTTGTCGGTCAGCTCGTTGACCGACTCGGTGACCAGCTGGACGGCGGTGCCGAACTTGATCCGGAGGGCGGCCTGCTGGCTCTTCTTCGCGGCGGCGAGCATGTTCGCCAGGTCACCCATCTGGCTGACCATGGTGACCGTCTCCGGCATCTCGACCGCGGCGGTCTGCTGCAGGAACCAGATGTCGGCGTCGGGGTCGCGGTTCAGCCCCGAGCTCTGCCGGACCGCCTCGTAGAGCGCGAGGGTCAGGTCGGCGACCTCGACGTGCTCGGTGAAGATGGTGTTCGAGTCGCCGGTCACCTTGGGCAGCTTGGCGATCTTGGCAGCCAGGTCGCTCCACCGCTGCTTGGTGCCGAGCGTGTCACCGAGGCGCTCGTCGACGCCCTGCACGCGGGAGACCGCGGCGGTCAGCGAGGCCGGCTCGGCGGCGACGCCCTGCAGCGCCGAGGACTGCGACTCGGCGAGGGCGCTGATCAGGGGCGACAGCGCGGTGAGGTACTCGACACCCTGCTGCTCGAGCTTGATGTCGTCCCGCTGGTTCGAGTTCTCCTCCAGGACACGCAGGAACAACGCTGCGGTCGGCAGCAGGACCAGAACCGTCAGCACCACCGCGAGGGCGGAGCGTAAACGGGTTCGCCGGCTGTTCACCGAGACTGACATTGCTTTCGTCCTCCGCCATGCACACACGCGATGGGCCATTGGGTGGCTACGGAAAGTAGCCGTGCGGGCACACCGATCCGGGTCAATCTATCCGAGAAATCCTCAAGTAACCCCTTTCCAAGGGTCAGAGTTCGCTCGGCTGATCGGGGGATACGCGGCTTTGCGCACCTCGCTGTACCCGGTTCGGGCTGTGGTGGGCATCACGAGCCCGAGGGGGTTCCGGTAACTGAGTGGCAAGTGCCGCGCAGATGGTATCCACACCATGGGCGGGACGTGAATATGAGTTCTACTTCGGATTCGTTACATTCGCGCCACGCCGATATCCACGCAAGGTGCCTGGCCAATCGCGCTGCGGCAACAAATCACGCAGCGTATTTGATCCAATACAAAAAGACGGGCCTCTCCGTCCCGATTTCAGACAAGAGAGGCCCGAATGACTCAAATTCTGGCGAGTGCCTTCCGGAGCGGATCGAGGCCGAGCGAGCCCAGGTTCAGCGCGTCCCGGTGAAAGCTCTTGAGGTCGAAATCACTCCCTTTACGAATCTTTGCGTCGTCGCGTGCCTGGAGCCAGATTCGCTCACCGACCTTGTACGAGGGCGCCTGCCCCGGCCAGCCGAGGTACCGCTTCCACTCGAAGCGGAGCACCTCATCCGGCATCCGGGTGTGCGCCCGCAGGAACTCCCAGCCCAGCTCCGGGGTCCAGCGCTCGCCCGGGTGGAAGCCGAACGGGTTGTCCCGGGGGACCTCCAGTTCGAGGTGCATGCCGATGTCGACGATCACCCGCGCCGCCCGGAGCGCCTGGCCGTCCAGCATGCCGAGCCGGTCGCCCGGATCGGTGAGGTAGCCCAGCTCGTCCATCAGACGCTCGGCGTACAGGGCCCAGCCCTCGCCGTGGCCGGAGCACCAGCAGAGCAGCCGCTGCCAGCGGTTCAGCAGGTCGGCCCGGATCAGGCTCTGACTCACCTGCAGGTGATGCCCGGGTACGCCCTCGTGGTAGACCGTGGTCACCTCGCGCCAGGTGGAGAAGGTCTCCTGCCCCTCCGGTACGGCCCACCACATCCGGCCCGGGCGGGAGAAGTCCTCGCTCGGCCCGGTGTAGTAGATGCCGCCGTCGCTGGTCGGGGTGAGGCAGCACTCCAGCTTCTGGGCCGGCGGCTCGATGTCGAAGTGCTTGCCGTTGAGCTCGGCGACGGCCCGGTCGGAGAGGGCCTGCATCCAGTCCCGGAACGCCTCCTTGCCGGGGATGTTGCGGGCCGGGTCGGCGTCCAGGACGGCGACCGCCTGGTCGACGGTGGCGCCGGAGCCGGCGATCAGGGCCGAGACCGAGCGCATCTCCCGCTCCAGCCGGTCCAGCTCGGCGAAGCCCCAGAGGTACGTCTCGGTCAGGTCGACCTTGGCGCCGAGGAAGTACTGCGAGGCCAGCTCGTACCGCTCCAGCCCGGCGGCCTCCTTCTCCCGGCCGCGCGGCGCCATCTCCTCGCGGAGGAAGCGGCCGAAGTCGCTGGTGGCCGCGGTGGCCGCGGCGGCGCCCCGGCGCAGTTCGGTGGCGAGCGCGCCGTCCGCCTCCAGCCGGCCGGCCAGGCCCGCGAAGAAGTCGTCCCGGTCCGGGTCGGTCCACGCGTCGCACTGCTCGGCCACCGCGAGCAGTTGGGCCCGTGCGCTGACCAGGTCCTTGTCGGCGCCCTCCAGCAGGGTGCGGCGATACTGGTCGAGGGCCTTGGGGAAGGCGTTGAGCCGGGCGGCGATGTTGGCGACCGCCTCCTCACCCTCGGTCGGCATCACGTCGAACACCATCCGGAGCCCGTGCAGGCCGCTGGTGATGACGCTCACCTCGGTGGCGGTGAAACCGGCGTCGAACCGGGCCAGCTCCAGGCCCAGCCGCTCCATCATGGCTTCCTTGGCGACCTGTTCGGCCTCGTGTTCCGGCTCGGTCACGTCGAGCTCGTTGACGGTACGGCGGATCAGCTCCGCCTGGGCCGCGAAGCCCTCCGGGGAGAGGTCGTCGGTCTTGTCGTCGTAACCCGAGATGCCGACGGCGGTGGCGCCGGTCGGATTGAGCTCGGCCCAATCGTCGACATATCGGTTGGCGAGTTCGTCAATTCGTCCCACGGCCGAACCCTACGGGACATCGGGTGCCAAAACGGTCCGGAATTTGTAAGGATCCGCCCCGAACGCGGGCGAGGCCGGCGTCTAGTGGCTCGCGGTCCACTCCAGCAGGCGCTCCGCGGGCCAGCTGTTGATCAACCGGTCGGCGGGGACGCCGCAGAGCGCGGCCCGCTCGCAGCCGTTGCCGAGCCAGTCCAGCTGGCCCGGGGCGTGCGCGTCGGTGTCGATGCTGAACCGGCAGCCGGCCTCGACCGCGACGGTCAGCATCCGCTTCGGCGGGTCCAGCCGGTCCGGCCGGGAGTTGATCTCGACGGCCTTGTCGTGCGCCACGCAGGCGGCCAGCACCTTCTCCAGGTCGAAGGTGCTCGGCGGGCGGGTCCGGGCGGTGCGGTGCGCGGCGTCCCCCGCGCCCTGGGCCGCGATCTTCCGGCCGGTCATGTGGCCGAGGACGTCCAGATGCGGATTCGCGATCGCGGTCACCATCCGCCGGGTCATCCGGGCCGCGTCGTCGCGGAGCCTGCTGTGCACCGAGCCGACCACCACGTCGAGCCGGGCCAGCAGCTCGTCCTCCTGGTCCAGCGAGCCGTCCTCCAGGATGTCCACCTCGATGCCGGTGAGGATCCGGAAACCCGCCGGGAGCTGCTCGTTCAGCGCCGCGACGTGGTCGAGCTGGCGGCGCAGCCGGTCGGCGGTCAGGCCCTTGGCCACGGTGAGCCGCGGCGAGTGGTCGGTGAGCACGAAGTACTCGTGGCCGATCTCGGCGGCGGCCAGGGCCATCTCCTCGATCGGCGAGCCACCGTCCGACCAGTCCGAGTGCACGTGGCAGTCGCCGCGCAGCGCGGACCGCAGCGTCGCGGCGGCGCCCGGCAGGTCGGTCCCCTCGGTGCTGAGCAGGCGGCGCAGGTAGACGGGCTCCTCGCCGGCCAGTGACTCGGTGACGCAGCGCGCGGTGACCTCGCCGATCCCGGCCAGCTTCGCCAGCGTGCCGGCGGCGGCCCGGGCGGTCAGTTCCTCGTGCGGTGTCGTCGCGACGGTCGCGGCGGCGGAACGGAAGGCGCGTACCCGATATGTCGCCTCGTTCGCCCTTTCCAGCAGAAAGGCGATTCTCCGGAGATCGGCGACCGGATCGCGAGGGGCCATGCGGCCAGACTAAGCCCGCAAGAGCGGACCAATGGCGGAATCGGGGCGAATAAATCAATTAGCGCCCATGTCCGATGAAGATCCAAAGGGAGTTGCCCAGCGAATATTCACGTCGGTATGGTCCGTTCGCCGTCCGCGCGGAATGGACGGATAAACGGGGAGGAACACCACGATGTCCACTGCCCTGCGCGCTGCCGTTTCGGTCGCGATGCTGGTCGGTTTCTATGTTCTCGGTCTCCTGCAGCTGGCCCTGGTGGGCTGGCTGGTCGTCGAGATCGCCATCCACATGCACGGCGCCGGCGCGGTCAAGCTGATCTGGCTGCTGATCGCCGCGGTCGGCGCGGTGCTGGCCGGCCTCTGGCGGGCGATCCGGCACCGGCCCGGCCGGCCGCACGGCCTGCTCCTCACACCCGAGCAGGCGCCCGAGCTCTGGCAGACCGTCGGTGAGCTCGCCGCCGAGGTGGGCACCCGGGCGCCGGACGAGATCCGGCTGGTGCCCGAGGTCAACGCCGCGGTCAGCGAGGACACCCGGCTGCTCGGCCTGATCGGCGGCGTCCGACGGCTCTACCTCGGTGTGCCGCTGGTGATGACCCTGACGGTCGACCAGATGCGCTCGGTGCTCGCCCACGAGCTGGGCCACTACTCCGGCTCGCACACCCGGCTGGGCGCGGTGGCGTACCGGGGCCGCCTCGCCATGTACGAGACGCTGAGCGGCGTCGGTAGGTGGAACGTCTTCGGCTGGGTCTTCAAGGGCTACGGCTACCTCTACCGCCTGGTCAGCAACGCGGTCGGGCGCCGGCAGGAGCTGGAGGCGGACCTCGCCTCGGTCCGGGTGGCCGGCCTCGACGCCGCCACCAGCACCATGCGCGAGCTGCCGGTGATCGACGCGGCCTGGGACTTCTACTTCGGCAACTACATCGGGTACGGCTGGAAGCTCGGGTACGCGCCGGACGACGTCTTCGGCGGCTTCGCCGAGCTCTGGGCGGCCCGCGGCGACGAGCTGGCCGAACTGCGCGAGCAGGAGCCCGAGGGGGAGACGTCCCGCTGGGACACCCACCCGGCGCCGGCCGACCGGATCGCCGCGATGCGGGCCGCCCCGCGGAGCGCGCACACCCCGGACGGGCGGGCGGCCCGGGTGCTGCTGCCCTCGATCGACGGCGCGGCCCGCGAGCTGCAGACCGAGGTGGTCGACTTCGGTACGCGTACCGTCCTGCCCTGGCCGGACTTCACCGCCGCCTCGATGACGCTCACCATGCAGAACCGCGCCGACCGGATCTTCCGTTCGGCGGCCCGTCTCTCCGGCGTACCCGAGGCCGGTCTCGCCGAGGTGCTCGCGCTGGTCGAGGCGGGCCGGCTGGGCGAGCTGGCGGCCGAGTTCTTCCCGCGGGCCACCCGTGAGGAGGCCGCGGTCGCCTTCGCCGGCGTGCTGGACGACCTGGTCGGGCTCGCCGCGATCCGGTCCGGCACGGCCCGCTGGCAGCACTCCTGGTCGAAGCCGGCCGCGCTGGTCGGATCCGACGGCGAGCCGGTCGACTTCGCCGAGGTGGCCCGGTCGCTCGCGGCGCCGGAGAGCCTGGCGGACGGCCGGGCGCGGCTCGCCGAGCTCGGCATCGAGGTGGGTCACGCCCGGGTGGTGCAGGCCCGGGCGACCGCGAGCGGGGCCGACGTGCTCGGGGCCATCCCGAACGCCAAGGTCGACGGCGGGCACGCCGACGTCATCCTGCTGGACCGGGGCCTGGTCGTGGTGCCCGCGCCGAAGTCGACCGACGACGGCGACAAGCGGGTGGTCGCGCTGCTCCAGTCGACGAAGGCCGACGACCTGGCGACATGGAACCGCTACATCGCCTTCGAGCAGGTCAAGACCGTCGAGATCGGCCGGAGTACGCCGCTGCGGGCCGAGCTGACCCTGCACGACGGGCAGACCGTGTCGATCGAGGAGCGCTGGACCGCCAGCAAGGTGGGCAAGAGCGACGACGTCCTCCGGGAGATCCTGGAGAGCCTCAAGGAGCGCGGCGAGGCCTAGAAACACCTAGGCTCCGAACCTATGCGGACGATTGACTGGGTGGACGGCGCCGTCGAGATCATCGATCAGACCGTGCTCCCCGCCGAGGAGCGGGTGCTCCGCCTGCACACGGTGGGCGAGCTGATCGCCGCCATCCAGTCCCTCGCGGTCCGGGGTGCGCCGGCCCTCGGTGTGGCCGGGGCCTTCGGCGTGGCCCTGGCCGCGAGGATCCACGCGGACGATCCGGTGGCGCTGGACCGGGCCGTACGGAGGATCGAGAGCGCCCGGCCGACCGCGGTGAACCTGGCCCGCGGCGCCCGGCGGACCGCGGCGCGGCTGCCGCTCGGCCCGGACGCGGTGCTCGCCGCGGCCTGCGCGATCCGGGACGAGGAGATCGCCGCCTCGACGTCGATGGCCTACCGCGGCGCCGACCTCGTGGTCGAACTCTGCGGGCCACGGCCGACGATGCTGACTCACTGCAACACCGGCGGGCTCTGCGCGGTGACCGTCGGGACCGCGCTCGGCGTGCTCGGCGAACTGCACCGGCGCGAGCAGTTGGCCGGGGTGATCGCCAGCGAGACCCGGCCGCTGCTGCAGGGTGCCCGGCTGACCTCCTGGGAGCTGGGCCGCTGGGGTGTGCCGTACCGGGTGGCGGTCGACTCGGCGGGCCCGTTCCTGATGGCCCGGGGCGAGGTGGGCGGCGTGATCCTCGGCGCCGACCGGATCTGCGCCAACGGCGATGTGATCAACAAGATCGGGACGTACGCGCACGCGCTCGGCGCCCGCCGGGCCGGCATCCCGTTCATCGTGGTGGCACCGGAGTCGACGGTCGACACGGACACCCCGGCCGGCGTCCACGTGGAGATCGAGGACCGGGGCTCGGCCGAGGTGACCGGGTGGAGTGAGGCGGTCAACCCGGCCTTCGACGTGACGCCGTACGACCTGGTGACCGCCATCGTCACCGACCGCCGCGTGATCCGCCTGGACCGCGGCGAGAAGCTCTAGTCTTTGATCCAGGGCTTCAGCCAGGGCGTCTCCGGCCAGCCCTCGGCGGCGGCCATCAGCGGGAACGCGGTCGCGCCGTCCACCGTCTCGCGGATGATGTCCGCGTGCCCGGCGTGCCGGGCGGTCTCCTGGATCAGGTGCAGCAGGATGTAGCGCAGCGTGAAGTGGTCCATCTCCTTGCTGTTCCACGGCACCGAGTGGTCGACCGGGATCCGGTACCCGAGGTCGTCGATCTCGGTGACGGTCTTCTCGGTCTCCGTGGCGGCGCGGTCGTAGCGGGCGAAGACGTCCTCGATCGTCTCGCCGTCCGCGAGCGCGAAGTTCTCCTGGTACGCCGCGAAGTCCGGCTTCTGGTCGCCGCCGCGGACCGTGGAGATCCAGTTCTCCTCGGTGCTGACGCAGTGTTTGATCAGCCCGCCGACGCTCAGCGGGCTGGCGCTCGGGGCGGCGCGTAACTGCTCCTCGGTGAGACCGTGTGCGGTCAGCTTGAGCACGTAACGCATCTGGGCTAGGTAGGCGAGCAGGCCCTCCTGCTCGGAGTCGATGGGGCCGACCTGACCGGGCATGCCGTTCTCCTTCGTTCGCCGTCACGTTCGTTCGTCGTCACGGAGAACGCTAGGAGGATTAGCGGTCAGGTTCCGGCCGCATTGTCGAAAGACCGGTCTCGTCCACCGAAGTCACCCATCCGCCGGACCGTCCCAGCGCCAGCAGCGCCGGGACGTCCGCCGTGATCGACTCGCTCGTGCCCGGCGCCGGAGGCCAGGAGCGGCGCTGAGTGCTGGCGAGTGTGAGGATCGGCATGAGCGCCGTTACCGGGTCGGCCGACGTCAGGGCGTCTGCCATCTGCCGCAGGTCGCCGATCAGGGCGTCCAGCTCGCGGTGGACCGAGCTCCAGTTGCCTGCGCACATCGCCGCGGTCAGCTCGGGACGGGTCGCCGCCACCCGTGTTCCGTCCCGGAAGGATCCCGCAGCCAGGCTGATGGCCAGCGGATCCTCCGCGCTGAGGGTGAGGGCTGCGGCCAGAAGATGGGGTACGTGACTGATCCGGGCGACCGCGGTGTCGTGTTCGGCGGCGGTGGCCGGTACGACGCGGGCGCCCAGCCCGGTGTAGAGGCGGGCCAGCGTGAGCCAGTCGTCCAGGGAGGTCTCGTGCGGCTCCAGGGCCAGCACCCAGACCGCGCCGCGGAACAGTTCGGGGTCGGCGGCGGCGAAGCCGGAGGACTCGGTGCCGGCCATCGGGTGCCCGCCGACGAAGCGCCGCAGGCCGTGCTCGGCGGCGAGGACCCGGACGGGGTTCTTCACCGAGGTGACGTCGGTCACCAGGCCGTCGAAGCCCGTCAGCTCCGGGAGCACGTCCGGCAGTACGGTCAGCGGCACCGCCAGCACCGCGCACTCCCGGCCCTCGAGTGCCGCCGCGGGCGTGTCCGCGATCCGGAAACCCGCCGCCCGGGCCAGCTCGCGGGTGGCCGGGTCGGCGTCGAAACCGGTCACCTCGTGACCCGCCGCCGCGAGCGCACGCAGCAGGGAGCCGCCGATGAGGCCCAGTCCGAACAGAGCGATCCGCACGCGTCGACTCTGACACGACGCGGGGCCCGTCCTGTCGGGCGGGCCCCGCGTTTCGGTCGTACGGGAGAACTCAGGCCTTGCAGTTGTGGGTCTTGTTCCACTTCTTGACGGCGGCGACCGGGCTCTTCTGGTTGCCCTTGCGCCACGACGCGAGGTAGGAGTACGGCCAGACGACGCCGCGCCGGACCTTCCAGTCGCCGGTCTTGGCGCACGCCGGCGAGATGCCGTAGTGCAGGTGGCAGACGCCGCTCGCGTTGCCGGTGTGGCCGACCTTGCCGACCAGCTGACCGGCCTTGACCCGGACGCCGGCCTTGATGCCCTTGGTGACGCTCTTCAGGTGCGAGCCGTAGTAGCGGACGCCGTCGTCACCGAGGATCGAGACGAACTTGCCGCCGTTGTAGGGGCCGTCCTTCATCCCCTTCTTGTACTTGTCGACCCGGCTGACCTCGAGGATCACGCCGGTCGTCGTCGCCACCACGCGGGAGCCGCAGGCGGCGAAGATGTCGGTGGCCTTGTAGCCGGAGTGGGTCTTGTGCCAGGACACGTTCTTCGCGTCGACCGGGAAGACGTACTTCGTCGTGCTGGTGCTGGCCACGTTCACGGTGGCGGTGGAGGCGGGGTGCACGTACTGCTGCCGCTCCGTCGCGGACGCCGAGATGGATCCGGCGCCGGTCGCGGCGAAGCCCAGGCAGACGGCCGCCAACGTCAGGCTGGTGAGGGTACGGGATAGACGCACCGCGCCATCCTGGCATGCCGTGTCGATGGGCGTGGTACCCGCCGCCAAATGGGCCGTTCCGGTGACCGGCCGGATACGCTGCACCGAGGAACCGGAAGGAGCACCCATGGCCGACCCTCGAGGCACCTGGCCCGAGCCGCCGCCCGGGTTCTACAGCGGGCTGCCGCCACGGCCGATCTACCGGGAACCGCACCCGGTGATGGCCGGCTCGGTGCTCAGCGGGATCCTCTCCGCCGCGCTCTGGCTGATCCTCTTCGGCAGCCTGGGGCGGGACCTGGCGTCGTACGCGTGGTGGACGATCGCGGCCGCGGTGAGCGCCTGGCTGGTGGCGCTGGTCCTGGCGGCGTTCGGGGACCGTGGCGTGGCGGTCGGGGTGTCGATCGCGGCGGGCCTCGGCCTCTCGGTGTCGATGGCGTTCGTGGCCGCCCGCTGGATCGGGACGTACGACTGGCCGCTGTGGTGATCATCCGGTGCCGGCCACCGCGCGTAGGGTCTCGATCGCGGTCCGAACGGGGTCTGCCGAAGTAGGCATCGACCCTTGACGAACGCCGGGCGCCTTGTCACTCTCGGCCCATGGCCCCCTCATCGCAGCGGCTCGATCCGGATCGCTGCCGTCGCCGTCTGGAGCTGCTGGCGGCTCTGGCCCACGCGAAATCCGCGCGTGAGCTGACCACCCCGCAGCGACTGCGTGGCATGCGTCTCCGCGAGCTGATCGCCACGCGTCGCCGCCTGGTCAACTGACCCTTACGTCTCAGTAGGGCGTGGCGCGATACGCCCGCCTTCCCACCCGCTACCGTCAGGCGCTGAGGATTAGAGTCGCGTTGGGGGAATCGTGTCGATTTTCGCTGCCGCCGTCGCCCGTGGCAAGAACGGGTGGATGGCGTCGGAGCTGGACCTTTCGGGCCTGGCAGACATCGACGAGGTGGTGGACGCGCTACGGGATGCCGAGCCGGACGCCGAGCTGGCGCTGTTGTTCGTCGAGAGCGATGACGAGTACCTCGCGATCCTGCGACTGGACGAGGCCGAGGACCTGCGGGTCTTCGGCTCCGACTCGGGCTTCGCCGAGGAGTCGCGGATCGGGTCGGTACTGCTCGGCGAGGTGGAGACCCCGGCCGTCGGGGTCGACGACCTGGCCGCCGGGGACGATGGTGAGGACGAGGAACAGCCGGTCGACCCGGATATCGATCCGGTCGGCGACGCCGAGCTGCTCGCCGACCTCGGGGTGAGCGCGCAGCGGCTGCTGGCGCTCTGTGGCATGGAGGGCATGCTGCCCTCCGACGTCACCGCGGAGATCTGCCAGAAGATCGGCTGTGGTGACGAGATGGAGGAGCTGCGCGAGGCGTGATACGCCGGGAGCAGCACGAACAGTGGATGAGGCGGGCGCTCGACGTGGCGTCCGCCTCGGCGCGGGACGTGCCGGTCGGCGCGGTGCTGCTCGGGCCGGACGGCGCCGAGCTCGCCGCGGCCGGCAACGAGCGGGAGCTCTCCGGGGATCCCACCGCGCACGCCGAGATCCTGGCGCTGCGCCGGGCCGCGGCGAAGCACGGCGAGTGGCGGCTGGAGGGCTGCACCCTGGTGGTCACCCTGGAGCCGTGCACGATGTGCGCGGGGGCGCTGGTGCTGGCCCGGGTGTCGACTCTGGTCTTCGGGGCCTGGGAGCCGAAGACCGGTGCGGTCGGATCGCTCTGGGACGTGGTCCGCGATCGCCGGCTCAACCACCGGCCCGAGGTGTACGCCGGGGTGCTGGAACCCGAGTGCGCCGCCCTGCTCCGCGACTTCTTCCGCTAGCCCGCCGTGCGGGGGGATCCCAGGCGCGCTCCGCACCCGGAATCCCCACACGGCTGGGTCAGGCGATGGCGGTGGCCAGACCGATCTTGACCATGTTGCTGAAGCCCTTCTCGCGCTGCGCGGAGTCCATCGCGGCGCCGGTCTTGATGTGATCGCTGACGGTCAGGATGGTCAGCGCCTTGACCTTGTAGCGGGCCGCGATGGTGTAGATCGCGGCGGACTCCATCTCGACCGCGAGCACGCCGTAGTCGGCCAGCCGGTCGTAGAGCTCGGGGCGGTCGTTGTAGAAGACGTCCCCGGCCATGATGGGTCCGACCCGGATCGGGGTGCCCTGCGCCTCGGCCGCCTCGACCGCGGTCCGCAGCAGGCCGAAGTCGGCCACCGGGGCGTAGTCGACGACACCCTCGAAGCGGTAGCGGTTCATGTTGGAGTCGGTCGACGAGCCGATCGCGGCGATCACGTCACCGAGCTGCAGGTCCATCGCGAGCGCGCCGCAGGAGCCGATCCGGATGACCGACTTCACCCCGTACTCGTTGATCAGTTCGTGGGTGTAGATGGAGGCCGACGGCATGCCCATGCCGGAGCCCTGCACCGAGACCCGCTCGCCCTGGTAGGTACCGGTGAAACCGAGCATCCCGCGGACCTGCGTGTAGCAGACCGCGTCCTCGAGGAAGTTCTCGGCGATCCACTTCGCTCGCATCGGGTCGCCGGGCAGCAGCACCCGCTCGGCGATGTCCCCGGGCTTCGCGCCGATGTGCACGCTCATGCAGTTCTCCGTCTCGTTTCGTTCCTAGCGGTCGATCTTGCCAGGTCAGCACGGTCGCGCTGGGTTATGGGTAACCCGGTGGAGAGCGTGCCGAGGCGTCGGGTAACGTACTTCCCGGTGGTGTGTCCGAGTGGCCTAAGGAGCACGCCTCGAAAGCGTGTGAGGGTTTACGCCCTCCGCGGGTTCAAATCCCGCCGCCACCGCCAACAGAGCCCGGTCCATCACGGACCGGGCTCTCTTGTTTTCTTTCGTCTCATCCGTCACTCTGTGTGCCTTGAGTCGGGGTCGCCCGGGCGGTCATTCGTGACCTAGTCCGTTCGGCTGTTCTCCATGATCAGAGTCGTTCTTGTAACGAGAGCGTTTCGTCGCAGTTCACAGGCTGGATGTACGCAGAGTAGTCAATCATGGACGGCCCAAAGATGTCGGGTGTAGCGCAAGTCACGCGGGCCAAATACACCGGATCAGACAATGCGGTTCCGACCGGGCGGCGAGAAACTTTCGCAGTATCGCCCTACGCAGATCTGTCGATGCATGTCCTAGATTTGTCATGTGAGAGTTGAGCATCACTGGTGGAATGGCGACGTCCGGCTCCAGCGCCGGGATGTCTACGTCCGCACCGACGGCAGCACCTGGGAGGTCGAGGCCCAACTGGGCGGCCCCGAGGGGAAGTCGAAGGTGCAGCAGTGTCCCGGCCGGGCGTCAGCGATGATCCTGGCCGACGCGTGGCGCGGACCACGCTGGCGGTGGCGCGAACTCTAGTTCGCGCCAGGAGCCCCCGGCTGTGCCGCAAATGCTTGACTTGTCCCGGCCAGCCTCGAAAGGGCCGGATCCCATGATCGGGATCCGGCCCTTTCGTGTGTGTCAAGCCGGTTCGCGACGCACGCAGGGTCCGATGTGCGCGATTCTTCGCGATCTACCCTGAATGCCCATCCAAAGGGCAAGGAAGCGATCAACCATGCAGGCCTCAGTCACCGACCACCGATGCGATGTCGCCGTGCTCCACCTCCGCGGCGAGCTCGACGCGGACACTGCCGGCCGGCTCTACACGACCCTCGCCGACCTGCTGGAGCGCCCGGTCCCACGCATCGTCGTCGACCTCACCGGTCTGAGATTCTGCGACTCGGTCGGCCTGAGCGCCTTCATCACCAGTAAGCAGGTGATCGCGGCCCGCGGTGGCTGGCTGAGCTTCGCGGGCGCCGACGACTTCCTCACGCAGCTGATGAAGACGGTTGGCCTCAGTCGATATTTCGCAATTTTTCCGGAAGTAGAGGATGCCATAGCTGCCGCACAGCTCTAACGCCGGAACGGTTGCGTACCCGCCTATCACCTGCTTCTTCCCGAATGCTGGAACTCGTATAGGCGGTCATCGACCCGCGTGACACGATCCTCCGACTTGGACGTGTACGCGGGGGAGGCGTCGTGAGCCGGTGGAAGGCTGCCCTGGCAGCCCAACTGATCATCGTGTGTGGACTCGTCGGGATCGCCGCCGAGTCGCCACCGGCGGCCGCGGCCGCCACCGTCACCATTCCGGCCGACTGCCCGGTCGTGACACCGGGCACCTTCGGTGCCGCCCCGGCGGGTGCCCTCGCCGGGGGCACCTGCCGTCGGCTCGACGTGCCGGCCGGCACCTACCTGATCAAGGCGTACGACGCGGCGAACCAGCTGCTGGGCAGTGCGCTCTACGACGCCGACGGCGCCCTGCGGTGCTCGGCGTACTACTGCGCGCTGACCGCGGGCAGCCACTACCTGATCGTCGAGTCGGCCGGCGCGGACTTCGCCACCACCCTGGTCTCCACGGCGGCCGAGGGCTGCACGGCGATCGGCGACCAGGGCTTCAGCACCGGGGCGTACCGCGCAACGATCGGCGCGGTGGGCGAGGTCGACTGCCTGGAGCTGCCCAGCACCTCCGGCTACTTCCACGTCGCGCTCGCCGAACACGACCGGCAGACCTGGCCGGTGCTGCGCCTGGTCCACCCGTCCGGGCCGACGAGCTGCACCAACTCGTCCGGGCTGATCACCGGCGCGGGCTGCCGGATCACCGGTGACGAGCCGGTCCGGCTGCTGGTCACCAACGACGACGACCCGGTGCCGGGGGACTACCGGCTCGCGGTCCAGAACACCACCGGACCGACCGGGTGCGCCACGGTGGCGCCGCAGGGCTCCTTCGGGAACCCGGGCGGGGCCACGGTCGCGTTCCCCGGCGAGGAGTACATCACCTGCCTGACCGTCCCGGCCGGACAGTTCGCCGGCCGCGAGCTCTTCACACTGACCCGGATCGCGGGCGGCGGGTCCGCCGGATACCGCGTCTACGACTCCGCCGGGCAGCGGGTCTGCACCGTCACGACGGCGGCCTTCGCCGCCGGTGGCTGCGCGATGAGCGGGGACCAGCCGTACACCGTGGTGATCTACACGGCGATCAACTCCGGGACGTACCGGCTCACCCACGTGGACGCGACCGGCACCGGATGCGAGTCGCCGGCCTCCACCGCGTTCGGCGGGGTCGCCACCGTGGGGACGCTGACCGCGCCGGGCGACGTCCGGTGCTACCGGACCGGTGCGGCCTGGCTCCGGACGCACCCGAGCGGCGTCACGACGTACCTGCGCTACTTCGACGCCGACGGCGACCTGCGGCTCTGCCTCAACGGCGAGTGCGCGCTCAACGGGCCGACCGAGTTCTTCCTGACCGCCGGTGCGGCGACCGGGTACGCGGTGGACACCTGGGCGACCGGCGGCGACTGTGCGACGCCCACCGACTCGACGGCGTACGGCTTCGGCCCGGTGAGCGGGACCCTGACCGCGGCGGACCGGGCGTACTGCCTGCGGGTGCCGGTGGCGCCCGGTGACGCGTTCCAGGTGACCGGGGTGGGCGCGGCGACGCCGTACCTGATCAGCCCGGACGGCACGGTCGCCGCGTGCCCGGCGGTGACCGGCGGCCACCTCTGCACGGCCGGCACCACGTCGATCGGGTCCGCCCTCTTCGCGCTGGTCGGCGACGATGCCGTCTTCCAGGCCACCGCGACCTGCGCGACCGGCCTCTGCGACGGGGCGCAGTACACGCTCACCGGCTACTCGCCGATCACGGTGGCGGCCGGTGGGAAGGCGACGATCACGCTCTTCGGTACCTCGCTGCACCTGCGGGACACCGTGTCGCTGACCCGGGCCGGGTACGCGGCGATCCCCGCGGTGGTGCGTACGGTCTCCGGGGACCGGCAGGTGCTCACCGCCGAGGTGGACCTGACCGCCGCGGCGGCGGGCGCCTGGGACGTGAGCGGGGTGTCGTACTCGTCCGCCTCGCGGACCGCGCGGGTGGCGGGCCTGGTCACCGTGAACCCGGCGCCGCGTCTCACCGTCACCAAGGCCCCGTCGGTCGGTGGCACGGTGCGGGTCGGGTCGACGGTCAAGGCGGCCACCGGGACGTTCTCGCCGGCGGCGGCCGCCTACACCTACCAGTGGACCGCGAACGGCACGGCGATCAAGGGGGCGACCGGGGCGTCGTACACGATCCCGGCGGCGTACCGGGGCAAGCGCCTCGCGGTGACCGTGACGGCCCGCCGCAGCGGATACCAGAACACCGCGGCGACGTCGGCCGCCGTGACGGTCGGGTACGGCACGGCGCCGAAGGCCACCAAGGCTCCGAAGATCACCGGGTCGGTGAGGGCCGGTAAGACCGTGAAGGTCTCGGCCGGGACCTGGTCGCCGAAGGCGGACTCGTACCGCTACGAGTGGCGGCTGAACGGCAAGGTCATCAAGGGTGCCACGGCGTCCTCGCTGAAGCTCAAGAAGGCCTGGATCGGTAGGAAGCTGACCGTCGTGGTGATCGCCAAGCGGGCGGGCCACACCGACGGCCGGGCCACCAGCGCCGGCGTCAAGGTCAAGAAGTGAGGAACGTGCGCGCCACCCTGCTTCTTCTCTCCGCCCTGGTCGCGGTTCTCCCGGCCGGACCGGCTCGTGCCGAACCGGCCGTCGACGTCGACCCCGCGACCTGCGTGGCGGTCGGCGACCAGGGGTACTCCGAGGACGCCTACCGAGGTTCCTTCGCCGCGGCGGGCGAGGTCGACTGCCTGGAACTGCCCAGCCCGGCCGGCGCGACGATCGAGATGCTGGTGCCGCGGAACTCCAGCGGCGTCCAGGACCCGGACTGGACCGTGGTCGACGCGGACGGTACCCAGGTCTGCTCGTACGGGACCTGTGAGCTGACCGGTCCCGCGCCCTACCGGGTCCTGATCACCGGGCCGGGCGCCGGCTCCTACCTGTTCGCCGTGCAGCGGACCGACCAGGAGCTCACCGGCTGCGAAGCGCTGCCGCTCGACGCGATCGGCGCGACCGGTGGCGTGCTCGTCGGCGGTCACCCGGACCGGTTCGTCAGCTGCTACGCGATCCCGGCGGACGCACACGCCGACACCGAGCTGTTCAGCATCGCCCGGGTCGGCACCCTGCTCTCCGTCGCCGGGATCTCCGTGCTGGACCGGGACGGGACCGAGATCTGCGGCGGGTACCTGGAGAGCACCACGGCGAAGCTCGCCCGGTGCCGTCTCGTGGACGGTCAGGCGTACACCGCGGTGGTGACGCACCGGACCGGCAGCACCCCGGCGTACCGGCTCAGCCGCAAGGACGCCGGGGTGGCGACGGCGAACTGCGACACGCCCGAGTCCACCGTGGTCGGTGGGGCCCCGGTGAGCGGCACGGTCGGCGCGGCCGACGACGTCCGCTGCGTCCGGATCACCGACTCCGGGAGCGGCAACTTCTGGATCGGGGTGCGCGCCAGCAGCTCGGGCATGCAGTACGCGGTGCTGGACGGCGCCGGCAACGAGATCACCGGCTGCTACGCCAACGAGCCGTGCCGGGTCACCGGCTCGGACTCCTACCGGATCATCATCTGGTCGTCGTTCGTGTCGGCGACCGTCTGGCCGGTGGCCTACCGGGTGGACACCTGGTGGCTCGGCGAACGGGGCGTGTCGAACACGATCTGCCCGACGGTCGGCGCGACGATCAGCGGGACACTGACCGAGGAGTCCGCCGGGCGCTGCGTGCAGGTGCCGATCCGGGCGTACCAGACCACGGTCCAGGTGCTGATCGGGAACAGCGCGGGCGGGACGGCGGTGCCCTTCGTCTACCTCACGAACATCGCGAGCGAGACGAACCGGGCCGGGCGGTGCCCGCAGATCCTCAACGGCTTCGAGTGCACGCTGACCGGGTCGTTCGCCGGCACCACCGCGATCGTGATGATCGCGCCGCGCTGGGAGCTCGGGTCGTACCCGTTCACCGCCGAGGTGAGCTGCACCCCGGCGCCGTGCGTGAAGCCCGCGTACGCGGTGACCGGGATCGCCCCGTCGGCGGCGCCGAACTCCGGGCCTGTCACCCTGACCCTCAGCGGGGCGTCACTGGCGGGCACCACCGGCGTGGTGCTCAGCCGCAACGGCGGCGCGAACCCGATCACCGCGGTGATCGACAGCAGGTCGGAGGAGTCGGTCACCGCCACGGTGGACGTCACCGACATGCCGGCCGGTACCTGGGACGTGACCGCGACGTCGGCGAGCGGGACCGCCACGGCGAGCCTGGTGCTCACGGCGGCGCCCCTGACGTCGACCCGGGTGCCGACGCTCAGCGGGACGGTCCGGGTCGGGTCGACGGTCAAGCTCTACAACGGGACGTTCGATCCATCGCCGACGTCGTACACCTACCAGTGGACGGCGAACGGCGCGGCGATCGGTGGGGCGACCGGGGCGGCGTACACGATCCCCGCCTCGATGCGCGGCAGGCAACTCGCGGTGACCGTCACCGCCAAGCGTGCCAACCGGCTGCCGACCTCGCACTCGTCGGCGAAGACGACGGTGGGTTACGGCGTGGCGCCGAAGGCGACCACGGCGCCGAAGGTGACCGGAACCGCCAAGGCCGGGAAGACGGTGAAGGTTTCGGCCGGCGTCTGGTCACCGAAGGCGACTTCCTATCGGTACGAGTGGCGCCTGAACGGCAAGGTCATCACGGGGGCGACCGCGTCCTCGCTGAAGCTGAAGAAGGCCTGGATCGGCAAGAGGCTGACCGTCGTGGTGACCGCGAAGCGGACGGGCCACACCGACGGCAAGGCGACCAGCAAGAGCGTGACGATCAAGCGCTAGAAAGTCGGCGAGGGCCGACCCGATCGGGGTCGACCCTCGCCAGCACTGTTTTCAGCTCGAAGCATACGAGACGCTACGACAACGCCACGCAGCGGTACCCCTACGCGGATCGACCGTTCCGAAGCCCCAGATGCACGGCCACGGCCTCGCGGAGCGGCTCGTGCAGAGAAGCCGGAAGCCGCCCCAGGCGCCGATCGATACGTGTCACGTCGATGGCGCGGAGCTGTTCGACCTGAACCTTGGACTCCGCGGTGAGACCCGTCCCGATCTGGTCGGATGCGATGAGAACCTGGAAGGGGTAGACCTTCGTGACGTTCGAGGTGATCGGCGCGACGGTGACGACGCCACGGCCGTACCGTTCCGCGGCCCGGTTGGCGCCGTCATTGCTGATGATCACCGCAGGGCGGACCTTGTTCGCCTCGCTTCCCGTCGCGGGGTTCAGGTCGACCCGCACGATGTCGCCCCATCTCACGACGGCAGACCGTCGGCGGCGGTGGCGTCCCACAGCTCGGCGTCGGGGGAGTCCGACCACTCGCTGAACGCATCCGCGTACTGATCGGCGAGCTGTCGCTCACGGAGAAGAGCGACGGCCTCCTGGAGGGCTGCCGAGCGGTTCGTTCCACGCTCGTCGAGAAACCGGACATCCTCCTCGGGGAGGCTGACGCTTATCTTCATAAGTGGATGCTACCAGGAGTAGCACCACTGGTACTACCGTGTTGGCGGCCTACGCCGATGGCGAGGATCCTCGGCGCGGGCGAGAAGCGTGCCACTCGCGGACCGTCGGCGGGCGCCATGCGGGCGACCGCCCGAACATTCGGTCAGGCGCCGGCGCCTGGCCGCGGGAGACGTATGCGGCCCAGGTGGCGCGACTGATCGGCGCCCCTGCGGATGCGAGAAACGCCAGCACATGGTCGGTCGTCCACCAGTCGTCCGGCAGTCCGCCGCTCGTCTCGCCCATTGCGGGTGAGACTACGCGCCCCACCGAGCGGTTTGTCCGTAGTGGCGTCCACGAATTGTCTGTCCGTTCCGTCTCCGTGGCCGAATACAACGTCGAGTTGTATTCTTCAGATCCGTGGACACAGCTTCGCGTTGTATTGACATCGGCGAGGGTGATCCCCTCGCCCCGGAAGGCCGGACAGTGGCGGCTATCTACGCTCTCGGGGACACCGCTGAGGAGGTCGGGCAGGCTCTGCTCTCCGGTGGGTGGCTCGGGCGGCGCCGCGCCGTTGCTTCCTGTCCGGTCGCCCGCTACCTCACGGTTGTCGTGCCCGGCGTGGTCGATGCGATTGTCGGATCGAGCGGATTGACCGTCCATCTCATCGGTGGCGACGACATCGAGATCGCCCTGCCGTCGGCCGTCGCGGGCTTCGTCCTCGCCTTCGACGTCGGCGTATTCCCGGAGTTGATGGCGGAGCAGCGAGGTTGAACCCGCGGCCCGTGGACGGAGGGCGGGGAAGCAGAAAGGCCGGACCCGCTGGGTCCGGCCTTTATCGGCGGAGGATACGAGATTCGAACTCGTGAGGGTGTTAACCCAACACGCTTTCCAAGCGTGCGCCCTAGGCCTCTAGGCGAATCCTCCGTGCGCCAGGATACATAGCGGTTTCCGGCCCTCCGCGCGGGAGGGGGTCCCACACCGCCGGGCGGTCGCCGGGTAGGCTTGTCCGCAGCCCCTCGTGCGGCGTTACCTCGTGAACCTCCCCAGGGCCGGAAGGCAGCAAGGATAAGCGGGCTCTGGCGGGTGCACGAGGGGTCCTTCTTTTTCTCCCTCGAGACACCCCACCTCCGGGGACGGCGGTTTGGTTCTGTCGGACCCTCGGCGGAGAATGACGCGGTCGTCAGGAGGTGGCAGGAGTGGCGCTCGCGCTCTACCGGAAGTATCGTCCGCGGACCTTCGCCGAGGTCATCGGGCAGGAGCACGTCACCGAGCCGTTGTCGCAGGCACTGCGCAGCGGCCGGCTCAACCACGCCTACCTCTTCTCCGGTCCACGTGGCTGCGGCAAGACGTCGAGCGCCCGGATCCTGGCCCGCTCGCTCAACTGTGAGCAGGGGCCCACCCCCGAGCCGTGCGGCGTCTGCGGCTCCTGCAAGTCCCTGGCGAACGACGGCGGCGGGTCGCTCGACGTGATCGAGATCGACGCGGCCAGCCACGGTGGCGTCGACGACGCGCGCGAGCTGCGGGAGAAGGCGTTCTTCGCCCCCGCCAACAGTCGCTACAAGATCTACGTGATCGACGAGGCCCACATGGTCTCGTCGGCCGGCTTCAACGCGCTGCTCAAGCTCGTCGAGGAGCCGCCGGAGTACGTGAAGTTCATCTTCGCCACCACCGAGCCGGACAAGGTGCTCGGCACGATCCGCTCGCGGACGCATCACTACCCGTTCCGGCTGATCCCGCCCGCGGTGCTCCGGCCGTACCTGCAGACCCTCACCGACGCCGAGGGCATCACCGTCGACCCGGCCGTCTTCCCGTTGGTGGTGCGGGCCGGCGGCGGCAGTGCCCGGGACACCCTCTCGGTGCTCGACCAGCTCATCGCCGGCGCCGGTCCCGACGGGGTCAGCTACGCGCGCGCCGTGAGCCTGCTCGGCGTCACCGACTCGGCCCTGCTCGACGAGATGTGCGAGGCGCTGGCCGAGGGCGACGGCGCCGCGGCGTACCAGACGATCGACCGTGTCGCCGAGGCCGGCCACGACCCGCGCCGCTACGCCTCCGACCTGCTCGAACGCCTCCGTGACCTGATCGTCCTGCAGCAGATCCCGGACGCCGTCGCCAAGGGCCTGATCGACGGCCCGGCCGACCAGCTCGAGGCGATGGCCTCCCAGGCCACCCGGCTGGGCCCGGCCACCCTCTCCCGCTGCGCCGACATCGTGCACAACGGCCTGGTCGAGATGCGCGGCACGACCGCCCCGCGCCTGCTCCTGGAGCTGATCACGGCCCGCATGCTGCTGCCCGGTGCGGAGGATTCGACCGGTGCCCTCCTGCAGCGCCTGGAGCGCTTGGAGCGCCACGGTCCGCCGATCGGCGCCGGGCCGTCTCCGGTTCCTTCCGCTTCCGACGTACGGGTCTCCGCTGACGTGCGCGCTTCTGAGGTACGCACGGAGCCCGGCCCGTCCGCGTCACCCGGCCCGATCGGCGGAGCCGGGGGTGGTGCCGGTGACGCGCGCGCCGCGGCCCGTGCCGCCGCGGCCGCGGGAGCCAGCGGCGGTGGTGGTGGGCGTCGTCCGTCCGGTCGCGCCGCCGCACCGGTGTCCCCGGCCGCCCCGGTGACCGCGGCTCCGGTCGCCGTCCCCGCGGCTCCGGCCGACCCTGTTCCGGCGGACTCTGTTCCGGCGGACTCTGCTCCGGTCGCGTCCGCTCCGGTCTCGCCCGCTCCGGATGTCCCTGATTCGGGGGGTTCCGTCCCGGTTTCTGTCGCTCCGGTGGCCGCCGCCGACGAGCCGGACTGGAACCAGGTGGCCACCGGCGAATCCGACGATGAGCCGCCGTGGGACGAGGAACCGCCCGCTGCCGTCGCCGAGACCCGTCCCAGCCCGGAGGAGACGCTGACGCGGATCCGTTCCGCGTGGCAGTCCCTGGGCCAGGAGCACGAGAAGGTCCTGGCGATGCAGAACTACGGCGTCATCCTCCAGGACCTCGACGGCGACACGGTCCTCTTCACCGCGCCGACCCCGAAGTCCGTCGAGCGCTTCCTGAGCTACACGGACGAGATCGTCACCAAATTCTCCGGTACGGTCGGCGGCCGCTGGCAGATCCGCTGCGAACTCCAGGGCGCCTCGCCCGCTCGCGGCGCCCGTTCCACGTCCCAGCCCGCGCGAGACCAGTCGGCGTCACGCCACCTCTCCTCCTCTTCCGCGGCCCGCCCGGCGCAGCCCGCCGCTCCGGAACGCAACACGGGCCGGACCGAGCCGCGTCCCGCGCGCCCGTCCCGTCCGGCTGCCACCGACTCCGACGACGATTGGCCGGCCTCTTCCCACGTCCCTGATCCCGCTGCACAGAGCGCGGCTGCACAGAGCGCGGCTGCTCGGGGTGCGACCGACCAGCGGGTGGCGGTTCCGGGCGCCGGCGGTGACTCCGGCGCGTCCGATGACGGCTGGCCCGAGCCGGCTCGGCCGGGTAGTGCCTCTCGAGGGCTCCAGGCGCCACGGGATCCCGAGCCGGACGATGGCGGTTGGCCCGAGCCCGTCAAGCCGGGCAGCCGCGACTCCGTAGCCGGTTCCGCGGCGCCGCACGCCGTCACTGCCGACGGGCCGCATACCGTCACTGCCGACGGGCCGCACGCCGTCGCTACTGGCGGGCCGCACGCCGCCGTGGAGCCGGTGCCCGCGGCAGGGGCGCCCTCCGGCTCCTCCGTTGCGGCTGCATCGGCGGTGACGTCCCCGGCGGTGACGTCCTCAGCCACGTCGGCACCGGTGGACGTGTCGGCGTCGGCGGCCCATCCCGCCACGGGCCCGGCTTCGCGTCCGGCCGCGACGACGGGCGGCGGGGGGTTCGGCGGCGGATCCGCTTTCGGCGGTGCCGCCCTGTCCGCCGCGCCTCCACCGGCTCCCGTTCCGGCTCCGGCCCCGGCTTTCGCTCCGACTCCCGCTCCGACTCCCGCTCCGACTCCCGCACCGGCTGTTCCCGTGGCCGTGCCCGCCGTCCCGGCTGCCGGCGCTGCTCCGGGTGCCTCGTCTCCGACCGCCTCGTCTCCGGGTGCCTCGTCTCCGGGTGCCTCGTCTCCGGCGGTTTCATCTCCGGCTGCTTCGTCGCCGGTGGTGTCGGCTCGGGCGGCCGCCATGGAGGCTGCACGTGCTGCGGCTCGTGGTGGGGTGGGTTCGGCGTCCAGCAGCGCCCAGGCCGTTGCGCGTGCTGCCGCTGCCCGTGCGGCCGCTCAGGGCGGTGCCGGTGGTGCCGCTCCGGCTGCCGCTCGGGCGCCGATCTCCGCTCCCGGGAGTGCGGGAGGGGCCGCGTGGTCCGATGGGACTCCTACCGGGGAGGCTCCCTACGACCCCGAGTTCGACGGGCCCCCGCCCGCCGGGTCCGACCCGGGGTACCAGGGCTTCGACCCGGGGGATGAGCCCTCGGACGAGATCATCGACGAGAAGACCGCCCGCCAGTCCGGGGAGGAGCACGCCATGCAGCTTCTCCATGCCGCCTTCGGGGCCGAGAAGATCGGCGAGCTCTAGCGGCTGCCGTTCCCTTCGCCGGCGCACACCCTGAAACGGGTGTGTGCCGACCACCCCTGCCCTTACCTGACCCGGCCGGGCGGCGGCCCCCGCGTGTGGGGTGCTGCGGACGAACAAAGGTGATGGTCTCCAGCGACAACCACGGCGGCCCCCGCGTGTGGGGTGCTGCGGGATGAGGCGGGGCGCGTGGTGGCGTACGGGAGAGGTTTGGAAGGTGTGTGGGGGTGAGAGGCGGGGCGAAGCGTGGTGGGTGGCGGGTTCGGGGAGAGGGTGGCGGCTACGCTGGCGGCGGCTGATTCGGGCGGCGGTGTCGGTGGCGGTGTGATTGATGCCGGTCGTCGTCGGGAAACGGCTGACGAGACAGTGTTGGACCAGAGACAGTGTTGGACTAGTTGAGGAGCGGTGCCATGCGCCCCGGTGCACAGCCGAACATGCAGCAGATCATGAAGCAGGCGCAGAAGATGCAGCAGCAGGTCGCCAAGGCGCAGGCCGAGCTGGCCGAGGCGGAGCTGACCGGCACCGCCGGTGGCGGGCTGGTCACCGTGACGGTGACCGGGCTCGGGGAGTTCAAGGCCGTGAAGATCGACCCGAAGGCCGTGGACGCGGACGACGTCGAGACGCTGGAGGATCTGGTGCTCGCCGCGATCCACAACGCGGCCGAGGCGCAGCGGGAGCTGGCCGAGGAGAAGATGGGACCGGCCACCGGCGGCCTCTCCCTCCCGGGGTTCTGATCCGTGTACGAAGGCGCCATCCAGGATCTGATCGATGAGCTGGGCCGGCTTCCGGGCGTCGGCCCGAAGTCGGCTCAGCGCATCGCGTTCCATGTGCTCTCTGCGGACCCGGCCGACGTCAACCGGCTGGCCACGGCGCTGCGCAAGGTCAAGGAGCTGGTCCGGTTCTGCACGACCTGCTTCAACGTCTCCGAGGCGGAGCAGTGCCGCGTCTGCCGTGATCCACGGCGTACGAACGAGGTGCTCTGTGTCGTGGAGGAGCCGAAGGACATCGTGGCGGTCGAGCGGACCGGGGAGTTTCGCGGGCGTTACCACGTGCTCGGCGGGGCGATCAATCCGCTGGAGGGGATCGGTCCGGACAATCTACGCATTCGGGAGCTCCTCCACCGGCTCGGTACGGGTGAGGTGAAGGAGCTGATCCTCGCCACCGACCCGAACACGGAGGGTGAGGCGACGGCCACCTACCTCGGCCTGCTCGTCAAGCCGATGGGGATCGCGGTGACCAGGCTGGCGAGCGGTCTGCCGGTCGGCGGTGACCTTGAGTATGCGGACGAGATCACGCTCGGTAGGGCCTTCGAGGGTCGCCGCGCCATCTGAATTTACCTGTGGTAACACTGCCGTAACGGGCTGCTAGGAGTTTGGCCCGGATTGGCTACTTACAGGCCCTCTACGCGGTACCTTCCGTTTGTTCGGCGTCTAGGTCACGGTGACATCACGAGGGAGACACGGAAGCACCCGAGTGCGGTCGGTGAGCTTGACCCGAGGCGCCGCATTAGGTGAATGTTCCTCTCGATGGCGGCCACACCCGCCGTCGGGTGCCTTCGTGGCCCCGGCCTGATCTCGGCCGGCGGCGGCGAGGGTCGGCACTCGAGGCATGCGAAAACCGATCGGTTGCCGCTCGCAGCGTGGGCCATCGTCGCCGTGCGTGGGTCTTCCGTGTCCACGTACCGTCGGCTGTGGACTCCCGTTGCACGGCGGCCGGGAGAGGACCGGCGAACAGATGTCGCTTGGCCCAAAGGCGTCGATCTCCGAGGAGACTCCGGCGCCGACCGCCGACGCGGCTGAGGAGCGGGGGCCCGCCGAGAAGGCGATCGCCGGACGCTCGCTCAAGCAGATCGCCTGGCGCCGCCTGAAGAAGGACAGGGTGGCCATCGGCGGCGGAGTCGTCGTCATCTTCCTGATCGTCGTGGCGATCCTGGCGCCCGTACTGACCAAGCTCTTCGGGCATCCGATCGACGAGTATCACATCGATCAGATCGATGTGACCTTCGGTACGCCGCTCAAGCCGTGGGGCGGTATCAGCTCGGACTTCCTCCTCGGCGTGGAGCCGACGTCCGGCCGGGACGTGTTCAGCCGCATCGTCTACGGCGCGCAGACCTCCCTGACCGTCGCGTTCCTCTCCGCATTCTTCTCGACCTTCCTCGGTGTTCTCTTCGGCACCGCTGCGGGTTTCCTGGGTGGCTGGATCGACTCGGTGGTCAGCCGGGTGATGGACTTCCTGCTCGCCTTCCCGCAACTGCTCTTCTCGATCGCGCTGGTGTCGGTCCTGCCGCAGTCCTTCCTCGGAATGGACAGCCGCTGGTCGCGGATCCTGGTGCTGGTCGTCGTGATCGGGTTCTTCGGATGGCCGTACATCGGGCGCATCGTCCGCGGGCAGACGCTGTCGCTGCGCGAGCGTGAGTTCGTCGAGGCGGCTCGCAGCATGGGCGCCCGGTCTCCGCGCATCCTCTTCCGGGAGCTGCTGCCGAACCTGGCGGCGCCGATCCTCGTGTACGCCACGTTGATCATCCCGCAGAACATCCTGACCGAGGCCGCGCTGAGCTTCCTCGGCGTCGGTATCCCACCGCCCAACCCGTCCTGGGGCGGCATGTTGTCGGACGCGGTGAGCACGTACTCCATCGATCCGATGTACATGATCATTCCTGGCGCGACGATCTTCATCACGGTGCTGGCTTTCAACCTCTTCGGTGACGGCCTGCGCGACGCACTCGACCCGAAGGCCCGCTGACACAGGGGCACACGGAACATCGCATGTTTCGCGGACCGCCCGGTTCGCTTTTCGAGGAGGTAGGAGTACCAGTGTCAGGAAGAACTAGGGCGATTGCGGCGGCCGGCGTCGCTGTCGTTCTGGGGCTGACCACCGCGGCGTGCGGTGGAAGCTCCGACAGCAGCGACAAGTCCAGCAGTTCCAATGGCAAGGCCGCATACAACGCCGCGATCACCAGCGTGGTGAACGCGTCCGACGTCAAGGGCGGCACGCTCAACCTGTGGGGTGCGCAGGACGCCGACTTCTGGGACCCGGTGCGCGGCTACTACGCGTTCGTGTGGGACCTGAACCGGCTCTACACCCGTAAGCTGGTCGACTACGCCTCCACCCCGGGCACCGACGGCCTGACCCTGCAGCCCGACCTGGCGTCGGCGCTCCCGGAGATCAGCGCGGACAAGCTGACCTACACGTTCAAGCTGAAGACCGGCATCAAGTTCGACGACGGCAGCACCATCACGTCGAAGGACATCAAGTACGGCATCGAGCGCGTCTTCGCGCAGGACGTCCTCCCGGGCGGCCCGACCTACCTGATCAACATCCTCGACCCGGATGGCGAGTACCCCGGCCCGTACAAGGACACCGACCCGAACAAGCTCGGTCTCAAGTCGGTCGAGACGCCGGACGACCAGACGATCACGTTCCACCTGGAGACCGTCAACTCGGACTTCCTCTACCTGCTCGCCATGCCGGGCGCCGGCCCGGTTCCGCAGAAGCGGGACACCGGCGCCAAGTACACGTCGGCCCCGGCCTCGTCCGGTCCGTACATGTTCAAGGAAGGCAGCATCGAGCCGGGTAAGGGCGCGACCTGGGTCCGGAACCCGAACTGGGACGCCTCGACCGACACGATCCGCAAGGCGCTGCCGGACCAGATCAACCTGACGATCACCACCAACGCCGAGGACATGGACTCCCGCCTGATCGCGGGGACCGCGGACATCGACGTCGGCCAGACCGGTGTGCAGGCGACCGCGCGTACCAAGATCCTCCAGGACCCGACCCTGAAGGCGAACGCGGACACCCCGACCACCGGCTTCATCCGGTACGCCGCGCTGGCGACCAACGTCGCGCCGCTCGACAACATCGAGTGCCGCAAGGCGGTCATGTACGCCGCCGACCCGACCACGCTGCAGGCGGCCCGTGGTGGCCCGATCGCGGGTGGCGACATCGGCACCAGCATGCTCCCGCCGAACATCGCGGGCTCCGAGGCGACGTACGACCCGTACAACCGCCTCCAGGGCAAGGCGCAGGTCGACGAGGCCAAGAAGGCGCTGACCGCGTGTGGCCAGCCGAACGGCTTCTCCACCAAGATCGCCGTGCGTAACAACAAGCCGGCCGAGGTCAAGTCCGCCGAGGCGCTCCAGGCCTCGCTCAAGGCGGTCGGCATCAACGCCTCGATCGAGCAGTACGACGGTTCGCAGATCGCCACCGTCATCGGCTCGCCGGACAACGTCAAGGCCAAGGGCTACGGCATCCAGATCGCGGGTTGGGGCGCTGACTACCCGACCGGCTCCGGTTACCTGCAGGCGCTGGTCGACAGCCGCTTCATCCTGAAGAACGGCAACTACAACCTGCCGCTGATCAAGGACGACTCGATCGACGCCCTGTTCGACCAGGCCGCCGCCGAGACCGACGCGACCAAGGCCGCGACGCTCTACACCCAGATCAACCACAAGGTCATGGAGGGCGCGTACTACCTGCCCTTCGTGGTCGACAAGGCGCTCAACTACCGCAACCCGCGGCTGACGAACGTCTACGTCCACGACGCGTTCGGCATGGTCGACTTCCAGGCCCTCGGCGTCAGCGACGGCAAGTAGCAGTTCGTCAGTGCCTGACAGCATCAGCATCGGGTAATTCGAAGGGTTGGTGAAGGCCGCCCGCGGCGGGCGGGTGCCGGTTCGCTCCGGTACCCGCCCGTCGTTCGGCCGAACGACGTGCTGGCTTATCTCATCCGGCGGCTGATCAACGCCGTCCTCACGCTGCTGGCGGTCACGTTCGTGACCTTCGCCATCTTCTTCATGGTGCCGAAGCTGACCGGCAGCGACCCGGCGCTGCTCTACATCGGCAAGAACGCCGGTGACAAGGTGGCGCTCGAGGGCATCCGCACGAAGATGGGTCTCGACGACCCGATCATCGTGCAGTACGGCAAGTTCCTGAAGGGCCTGGCCGTCGGCCGCGACTACGCCAACGGACCGGACGTCACACACTGTTCGGCGCCCTGCATCGGCTACTCGTTCAAGACCGAGCAGGAGGTCACCCCGCTGCTCATGGACGACCTGCCGGTCACCCTCTCGCTGGCGCTGGGTGCGGCGGTGCTCTGGCTCATCGCCGGTGTGGCGACCGGCGTGATCTCCGCGCTGCGAAGAGGCACGTTCCTGGACCGGGCCACGATGACCGTGGCGCTCGCCGGTGTCTCCTTACCGATCTACTTCACCGGCCTGCTCGCCTCGGCGATCTTCGTGTACTGGCTGGCCTGGCTGCCACAGGGGCAGTACGTGCCGTTCACCGAGAATCCGGCGGACTGGTTCGTGCAGATGCTGCTGCCCTGGATCACCCTCGCCTTCCTCTTCGCCGCGAACTACGCGCGACTCACCCGGGCCAACATGCTCGAGACGCTGGGCGAGGACTACATCCGTACGGCCCGGGCCAAGGGCCTGCCGGAGCGGGTCGTGATCGGCAAGCACGGCCTGCGGTCGGGTCTGACCCCGATCGTCACCATCTTCGGCCTCGACCTCGGCACGCTGCTCGGCGGCGCCGTCCTCACCGAGGCCGTCTTCAACCTGCGTGGCCTCGGCTACCAGGCGCTCCAGGCGATCAAGGGCAGCGACCTGCCGGTGATCCTGGGCGTCACGCTGATCGCCGCGATCTTCATCGTCGTCGCCAACCTGGTCGTCGACCTGGTGTACGGCCTCATCGACCCGCGCGTGCGGCTGGGCTGAGGGAGAGCGAATGTCACGCCCATTCCTCGAGGTCAAGGACCTGACCGTCCGCTTCGAGACCGACGACGGCATCGTGCAGGCCGTCTCCGAGTCCAACTTCAGCCTGGAGGCCGGCAAGACGCTCGGCATCGTCGGCGAGTCCGGCTCGGGCAAGAGCGTCACCTCGCTCGCCGTGCTGGGGCTGCACCGTACCCGGAGCAATGCCAAGGTCAGCGGCGAGATCTGGCTCGACGACCAGGAACTGGTCACCGCCACCGACGAGGACGTCCGCGCCCTGCGCGGCGGCAAGATGGCGATGATCTTCCAGGACCCGCTGAGCGCGATGCACCCGTACTTCACGGTGGGCGCGCAGATCGTCGAGGCGTACCGGGTGCACCACCCCGGGGTGAACAAGAAGATCGCCCGGGAGCGGGCCATCGACATGCTGGCCCGGGTCGGCATCCCGCAGCCGTCGCGCCGCTTCAGCGACTACGCGCACCAGTTCTCCGGTGGTATGCGCCAGCGCGCGATGATCGCGATGGCCCTGGTCAACGACCCGAAGCTGCTGATCGCGGACGAGCCGACCACGGCCCTGGACGTGACCGTGCAGGCGCAGATCCTGGACCTGATCCGGGACCTGCAGGAGGAGTTCGGCTCCGCGGTCATCATGATCACTCACGACCTCGGCGTGGTGGCCGAGCTCGCCGACGACGTCGTGGTGATGTACGGCGGCAAGATCATCGAGCACGGCCCGACGGTCGACCTGTTCCAGCGGCCGCAGCACCCGTACACCTGGGGTCTGCTCGGCTCGATGCCGCGGCTGGACCGGGAGGTACGCGACCGGCTCACCCCGGTGAAGGGCTCGCCGCCCAGCCTGATCAACCTCCCCTCCGGCTGCGCCTTCCACCCGCGATGCCCGTACGCGGGCCGCAACGGGGACCGTTCCTTCACCGAGGTGCCGGTGCTGACCGGCGGCGCCCACGCGGTCGCCTGCCACATGCCGGCCGAGGAGCGCACGAAGATCTTCCAGGAAGAAGTCGCACCGAACCTCTGAGCGGGGAGAGTTAGAACGATGAGCGAGAACCTGCTCGAGGTGACCGGGCTGCAGAAGCACTTCCCGATCACGAAGGGGCTGTTCAAACGCCAGGTCGGCGCGGTCCGCGCGGTGGACGGCATCGACCTGACCGTCAAGTCCGGCGAGACGCTGGGCCTGGTCGGCGAGTCCGGCTGCGGCAAGTCGACGGCCGGCCGGCTCTTCACCCGGATCCTGGAGCCGACCGGCGGGAAGATCGTCTTCGAGGGTCAGGACATCAGCCACAAGACGGTGACGCAGATGCGGCCGCTGCGGCGTGACGTCCAGATGATCTTCCAGGACCCGTACTCGTCGCTGAATCCGCGGCACACCATCGGCACGATCATCTCGGCGCCGCTGCAGATCCAGAACATCCCGACCCCGAAGGGGCTGAAGACGGCCGTACAGGAGCTGCTCGAGCTCGTCGGTCTCAACCCGGAGCACTACAACCGGTACCCGCACGAGTTCTCCGGCGGCCAGCGGCAGCGCATCGGCATCGCCCGCGCGCTCGCCCTGCGGCCCAAACTGATCATCGCCGACGAGCCGGTCTCCGCGCTGGACGTGTCGATCCAGGCTCAGGTGGTGAACCTGCTGGAAGACCTTCAGAGCGAGTTCGATCTGACGTACGTCTTCATCGCGCACGACCTGTCGGTGGTCCGGCACATCTCCGACCGGGTCGCCGTGATGTACCTCGGCAAGGTCATGGAGATCGCGCACCGCGACGACCTGTACAAGAACCCCCGCCACCCGTACACCGTCGCGCTGATGTCCGCGGTCCCGGTGCCGGACCCGGTCCGCCGCGACCGCGCCCAGCGCGAGCGGGTGCTGCTCACCGGCGACGTCCCGAGCCCGATCAATCCGCCGTCCGGGTGCCGCTTCCGCACCCGGTGCTGGAAGGCCCAGGACATCTGCGCGAACGAGGAGCCGCCGCTCGTCCAGCGGCTCGACGACCCGGACTCGCACCTGACCGCGTGCCACTTCCCGGTGGTCGACGACGAGACGGTGGCGGGCCGCAAGCCGGCGGCGACTCCGGCCTGACCTTCGGCGGCGGCTTCGGTCTGACATTCGGCGTACGGGGAAGGGCGAGCCCGCAGCGGGCTCGCCCTTCCCCGTATCAGTGGAGTCTCATCGCTCGCAGCCGCTCCGGGTGTCCCGGTCGGGGAACGGGGTGACGCACCGGTCGGCGCCGTCGCCACCGTCGAGCAGGTTGGCGTCCCCCGCCGGGGTGCCGGACCAGGCCTTGACGGTCAGGGTGTCGTGGCCGGCGCCGCCGTACAGCTTCGCGCCGCCGTCGTAGGTGGTCAGGGTGTCGTCGCCGGCCCGGCCGTACATGGTGGTGTCCAGGTATCCGCTGCCGACGAAGACGTTGTCCGCGGCGTTGCCGGTGAAGATGACCGGGCCGGAACCGGCGGAGGCCTGGGCGCCCTCGAACGTGCCGTCGACCGCGTCCGATTCGTTCACCGGCGTGTTCGCGGCCGTGCCGTTGAGGTCGACGGCGATCGTCTCCGCGCCCTCCTGGTAGTAGAGCGTGTCGAAGCCGGAGGCACCGCGCAGCGTGTCGGGCCACCACACCGCGACGTCGTAGACGTGGCCGTCGCCGGTCACCCGGTCGTTGCCGGACCCGCCGTCGACGACGTCCGGCCCCTCGTCACCGGAGAGGGTGTCGTGGCCGGCGTTGCCGTAGACGCGGTCGCTCCCGTAGCCGCCGCTCAGGGTGTCGTTCCCGGCGCCGCCGGTGATGCTGTCGTCGCCGCGCCCGCCGACGATCCTGTCGGTGCCGGAGCCGCCGTCGGCCACCAGCCGGATCGCCGTCTTGTCGACGAGAACGTCGTCGCCGCTGCCCAGCGAGATGTTGATGGACGCCCAGGCGCGGCTCGCCGAGCAGATCACCCTGGTCTTGTCGCCCTTGACGGCCTTGCAGCCCTTGCCGGCCTTGACCGCGACCCGGTCGTCGATCACCAGCTTCGTGCCGGAGAGGCTGACCGAGACGCTGTTCCGCGCGCCCGCCGCGGCGGTGTACCGCACCCGGGCGCCGGCCGAGTCCGTGGTGACCTTGACGACGGCGGCCGAGGCGGCCTGTGCCGGTACCGCGACGACGCCGAGCGTGAGTGGTCCGAGCAGCGTGACGCCGGCCCGGACGAGCCATGGCGATCGTGACATTGGTGCTCCCCCCTGAGAAGTCGAGGAGAGCGTAGGAAGGGGCGGGACCGTTCCGCTGCCCGTGACCGCCGCTGTTCATCGTCGCGTCACGCCGATTTCGCGTGCACTGTGGAGGGAGGCGGTCGCGGGCGGCGGGAGCGTCAGTGCTCGCAGGCGGTCAGCGTGTCCCGGTCGGGCCAGGGCGTCACGCAGGTGTCGCTGTCGGCGCCGCCGTCGAGGAGGTTGGCGTCGACGGCCTGGACACCGGCCTTGCGCACCACCAGGGTGTCGTCGCCCTCCTCGCCGTACAGCTTCGCGCCGCCGTCCCAGGTGGTCAGCGTGTCGTTGCCGGACCGGCCGTACATCGTGGTGCCCTTGCCGCCGCCGAGGAAGACGTTGCCGGCGGCGTTCCCGGTGAAGACCGCGGGCCCGGACACGACCGTGGCCTCGGCGTTCTCGAAGGCGTCGTCGACGATGTCGCCCTCGTTGAGCGCGGATCCGGCCGCCGAGCCGTTGAGGTCGACCGAGATGCTCTCGGCGCCCTCGCCGTAGCTGAGCGTGTCCACCCCGGGGCCGCCGTGCAGCGTGTCCGGCCAGGTGGCGGGGGTGGCGTACCGGTGGCCGTCGCCGGTGACCCGGTCGTCGCCCGCCCCGGCGTCGATCACGTCGGCGCCGTCCTCACCCACGATGACGTCGTCGCCGCCGCGCGCGTCGATGACGTCGTCGCCGCCACCGCCGTGGATCGTCTCGGCGTTGTCGGTGCCGGTGATCCGGTCGGCGCCGTGGCCGCCGGTCAGGCCCTCGACGTCCGAGCCCACGGTGTCGTGCTCGCCGTCGGCACCGTCGTCGTTGCCGAGCATGCCGTCGAGCGCGATGGTGACGTCCGTGGTCCGGGTGGCGTACGAGATCGTGTCCCACCCCGACCCGCCGCCGTAGTAGTCGGCGTCCGGCCCGGCCGTCCACGGCGCGGGGAACCGATCGTTCCCGGACCCGCCGGAGTGCCAGTCGTCGCCCGCCCCGCCGTCGAGGTCGTCGTTGCCGGTGTCGCCGGTCAGGCGGTCGTCACCGGTGGAGCCCCGCAGCGTGTCGTTCCCGTCGCCGCCGTAGATCAGGTCCTTGCCGTCCTGACCGTAGAGGCTGTCGTTGCCCGGCCCGCCGTAGACCCGGTCGTTGCCGGCGCTCCCGGAGAGGGTGTCGTTGCCCAGCCGCCCGCTCAGGTAGTCGACGCCGTCGCCGCCCACCAGGTCGTCGGCGTTCGAGCCGCCGGTGAGGTAGTCGTTGCCGTCCCCGCCGTCCGCCGACATCCGCAGGCCGGTCTGGTTGATCACCGAGTCGTTGCCGGCGCCGAGCGTCACCCTGACGCCCGCCCAGGACCTGGAGGTGGAGCAGAGCACCCGGGTGCCGCTCCCCTTGACGAGCTTGCAGCCCTTGCCGGGGGTCAGCGGGACCACGTCGCTGACCGCGACCTTGGCGCCGGACCGGGTGATCGACACGAGGTTGTTCTTGCCGGCCGCCGCGACGTACTGAACCCGGGTGCCGAGTGCGTCGGTCACCACCTTGACGACGCCGGACGTGGCGGCGTGCGCGGGTGCGGGTGCGGCGAGAGTGCCCAGGATGAGCGGGGTGAGCAGGGCCACCCCGGCACGGGCCGGCCGGATGGAACGGGACATGGATCGACTCCCCTGTGATTGGGTCAGGACCACCTCACCTGGGGGGAGCGGTAGAAGTGCACGCCGCGCCGGATCCATCGTGGAGCGTACGCGCCGAGGCGTTCGCGGAACGAGAGCCAGTCGTGCCTCTGCCGCGGTGACCAGCCTAACTCCGCGATCGCGGCCAGCCGGGGGAACGCCTGGAACTCGATGTCGCCGAGATCTCGCAGGGTCTCCGACCAGAGCGGCGCTTCCAAACCCAGAATCCCTTCCTCCGGTACGCCCGGAACCCGGGTACCCGGATCCCAGTCGTAGGCGTCGCGCACCTCGGTCGTACCGGCCCAGTGCAGGCCACCGGGGGTGAGCAGGTCGTACTGCATGTCGAGGTAGGTCCGGTCGGCCGGGGAGAGCACGACGTGCGCGCCGTGGGCGACCGCCGCGGCGGTCGGCGCGCTCTCGCCCTCCGGATTCCAGAACTGCACGACGGCGCCGCTCGCGCCGGGTGCGGCGGCGATCTCCTGCCAGCCGTACGGAACCTTGCCGTACGCCGCCACCAGGGGAAGCACCCGTTCCTCGAAGGCGAGGTAGTCCTCGTGCCGGGTGGAGTGCGCCTCGTCCCCGCCGATGTGCAGGTACGGCCCGGGCGTGAGCGCGGCGAGCTCCCGGATCACGTCCTCGGCGAACCGGTGGGTGATCTCCGTACCGGTGCAGAGCGAGCTGTAGCCGACCCGGATGTCGGTCCGCGGCCGGGGCGCGACACCGTCGCAGGTCAACTCCGGGTACGCCACCTGGGCCGCGTTCACGTGCCCCGGCATGTCGATCTCCGGGACGATCGTGACGTACCGCTCGGCGGCGTAACGGACCAGATCCCGGTAGTCGTCCTGGGTCAGGTACCCGCCGCCGATGCCGCGTACCCCGGTGCCCGGCCCGCCGCCGACCGTGGCGAGCCGGGGCCAGCTCTTGATCTCGATCCGCCAGCCCTGGTCGTCCGCGAGGTGCAGGTGCAGAAAGTTGATTTTGAAGCGCGCGATCTCGTCGATGTAGCGCTTCACGTCCGCCGGCGGGTGGAAGTGCCGGGCCAGGTCGAGCATGGCACCGCGGTACGGGTACCGCGGACGGTCCCGGATCTCGCCCGAGGGCACGACCCAGTCGACCGGGCGTACCGAGGAGGCCTCGATCTCGGTCGGCAGGAGCTGGAGAAGCGTCTGCACGCCGGCGAAGAGACCGGCCGGGCGATCGGCGCGCAGCGCCACGCCCGCGGGAGTGATCCGCAGCCGGTAGCCCTCGTCGCCCAGCCAGGGGTCCGGCGCGTTGGTGAGCCGCAGGTCGATCGCGCCGGAGCCGCCGGACCGGACCGGCAGCGCGAAACCGGTCGGCGTCCGTAACGCCGCGGCCAGCCGATCCGCGACCGGCCGGGCCGCGGCGGACACGGTGATCGTCATGCCGGGGAGCAACCGGAACGGCTCGCCGCCCGCGGGCGTGACCTCGGCCGGAGCCGGGATGACGCTGCCCAGGGTGATCGGCCGCGGCGGCGGCCCGCTCGCCGCGGACGCGGTGGTCGCGGCGAGCGGCAGCAGGAGCGTGACTGCTACGGCCAGGCGCGTGAGCTTGATCCGGCGCACCCGGCCGAACGTAGCGAACGTGCTCTACCGCTCGCAGTTCACCGTGGTGTCGCCCGGGAAGACCGTGCAGAGGTCGCCCAGGGTGCCGTTCGGGCCGCCGTCCAGCTGGTCGGCCGCGTCGGTGCCGAGGTCGTCGCCGCTCAGCTCGTCGTCGCCGCCCTGGCCGAAGAGCAGGTCCGCGCCGCCGCCGCCCTCGATGACGTCGTCGCCCTCGCCGCCCCAGAAGACGTTGCCGGAGGCGTTGCCGATCAGGTGATCGCCGAACGGGGTGCCGATGATCTCCTCGACGTCGGCGCCGACCGTGTCGCCCTCGCCCTCGCGGCCGTCGTCGCCGGGGGTGCCGGTCAGGTCGGCCCGGACCGGGTTGACCTCGCGGTCGGAGTAGTCGACCGCGTCGAAGCCGCTGCCACCGCGGATCACGTCGGCGGCGATCGTGTGCGGGATGTCGGGGTCGGCCTCGGGGGTGTACTCGTGCGCGTCCGGCATCAGGTAGTCGTTCCCGGAGCCGCCGTCCAGCAGGTCGGAGCCGCCGAAGCCGTTCAGGACGTCGGCGCCGCCCCTACCGTAGAGCTTGTCGTCGCCCTGGTAGCCGCCGTAGATCCGGTTGCCGGTGTCGTTGCCGGTCAGGACGTCGTTGCCGTACCCGCCGTTGAGGTTCTCCACGTTCTTGGCGATGCTGTCGTGCTCGCCCGCGGAGCCGTCGTCGCGCTTGGCGCCGTCCAGGTCGGCGACGACCGCGGTCTTGCGGCCCTCGTAGTTCACCAGGTCGGTGCCGGAGCCGCCGTTCAGCACGTCGGCGCCGTCCGCGGTGGTCTCCTGGACGAGCTGGTCGTCGCCCTCGTCGCCGTAGAGGCTGTCGTCGCCGGTGTTGCCCCGGAGGTAGTCGTTGCCGGACTCGCCGTGCAGGAGGTCGGCGCCGCTCCCGCCGTAGAGCCAGTCGCTGCGGGCGCCGCCGTAGAGCCGGTCCGCGCCCGCGCCGCCCTCCAGACGGTCCCGGCCGCCGCGGCCGTAGAGCGTGTCCTTGCCGTCGTCGCCGTAGAGGGTGTCGCCGTCGGTGCCGCCGGTGATCGTGTCGTTCCCGGCGCCGCCGTGCGCGATCAGCACCACGCCGGCGTTGTCGGCCAGCGTGTCGTTCTTACCGCCCAGCGAGACGGAGATCTGGTTCGGCGTACCCGAGAAGGTGCACTTGACCCTGGTCTTGTCGTTCTTGACCTTCGTGCAGCCGGCGCCGGCCTTGATCGCGACCACGTCGTCGACGATGATCGTGGTGCCGGAGCGGGTCAGCGTCACGCGGTTGACCGTGCCGGACGCGGCGATGTAGTTGACCGTGTTGCCGCCGGCGCTGCTGGCGGTGACCACGCCGGTGCCGGCCGCCCAGGCGGGAGCGGCCACGGTGCCGACCGCGGCGGATGTGAGCGCGACCAGCCCGATCCGGGCCGACCACAGGTTTGTGGGCATGCTGTGCCTCCCCCATGACATCGATATGTCGGGGAGCTTAAATATTTTCCCGCTCTCCGGGATCAGCCTTCAGGTCGGTTCAGCAGACCCACAGCGACGGTGTGCAGAGCATCCAGATCGGACGGATCCGCCAAGGTCGCCCGGCCGCCGGTCACCACGTACCACTCCTCGGCCTCGCGGTACTGCACCCGGATCGTCACCTCGCTCCCGGCGAGCTCGCTGCGCAGCGTGAGCTCGCCGGTGACGACGCCCACCTCGTCGGTCATCACCCCGCCGGGCCCGGGGACGATGTCGGTGGTCTTACTGGTCGGTGTCGCTTCGGCGGTGTCGGCCATCAGCAGGTCTCCAGCATGTAGGCGAGCGCCCCCTTCTCCTTCTCGGTCACGGTCAGCTCGTAGAAGTTCTTCACGGTGATCCAGTCGGTGGCGTAGTCGCACCACGCGTCCTGGGACGGCGGCTTCCAGGTCGACGGGTCCTGGTCGCCCTTGGAACGGTTCGAGCTGGCGGAGACCGCGAGGAGCTGCGGGCGGTCGAGATCGTTGGCGAAGTCCTCGCGCTGGTCGGTGGTCCACTTGTCCGCCCCGGACCGCCAGGCGTTGGCGAGCGGGACGGTGTGGTCGATGTCCACCTTGGTCGGCGAGTCGAGGGTCTTGCCGTCGTAGAAACTGGTGAAGGTGCCGGAGACGACGTTGCACCCTTCGGTCTTGACGTCGGTGCCGTCGCGCTCCAGGACCGAGTCGCGGACGTCGCAGTTCTTGCCGGTGCTCTTCCAGTGCGGGAACTTCTCCCGGCTGTAGCCGGTCATCTTGCCTTCGGCTGCGACCTTCAGCTCGGCGAGCTGCGCGGACGCGTTGCCGCTGCCCGACGAACCGGTGTCGTCGGAGCCGCCCGTGGTGGGCGAGCCGGCGTCGACGACGTCGCAGCCGGTCAGGAGGAGGGCGGAGAGAAGGAACGGGATCCAGCGGGAGTTACTTGGGGCCACGAGCCCCAGCCTAAGGGTGTTCCCCGCGCGCCGCCTGTCGACGGCGCGCGGGGGAGTGAATCATCGTGCGCGGTTGACGGCGCTGTTCACGGCCTTGATCGAGGCGCTGACGATGTTGGCGTCGATCCCGACACCCCAGTACGCCCGGTCGCCGACCTCGACCTCGACGTACGCCGCGGCCTGCGCGTCGCCGCCGGAGGTGAGCGCGTGCTCCTGGTAGTCCAGCACCCGGGCCTTGATCCCCAGCGGCGCCACGGCCTGCGTGAACGCGTCGATCGGGCCGTTGCCGACGCCGGTCAGGGGACGGCGTACGCCGTTGTGGAAGACCTCGACGTCGATCTCGACCTTGCCGTCCACGGTGGCCGTGCTGTAAGTCTCGATCTTGAAAGCGGTCGCGTTCTGGTGCTCGACCAGGTACTCGCCGGCGAAGATGTCCCACATCTGCTGCGGGGAGACCTCGCCGCCCTCCTCGTCGGTGTGGTGCTGCACCACGCCGGAGAACTCGATCTGCAGCCGCCGCGGCATGTCGAGCTTGTGCTCCTCCTTCATGATGTACGCCACCCCGCCCTTACCGGACTGCGAGTTGACCCGGATGACCGCCTCGTACGTGCGGCCCACGTCCTTCGGGTCGATCGGCAGGTACGGCACACCCCAGGTGAAGTCGTCGATCTCCACACCGGCGGCGTCCGCGTCGGCCTGCAGCGCGGCGAAGCCCTTCTTGATCGCGTCCTGGTGCGAGCCGGAGAATGCGGTGTAGACCAGGTCGCCCGCGTACGGGTGCCGCTCGTGCACCGGCAGCTGGTTGCAGTACTCGACGGTCCGCTTGACCTCGTCGATGTTCGAGAAATCGATCATCGGGTCGACGCCCTGCGAGAACAGGTTCAGCCCCAGGGTGACCAGGTCGACGTTGCCGGTCCGCTCGCCGTTGCCGAACAGGCAGCCCTCGATCCGGTCGGCGCCGGCCAGCAGGCCCAGCTCGGCGGCGGCCACACCGGTGCCCCGGTCGTTGTGCGGGTGCAGGCTCAGGACCACGCTGTCCCGCCGGGGCAGGTTGCGGTGCATCCACTCGATGGAGTCGGCGTACACGTTCGGGGTGGCCATCTCGACCGTGGCGGGCAGGTTGATGATCAGCGGCCGGTCCGGGGTGGGGTCGATCACGTCGATCACCGCGGAGCAGATCTCCAGCGCGTACTCCAGCTCCGTGCCGGTGTACGACTCGGGGGAGTACTCGTACAGGATCTCGGTGTCCGGGGTGTGGATCTCGGCGTACTTCTGGCAGAGCCGGGCGCCGGTGGTGGCGATGTCGGTGATGCCGTCCCGGTCCAGGCCGAACACCACGCGCCGCTGCAGCGTCGAGGTCGAGTTGTAGAAGTGCACGATGGCGCGCTTGGCGCCGCGGATCGACTCGAAGGTCCGGTCGATCAGGTGCTCCCGGCACTGGACCAGCACCTGGATGGTGACGTCGTCCGGGATCAGGTCCTGCTCGATCAGCTGGCGTACGAAGTCGAAATCGGTCTGGCTCGCCGCCGGGAAACCGACCTCGATCTCCTTGTAGCCCATCTTCACCAGCAGCATGAACATCCGCCGCTTGCGTTCCGGGGACATCGGGTCGATCAGGGCCTGGTTGCCGTCCCGCAGGTCGACGGCGCACCAGCGCGGGGCGGCCTCGGCGATCCGGCTCGGCCACTGCCGATCAGGCAGGTCGGTGACGAACTGCTTCTGGTACGGGACGTAGCGCTGGAAGGCAGGACGCTGAGACGAGGAAGTGGACATGTGACTGCTCCAGTCAGATGGAAGACGAGCAGGCGGCGCGCGTCACCACCGCGACGAGGTGCCGGCCTGGAATGAGGCCCCGTCGCGGCAGAGAAGGAGGAGGTTCACCTGCCACATGTCGCTCACCAGGCTACGTGATCAACTTTCATGCGGCCAGGAAACGTGCCGGATCGTGGGATAGATCAAAAAGCCGAGGCGGTGGGCTGAACAGCGGTCATGCCCATCGGGACCCCGCCGACCTCGGGTCCGGGCAGGGTCACCGTGGCGGGTGCGACGGCCTGTCCGGCCAGCGTGAGCACCCCGAAGGCGACCCGGGCGGAGGTCAGCAGACCGTCCGCGGCGAAGCAGTAGACGCCGGGGTCGGCCGGTGCGTCCAGGCCCGCCGTGTTCGAGTCGACCGAGTAGCAGGTGCCGCCCTGCGCCCCGGCCAGCGGCTGCACCGCGGAGACCGCCAGCGCCGCGTCCCGGTCGGTGAAGACGCTCAGCCACTGGCGGAACAGGCGCTGCACCCGGGGGTCGTACTTGGCGGGGACCTTGTCGCTCTTCTCGGCGACCTTGATGCACGTCGGGGTGATCGGGTCGGTCGCCGAGGAGAGCGTGCACTGATACAGACCGGTCGCCACCCGGACGATCGTGACGCCGGTGGTGCCGCCCTGCGCGCCCTGCGGGATGTCCACCCGCCAGGTGCCGTCGGTCGCCACCGTCACCACCACGTTGCGCGGGGTGCCGTTGCCGACATCCCAGCTGTACAGCGCGGTGTACCGGCGGTCCTGCGCGATCGCGGCGAGCCCGGCGAGCTGGTCGCGGGCGGAGAGGCTGTCGTCGGCGGTGGTGGCCGAGGGCGAAGGGGTGGGCGCCGCGGCCGGTGCGTCGTCGCCGCACCCGGCGAGGCACAGGGCCAGCAGCGTGGTGAGGAAACAGACAGCACGGCGCATCGAGACATTCTCACTCCCGGTCGGCGGGGGTGCGACACGCCGCGCCGCAGCGTGTCGTGCGGCACCGATGGCCGGAATCTGGGATCGCCTGTCAAGGTCACAGGTCAGCGCGGCTACTGTGGTGGCGACTCGTCGTAGCCGAAGGAATGGTTTGCCGTGGCTCTTGTGGTGCAGAAGTACGGTGGCTCGTCCGTCGCGAACGCTGAGCGGATCAAGCGGGTGGCGGAGCGCATCGTGGCCGCCCGTAAGGCCGGCGACGACGTGGTCGTGGTCGTCTCCGCGATGGGTGACACCACCGACGAGCTGATGGACCTGGCCAACCAGGTGAGCCCGCTGCCGCCCGGCCGTGAGCTGGACATGCTGCTCACCTCGGGCGAGCGCATCTCGATGGCCCTGCTCGCGATGGCCATCCACAACCTGGGCTACGAGGCCCGGTCGTACACGGGCTCGCAGGCCGGCGTGCTGACCACCTCGACGCACGGCAAGGCCCGGATCATCGATGTGACCCCCGGCCGCCTGCGGACCGCGCTGGACGAGGGCGCCATCGCCATCGTCGCCGGTTTCCAGGGCGTGTCGCAGGACACCAAGGACATCACCACCCTCGGCCGTGGCGGTTCGGACACCACCGCGGTCGCCCTCGCCGCGGCGCTGCACGCCGACGTCTGCGAGATCTACACCGACGTGGACGGCGTCTTCACCGCCGACCCGCGGATCGTCCCCGACGCCCGGCACATCAAGCGGATCACCTACGAGGAGATGCTCGAGCTGGCCGCCGGCGGGGCGAAGGTGCTGATGTTGCGATGCGTGGAGTACGCCCGGCGCTTCAAGGTGCCGATCCACGTACGCTCGTCGTACTCGAACAAAGAAGGCACGCTCGTCACCGGATCGATGGAGGACCCTGACGTGGAGCAAGCACTGATCACCGGGGTCGCGCACGAGCGCAGCGAGGCCAAGATCACGATCGTCGGGGTGCCCGACGAACCCGGCGCGGCCGGCCGGATCTTCGAGACCGTCGCGCAGGCCGAGATCAACATCGACATGATCGTGCAGAACGTGTCGACCGAGGGCACCGGCCGCACCGACATCTCGTTCACGCTGCCGAAGGCCGACGGCTCGACCGCGATGGCAGCGCTCGACAAGATCAAGGCGCAGATCAAGTTCAAGAGCCTGCTCTTCGACGACCACGTCGGCAAGGTCTCGCTGATCGGCGCGGGCATGCGCTCGCACCCGGGTGTCGCCGCCTCCTTCTTCGCCTGCATCGGCGAGGCCGGCGTCAACATCGAGATGATCTCCACCTCGGAGATCCGCGTCTCGGTCGTCTGCCGCGACACCGACCTGGACACCGCGGTCCGCGCCGTGCACGCTCAGTTCGAGCTCGGTGGCGCCGAGGAGGCCGTCGTCTACGGCGGTACGGGCCGGTAAACCGGTCGATGACGCGGCCCACGCTCGCCGTCGTCGGAGCCACCGGTTCCGTCGGGTCCGTCATGCTCGAGCTGCTCTCGTCCCGGCGCGACGTCTGGGGCGAGATCCGGCTGATCGCGTCGGCCCGGTCGGCGGGCCGGACGCTGACCTGCCGGGGTGAGCGACTGCCGGTGCTCCCGCTCACCGCCGAGGCGTTCGACGGCGTCGACGTGGCGATGTTCGACGTGCCCGACGAGATCTCGGCGCACTGGGCCCCGATCGCCGTCGAGCGCGGCGCGACGGTCGTCGACAACTCCTCCGCGTTCCGGATGGAGCCCGACGTTCCGCTGGTGGTGCCCGAGGTCAACCGCGCGGTGGCCGGGCACCGTCCGCGCGGCATCGTCTCCAGTGCCAACTGCACCACCGCCACGATGATCATGGCGGTGGCTCCACTTCATCTCGAGTACGGCCTCCGCGAGCTGGTCCTCGCCTCCTACCAGTCGGCGTCCGGCGCCGGTCAGGTCGGCGTGGACACCCTGCACGACCAGTTGACCAAGGTGGCCGGCGACCGGCTGCTCGGCTCCCGCCCCGGCAACGTCCGCCAGGTGGTCGGCGACGACCTCGGCCCGTTCCCGGCGCCGATAGCGCTCAACGTGGTGCCCTGGTCCGGGCAGCCGGCCCCGCTCGGCTGGTCCTCCGAGGAGCTCAAACTCCGCAACGAGTCCCGCAAGATCCTGGCCCTGCCGGTGCTGAAGGTCTCCGCCACGTGCGTACGCGTCCCGGTGGTGACCGGCCACTCGATCGCGGTCCACGCGGTCTTCGCCGCCGAGGTGACCGCCGACGGCGCCCGCCAGGTCCTCCGCAACGCCCCCGGCGTGATCGTCGTCGACGACGTCGAGGCCGGCGAGTTCCCGATGCCCATCGACGCGGTCGGCACCGACCCCTCATGGGTGGGCCGCATCCGTCGCGCCATGGACGACCCGCGCGCCCTGTCCTTCTTCGTCACGGGCGACAACATGCGCAAGGGCGCCGCCCTCAACACCGTCCAGATCGCCGAACTGATCGCCGCCGACCTCTCCCGCTGACCGGTGTGTGAGGTTCGGCGCCGGTAGAACGACCGAACCCCACACATCGGTGGGGGTCAGGAGGCGGCGGCGTCGAGGTCGGCGCGGGTCAGCAGGGCGCGCAGGGTGATGCCCTCGGTGGCCAGGGCCTGGGCGCCTCCCTCCTGGCGGTCGATCACGCAGACCGCGTGGTCCACGTGGGCGCCGAGCTTGCGGAGGTCGTTGGTGGAGAGGACGACCTGGCCGCCGGAGGTGACCACGTCCTCGACGATCAGCACGCGGCGGCCGGCCACCTCGGCGCCCTCGGCCAGGCGGGCGGTGCCGTACTGCTTGGCCTGCTTGCGGATGAACGCGGTGGGCAGTCCGGCGTGCCGGGCCAGCGCGGTGACGACCGCGATGCCGCCCATCTCCAGGCCGGCCAGGACCTCGGTGCCCTCCGGGATCAGCACGGCGAGGCGCTCGGCGAGCTTGTCGAGGAGGACCGGGTCCGCCTCGAACTGGTACTTGTCGAAATACTCGGTGGCGGTCCGGCCGGAGCGGAGGGTGAACTCGCCGGTCAGCCGGCTCACGGTGCGGACCTGCCGGGCGAGGTCGATGGAGTCAGTCACAAGGTCCCAGCTTGTCAGGCCGCCGGTCCGGCATCCGCAACCACCCCCGTGACCAGTGGCGGGACTCTCCCCTGGGCCGGCCGGGTGTGGGAGGGAGAGCGGATAAACCTGCCGTCACCCGTTGGCGTACTTGATCGGGCCCATACGGCATTCTATGTCTGTTTGGGGTATTTTTCGCCTATTAGTGGCTTGCGCCCGGAAGGAACTGTTCTGTGACACCCTTCGCCATGCTCTTCCTGCTCGCCCTCGCCGGCTCCACGTGCTTCGCGCTCGGCCGGGCCTTCGGTCGCGGCGAACGTTACGAGCGCGGCTACCGGGAGGGCTTCCGGGACGGCGAGACCGGGTCGCTGGCCCGCGCTACCAGGCTCATGCAGCTCGGCGACCGCCCGTCGATCGCTCCCGTGGTGGAGACGATGCTCGGCCCCTACGTCGTGCCCCAGCAGATGAGCCCCCGCCCGGTCTGCCCCACGGTGGCGGGGGTCCCGGTCCGCCCCCAGTTCGCGATCTGAGTTCGGCGGTCCTCGCCGACGGCGTCGCTCGCACGACCCGACCGCGGGCGCGGTGGTCATGCCGGAAAGCAGGGAGCCCTGTAGGGCCTCGCCGACCGCCTGCGCGGCCACCTGCGAAGAGCCCTACGGGGCGAGTCCTCGCCCGCCGGTCAGCCGGGCGACTGAGAGAACTTGTAGCAGGTGCCGTTGCTGCTCTTGGACTTGATCGCCGCAGCCGTTTCGGGACCGTAGTCCCCGTCGACACCGACGCTGATGTAGTTCTGCACCTGGCGAAGTGCGGCGTAGGTGTTGGAGCCGAAGTCGCCGTCCTCGGTGAGCTTGGCGTGGCTGATGTAGTCCTTGGCGACGTAGCAGTCGTTGATCATTTCCTGGAGGGCCAGGACCCCGTTGTTCGAGGCGCCCTCGTACATCGAGCAGCTGGTGTTGTTCTTGCTCGAGTTCATCGGGACGTACGCGGAGCCCGAGTAGACCGCGAGCTCGACCCGGGTCGTGCAGCTCGGCGTGGCAGCGGAGGCCGAGGTCGCCGGGGGCAGGGCGAACCCGCTGAAGGCCGCCGTGAGCGCGGCGCCAACCGTCACAAGTTTCGACTTACGCAAGGTGGATCCCCCATGTGCTGAACATTGATTGTCCATTTCGGACAGTCATGGTGATCGAACCCTACGGGTACGAGAATCGGCGGGCAACCCCGTGACGCGTGACGATGGGGGGCCGTTCACCCCTGGCAAAGGCCGGATACGACTCAGGGCGGGTCTCCTGTTTCCAGAAGACCCGCCCTGAGTATCGGTCGGGGTGGCGGGATTTGAACCCACGGCCTCTTCGTCCCGAACGAAGCGCGCTACCAAGCTGCGCCACACCCCGGTGCTGCGTGGTAAATACTAGCGGACCCGATCGCCACCCCGAAATCGGTATCCCCTCAAACGCAAAACCGCAGGTCAGCGGGGCATCAGGGTGAGGATGGAGGCCTCCGGGCGGCAGGCGAAGCGGATCGGGGCGGTCGGGTGGGTGCCCATGCCGGCCGAGACGTGCAGCCACGCCTCCGAGCCCGGCCACCGGTGCAGGCCCTTCGCCATCTGCCGGGGCAGGTCGCAGTTGGTGGTCAGGGCGCCGTACCCGGGGACGCAGACCTGGCCGCCGTGCGTGTGGCCGGCCAGCAGCAGGGCGAAGCCGTCGTCGGCCATCGCGTCCAGGACCCGCTTGGCGGGCGTGTGGCTGACCCCGATGTGCAGGTCGGCGCCGGTGCTGATCGGGCCGGCCACCAGGGAGTAGTCGTCCCGGTCGATGTGCGGGTCGTCCACGCCGGCCAGCTCGATCGAGCGGCCGCCGGCCTTGACGATGGTGCGGGCGTTGTTCAGGTCGGCCCAGCCGGCGTCGGTCAGCGCGTCTCGCAGGTCCTCGGCCGGCAGCTCGGCGCCCTGCACGTACTCCCGGTCGGGCATCAGGTACTGCAGGGGGTTCTTCCAGACCGGGCCGGTGTAGTCGTTGGAGCCGAAGACGAACGCGCCGGGGCGGTCCAGCAGCGGCTCCAGGGCGCGCAGGACGCCGGGGACGGCGTACGGCGAGGCCATGTTGTCGCCGGTGACCACCACGAGGTCGGGGTCGGTGCCGGCGAGCGCGGCCACCCACTCCTGCTTGCGCCGCTGCTCCGGCATCATGTGCAGGTCGGAGAGGTGCAGGATGCGCAGCGGTTCCGCGTCCTGGTCGAGCACCGGCACGTCGAAGCGCCGGAGCGTGAACATGTTCCGCTCGATCAGCGAGGCATAGGCGAAGGCGGCGCCGCCGACGGCGGTCAGCGCGGCGACGGCGGAGATAAAGGAGCGCTTACGCATGTCGGCAAGGGTAGTTTCTCCGCCATGGGAACGCTGAAAGACCGCCTGAACGATGACCTGCACACCGCGATGAAGAGCCGGGACGAGCTGATCACCTCCACGCTGCGGATGGCCCTCTCGGCGGTGCGCACCGCCGAGGTCGCCGGCGACGAGGCCCGGGAGCTCTCCGACGACGAGGTGCTGGCCGTTCTGACCAAGGAGGCGAAGAAGCGCCGCGAGGCGGCCACCGCGTTCGCCGGGGCGGGGCGCGCCGACCAGGCGGCGAAGGAGACCGCCGAGGGCGAGGTGCTCGACCGCTACCTGCCGAAGCAGCTCACCGACGCGGAGATCGCCGAGCTGGTCACCCAGGCCCTGACGGCGGGCGGGTTCAGCGGCAAGGGTCAGATGGGACCGGCCATGAAGGCGGCTCAGGCGGCCGTGGCGGGCCGCGCGGAGGGTGGCCGGGTGGCCGCCGAGGTGAGGCGTCAGCTCGCCTGAGAGCGGTTCTGAGGGCGTACGGGAGAAAACGGAAAGGCCGGGAGAAGATCTCCCGGCCTTTCCGTCATGTGACCTCTATCGCCGTCGGCCCGGCACGGTGGTCAGGCCGGTCGTCGGGGTCTCTTTCTCGTCCTCCTCCTTGCCCGCGCTGACCTCGATCACCACGGTGCCGCCCTTGACGGTCTTGCCGTCCGGGCTGGTGCCGGCCGCGGTGCCCTTCGGGCAGCTGGACTCGACGCTGCTGCCGGTGACCGCCTCGAAGCCGGCGCCCTCGATCCGGTCCTTCGCGGTCGAGATCGAGTCGCAGGTGACGTCCGGGATGCTCCGCTGCTCACCGACCGAGATCTTGTCGCTGGAGGGCGTCTTGAACTGGACGCTCGGCTTGCCCTCCATGTAGTCCCGCAGGGAGTACTGCACCGCGGCGTTGATCACGTCGTGCGACATGTAGTCGGTGTGGTTCTGCCAGTCCGGGTTGACCAGGTAACCGGCCATGACCAGCTTGGTGGTGCCGACGATCAGCGACGCGGTCTTGCTGTTGTCGGTGGTGCCCGTCTTACCGAAGACCGGGTGGTCGACGATGCTGCGGGTGTTCGAGGCGGTGCCGCCCTTGCAGTTGCCGAGCTGAGCCGAGTCACCGACCGGGCAGCGCGCCGCGTCCAGAGCGGCCCGCGCCACGTCCTTGGTGGTGGCCTGGATGCAGTGCGGCTTGCCGACGTCGATCTTCTCGCCGTCCGCGGTGGTGATCTGCTCGACCGGGGTCGGCTCGCAGTACTTGCCGTCGCCGGCCAGCGTCGCGTACGCGTTCGCCATGTCCAGCGGCGTCGAGTTCGAGACGCCGAGGGTGAAGGCGCCCCACTGGTTCGCCGAGGTCTCGGTGGCGGCGAGCTTCGCGTCTTCCGGCGCGCGGAACTGGACGCCGAAGCGCTTGGCGACCGCGACCACGTTCTCCGCGCCGACCTTCTCCTCGAGCGGGACGAAGTACGTGTTCACCGACTTGCCGAAGGCGCCCCACATGTTCCAGACGCCGGACTCCTTACCCGCGTTGGTCGGGCACCAGAAGTGCGTACCGGCACAGGCGGAGTCGCTGCTCGACGAGATGATGTACCCCGACTTGTACTGGTCCGGGGCGTTGATCGAGTAGCTGAGCGGCAGGCCCTTCTCCAGCGCGGCCACCATGGTGAACATCTTGAACACCGAGCCGGCCTGGTAACCGGTGATGTCGCCACCGCCGGTGATCAGCGGGTTGGTGGTGTTCGGGTAGGTGCCGCGGATGCCCTTGGCGCGTTTCGCCGGGTCGGAGGAGAGCTTGTTCTCCGGATCGTCCGGGTCGTCGAGCTTGTACTTCCGGTTCGCGGCGAGCACCCGGACCTTGCCGGTGCCCGGCTCGACGCCGGCCAGCAGCGCGGCGTTGCGGTCGGTGTCCTTCTCGACCTTGAGGATCTCGGTGCGGGCCGCGGCCTGGCCCTTCAGGTCCATCGAGGTGACGACCTTGTAGCCGCCGCTCTTGAGCCGCCGCTCCCGGTCGTACGTGGTGGCCCCGAACGCCTCCTGGCTCATCCACCAGCGGTAGAAGTAGTCACAGAAGAAGCCCCAGTAGTTCTTGGCCACCGAGACGCAGCCGTTGCCGACCGCCTTGACCTTGCTGGGGACCTTCTCCTTGACCGCCTTGTCGGCCTCGGCCTGGGTGATCTTGCCCATCGAGACCATGCCGGGGATCACGTAGTTGTTGCGGCGCGCGGTGATCTGCTCGTTGCCCGACTCGGTGGTCGGGTTGAAGCTGGTCGGCGCCTTCACCATGCCGGCGAGCATGGCCGCCTCGGCGACGGTGAGGTCCTTCGGCTTCTTGTTGAAGTAGACCTGGCTGGCCGCGTAGACGCCGTACGCCTGGTTACCGAAGGGCGCGATGTTGAGGTAGCGCTCCAGGATCTGGCCCTTGGTGAGCTGCTTCTCGATCTGCAGGGCGTACTTCATCTCGGTGAGCTTGCGCTTCGGGGTGTCCGTCGTCGCGTCGATCACCTCCTGCGGGTTCGTCGCCGAGTAGGCCAGCGACATCCGCACGTACTGCATGGTGAGGGTGGAGGCGCCCTGCTGGGAGCCGCCCTGGTTGTTGCTCACGAAGGCCCGGGCGACACCCTTGATGTCGACGCCGTTGTGCTCGTAGAACTTGCGGTCCTCGGCAGCCACGATCGCGTCCTGCATGTTCTCCGAGATGTCCTTGAGCGGGACATCGCTACGGAACTCGTCGTAGAACTGCGAGATCTGGGTGCGCCCGTCGGACGCGTAGATCCGGGTGATCTGCGGAGAGCTGAAGTCCTTGAGCTCGCTGGGCAGGCTCGCGAATGTCGTACCGCCTGCCTTGGCGGCCAGACCGGACATCGCCGCCGCAGGGAAGGCGGCCGCGGCCACCACCACTCCGGCCAGCAGGCCACAGACGAGCAGCGATGTCGCGTTCGTGAAGATGTTGTGATCGCGTCTGCGAAGCCAGGAGGTCACCCGAGAAGGGTACGCGAACAGTGCACACGACCGCCCGCCGAGCAGGTCGCCCTCGCCCGGTATGAGTGTGGCGTGTCCCCTCGTCCGGTGGAGGGATTTTCCACATCTGCACCTTAGATACCCCCGTTCGGACCCTTCGGCGCGGCCGCTTTGCCCGGAAGTACCGGCCTATACGTATTTGAGGGACAACGTTGCGTAATCACCCAACTACAGAGCATGATGGTCCGGCGAGACATCGCACGACGTCTGCGCGGCATGGGGGACAAGGGCTGCCGCGGACGTCCGGGGGTGAAAGCAAGGCAAGGGGGGACGTTTACCGATGGGGATGATCAGCGATTGGCCCAGCATGGCGGCGTGTCAGAGTGGCGACCCTGACGCGTTGTTCGTGCAGGGCGCCGAGCAGAACGTGGCGAAGAGGATCTGCCGCAGCTGCCCGGTGCGCTACGAATGCCTCGCCGACGCCCTGGACAACCGGATCGAGTTCGGCGTCTGGGGAGGCATGACGGAACGGGAGCGGCGGGCTCTGCTGCGCCGGCACCCGCACGTGGCGAGCTGGCGGAAGATGTTCGAAGCCGCACTGCGGGAGAAGGGCGCCGACAAGGTGCTGGTCTCCACGCGCTGATCCCGGGGCTCATCCCCGGGAGAGCAGCGCGCCGATCGTTCGTAGCCCGTCGACGTCGTGCACGTCGGCGGGCTGAGCCGCGACCTCCACCGTCGGGACCTCGGGGAAGGCCTCGATGAAGGTGGCGGCCACCCGGACCTCACGCTCGTTGCGGCGCAGCAGGCCGGCGTGGATGCGCAGCACGTCGGCGGTGACCTTCTGGTCCCCGGCGGCGTCCAGCCGGGCGGCGGCGGCCTCGCTCTCGTCGGCGGGCAGCCCGGCCGGGTCGCTCTGGTGCATCCGGTTCAGCACCAGCCCGCCGAGCGGCATCCGCTCGGCGACCAGCCGCTCCGCGAAGTACGCCGCCTCCCGGACGGCGTCCTTCTCCGGCGCCGCGACCAGCAGGAACGCGGTCTGCGGGTCCTGCAGGATCCGGTACGTCTGATCGGCCCGCTGCCGGAACCCGCCGAACATCGAGTCGAGCGCCGCGACGAAGCCGGAGAGATCGGTCAGCAACTGCGCACCGAGGATCTTCTGCACCGTCCGGGAGAAGATCCCGAACGACGCGGTGACCAGGTTGAACATGCTCTTCCCACCGGCCCGGGCCGGCGCCAGCAGCAGCCGCAGCATCCGGCCGTCGAGGAAGCGGGAGAGCCGGGCCGGCGCGTCCAGGAAGTCGAGCGCGGAGCGGGACGGCGGGGTGTCCACCACGATCAGGTCCCACTCGTCGCCGGCCCGCAGCTGGCCCAGCTTCTCCATCGCCATGTACTCCTGCGTGCCGGCGAAGGTCGAGCTCATGGCCTGGTAGAACGGGTTCGCGAAGATCTCCGCGGCGCGCTTCGGGGTGGTGTGCTGCTCGACCACCTCGTCGAAGGTGCGCTTCATGTCCAGCATCATGGCGTGCAGCTCGCCGCCGGACTCCCCGGCGTCGATGCCCTTCACCTGGCGTGGCGTGTTGTCCAGCTCGGTGAGGCCCATCGACTGGGCCAGCCGGCGGGCCGGGTCGATGGTGAGCACCACCGTGCGGCGGCCGTGCACCTCGGCGGCGCGCAGGCCGAGCGCGGCGGCCGTGGTGGTCTTGCCGACCCCGCCCGCGCCACAGCACACCACGATACGGATGGCCGGATCAGCGAGGAGGCCGTCGACGTCGAGCCGCGGAGCGGTCACACCAACCACTACTCCAGAGTAATGCGTCGTGATCGGACGCTGGGTGATCAAACACTCAATAGCCGGGCGGCGAGGAGGTCGAGCCCGGCGCGGTCCACGCCGTCCGGCAGCAGGGGCAGCTCGACCATCGGGCGCCCCCGTTCGGTGAGGTCGTGGCGGAGCGACTCCTCCAGCTCCCGGCGGGTCAGGTGGGCCTGCGCCTCGACGGCGAGCTGGTTCACCAGGGCGGCGGGCGCGGACAGCCCGGCCGCGGCCAGGCCCCGCCGGATCTCCGCCTTGCTGGCCCGCCCGCCGGCCAGCAGTGGCGCCCGTGCGCCGTTCAGGATGATCCGGCCGGTCCGGATGCCGAGGCCGGCCAGCTCGTCGACGGCGTCCAGGGTCTCCTGGACCGGCATCTCCTCGAGCAGGGTGACCACGTGCACCGCGGTCATCGGGGAGCGCAGCAGGGACGCCACCCCGTCGCTCTGGGTCTTGATCGGGCCGACCTTGGCCAGCTTCGCGGTCTCGGTGGTCACGTTCAGGAAGCGGCCGATCCGGCCGGTCGGCGGCGCGTCCAGAACCACCGCGTCATAGACCCGGCGGCCCTCGTGGGAGCGGGTGGTGGCCTCCTTGACCTTGCCGGTGAGCAGGATGTCCCGCAGGCCCGGTGCGATCGTGGTGGCGAAGTCGATGGCGCCGATCTTGCGCAGGGCCCGGCCGGCCGCGCCGAGCTTGTAGAACATGTCCAGGTATTCGAGGAGCGCCTCCTCGGGGTCGACCGGCAGGGCGCGGACCTCGCCGCCGCCGCTGGTCGTGGTGATCCGGCGCTCCGCGTACGGCAGCGGGCCGAGCCCGAACAGCTGGGCGATGCCCTGGCGGCCCTCCACCTCGACCAGCAGGGTGCGGCGGCCACCGGCGGCCAGACCCAGGGCCAGAGCGGCGGCGACGCTGGTCTTGCCGGTGCCGCCCTTGCCGGTCACCACGTGCAGTCGCTCCGGCCAATCACCGACGTGCTCACCCATGCCCTCAAAGGTACGGTGTGCGATCAGCCGGTCACCTCACAGACCAGCCAGCCTGTCTTGTGGACCACGGTGAACTGGAGGTCCTGGGCGGCGGTCTTCTCGTCCTCGGTCGACATCACCACGCGGACGCCGACGTCGGCCTGCCCGTCCTCGGTGGTGGTCACCGACGGGTCGTCCCAGCGGAAGACCGCGCCCTCGTACCCGTCGGCGTACTCGCGGATCTCCCGGACCCGGTCGGCGAGCCGGCCCTCGTCCCGGGACTTGCGGCAGACCAGGTCCTCGGCGGCGTGCGCGTCCTGCTGGGTGTAGACCGCGGTGAGGAAGCGGTTGACCGCGGTGGTCGGGTCCGGCGAGCCGGGGTTGTCCGCGTCCCGGAGCAGGAAGTACGCCGAGACCGCCCCGCCGCCGCAGAGCACGAAGGTGGCGGCGAGCGCCAGCGACAGGAAGATCGTGGAGCGCCCGCCCCGTCCGGTGCCGACCCCGGCGGGCAGCAGCGGCATGTGGACCGGCTCGTGGTCGCCGGTCCGGCTCACCCAGATCGGCTCCGGCTCGGGCGCCTGCACCGCGGCCGGCGGCGAGTGGTCCCAGGCCAGGTGCTCGGGCGGGGGGTGGTGCCATTCGCCGGGCTTCTCGTGCCGGGCGTGCCAGGGCCCGTCCGGCTCCGGCTGGTGCCAGCCCGTCTCGCCGACGGCCGGCATCAGGCCGGTGACCGGCGGCATGAATCCGGTGACCGGGGTCATCGGGTCGAGGTCCGGGGAGAACGGCGCGGTGTGGTCCACCGCGATCGCCGGGTGCTCCTGGGTGGCCTCGAGGAGCAGGTGCGGCGGCCCCGGCGGCAGCGGCGTGGGGTCCTGCGGCGGGATCGGCGTCGGTGGTTCCGGTTCGGGCGACGGCGGTGGTTCCGGATGACCAGGGTCGGTCATGTCACCCTCCGTGTTTTAAAAAGCACTTTGCGTACGCTCTCCGGCTCAGCCTAGCCAACGTGGGAGATGCCCGGGTCCTAAGCTGTGCCGGTACCCGACTAAGGAGTGTCCGAGCATGCAGAAGTGGGAGTACGTGACCGTGCCCCTGCTGGTACACGCGACCAAGCAGATCCTCGACAACTGGGGCGAGGACGGCTGGGAGCTTGTCCAGGTCGTGCCGGGGCCGAACCCGGAGCAGTTGGTCGCCTACATGAAGCGGCCCAAGTCATGACCGGCTGCACCGAGCGGCACTCAGCCGCACCTGCGGACGGCGCTGTACGCGAGGGCCGGAAGGGCATGACCGAGGAGGCTCGGTCATGACCACGCCGATCGCCGGTGAGGGCGCGGTGGACGCGTACGCGAAGCTCGCGGAACTGGGCCTGACCCTGCCGCAGGTGGCGGCGCCGCTGGCCGCCTACGTGCCGGCGGTGCAGACCGGAAATCACGTCTACGTCTCCGGTCAGCTGCCGCTGGTCGACGGCAAACTGCCGCTGACCGGCAAGGTGGGCGCCGAGGTGACCCCGGAGCAGGGCGCCGACCTGGCCCGGACCTGTGCCCTGAACGCGCTCGCCGCGATCGAGGCGCTGGTCGGCCTGGGCCGGCTCGTGAAGATCGTCAAGGTGACCGGGTTCGTCGCGGTGGCGCCGGGCTTCACCGGTGTACCCGCCGTGATCAACGGTGCCTCCAACCTCTTCGGCGAGGTGCTCGGTGAACAGGGCCGGCACGCCCGCAGCGCGGTCGGCGTCGCCGAACTGCCGCTCGGCGCGCCGGTCGAGGTCGAGGTCATCGCCGAAGTGGCCTGATCTTGCGGTAGTTCGGCCGGATTTGGTCACCCAAGGTGACCGGAACGGACATCGTGTCTCGGATACCGCCCATGTCGCGACGTACGATTCTCGGCATGGGGGGTGCTGAGCCCGCATCGGCCGAGGCCGTGCGGCTGCCGGGTTGGGTGTCGTTGCAACGCGCTCCCAACCCGGGTCCGATGACGCTCGACGGCACCAACACCTGGATTCTGCGCGCCCCGGGCGCGGCCGAGGCCGCGGTGATCGATCCCGGTCCGCTGGACGAGGATCATCTCCGGCGGATTGCCGACGCGGGCCCCTACGCGTTCATCCTGATCACCCATGGTCACCATGATCACGTCGAGGGTGCGGCCCGGCTCTCCCGGTTGCTCGGCGGCACCCCGGTGCTCGCCGCCGCACCGGAGCACGGCGAGCCCTTCGACTCACGCACGAGCCTCGATGGGAACGGACTGGAAATACGCGTCCTGGACACTCCCGGTCACACGAGTGATTCGGTCTGCTTCCTGGTCGAGTGTGGGAACGAGCGCGTGATGTTCACCGGCGACACCATTCTCGGCCGCGGTACCACGGTGGTGGCCCGGCCCGACGGCGATCTGAGCGCCTATCTGGCGAGTCTCGAGCGGCTCCGGTCGTACCGGGAGGTCCTGATGCTTCCGGGCCACGGCCCGGCCCGGAGCGACACCGCCGCGCTCGCGGTGGAGTACCTGGACCACCGCCGGGAACGACTCGCGCAGGTGGCGGCCGCGATGGCCGCCGGCGCACGGACTCCGGAGGCGGTGGTCGACCTGGTCTATCCGGACATCGACCCACGCGTGCGGTTCGCGGCCGAATGGTCGGCCGCCGCGCAGATCGACCATCTGACCCGGGCCCGGGAATCAGCCGCCTCGTCCGACGGTTTGGACCGGCTGTGACCTGCCCCGTGTGTGGCACCGTCGCCGTTCCCGGTGCCCGCTTCTGCCACCACTGCGGCTCGGCGCTGCCGTCCGCCGCCTCGCTGCCCGCCGCCGAGCGCCGGATCGTCACCGTGCTCTTCGGCGACCTCTCCGACTTCACCTCCTGGTCCGAGGACCTCGACCCGGAACGCGTCGGCGCGGTCACCGACCGGGTGCTGGCGGCGCTGGCGGGCGCGGTGAAGACGTTCGGCGGGCACGTGGACAAGCTGACCGGCGACGGGATCATGGCGGTCTTCGGCGCGCCGGTCGCCCACGAGGACGACGCCGAGCGGGCGGTCCGGGCGGCGCTGAGCATGCAGCGGGCGGTCCGCCGGGTGCTGGACGACGAGCGTGGCGGCGGTGCGCCGCTGGGTCTGCGCGTCGGCCTGAACACCGGCGAGGTGGTCGCCGGCATGCAGGCCGGCATCGAATACACCGTCATCGGCGACACGGTGAACACCGCCGCGCGGCTCGCCGACGCCAGCGCGGTGGGCGCGGTCTACGCCGGCGAGCGCACCAGCGGCGGGACCCGGCACGTCGCCTCCTGGCGGCAGCTGCGCCCGCTGAAGCTCAAGGGCAAGAGGGAACCGGTTCCCACGTACGAGCTACTCGGCCTGCACGACGCCCCCGGCACCCGATCCGGGCTGGGCGACGAGGCGCCGTTCGTGGGCCGGGAGACCGAGCTGGGCCGGGTCTCCGGGCGGCTCGCCGAGGCGATCGACTCCGGCGTCCCCCGGGTGATGGTGATGACCGCCGAGGCCGGCATCGGCAAGTCCCGCTTCGCCGGCGAGGTGAAGCGCCTGGCCGCCGCCGACGACGCCCGGGTGCTCCGGGTCCGCTGTCGCGCGTTCGGTGAGCGCCGCCGCTACGCACCCCTCGCCGACCTGGTCCGCAAGGCCGCCGGCCTGCCCAAGGACGTGCTCGCCACGGTCGGCCGCGGCGTGGTCGAGGAACGGCTGCGCAAGGTCGCGAACCGTCTGAACGTCCCGCTCGACGTCGACCGTCTCCTGGCGCTTCTGGGGTACGGCGAGGCCCCGGCCGCCCCGAGTGGCCCGACCGCGCCCGCGGACTGGCCGCCGAGCGCCAAGCGGGTGGACGCCGAGGCCATCTCGATCGCCGTCGCCGACCTGCTGAACGCGCTCGCCGCGGAGACCCCGCTGATGGTGATCGTCGACGACCTGCACGATGCCACCGCCACCACGATGGACGCACTGGGCAGCACGCTCTCGCTGCTCGACGGGCCGGCCGTGGTGGTGCTGCTGGGCCGCCCCGAGCTGGTGCGTACGGCGGGGAACCTGGCCCGGCTCGCCGACGCCGAGGTGCACACCCTGCCGCCCCTGCGCGGTGCGGACGCGTCCCGGCTGCTCACGTCGTACCTCTCCGGCGGCAAGCTGCCGCAGCCGGACACCGACCGGATGCTCGCCACCGCACAGGGCAATCCGTTCTACCTGGCCGAGATGGTCACCCTGCTGATGGAGCGGGGCGCGCTGACCCCGTCGATCGGTGCCAACGCGGCCGGCCGATGGCAGCTCGCCGCCGGATCGCTCGGCAGCCAACTGCTCTCCCGCGACCTGGCCGCGGTGCTCGCCGCGCGTATCGACGCGCTGCCGGCCGAGCCGCGCGCGGTACTCCGGGACGCCTCGGTGGCCGGGACGACCGTGCCGACCGGTGTGCTGGAGGCGCTGCAGGAGCGCCGGGTCGGTGCGGATCCCCTCGAACCCGCGGTGGACGAACTGCTCCAGCGCCGGATGCTGCACCGCAACCGCGGCGGGTTCGCGTTCACCACCCCGCTGATGCGCGAGGCGGCGTACGCCGGGCTCGGCAAGGCGGACCTGGCCGAACGGCACGCGTGGCTGGCCACCTGGGCGGCGCCGGAGACGGTCCGGCAGCACGCGGACGGCGCCACCCGGTTGAACCTCAGCGACAACGAGCGGGACGCGCTGGTCGCCCAGCATGCCGAGACCGCGATCGAGCTGGCCGACGCGGTGCGGCTGCGCCCGGACGCCCCGGCCCGCGAGGTGGCCGCGCTCGGCGTCGCCGCGCTCGGCCGGATGGCCCGCCGGGCGCTGGCCAACATCGAGCCGGCCGCCGCCATCGAGTACGCCGAACGCGCCACCCAGCTCACCCGGGACGGCCTGCCGCTGCCCGACCAGCTGGTGCACGCCCGCGCACTGCTGCGCCTGGGCCGGGCCGAGGACGCGCTGGCGTACGGCGAGAAGATCATCAACGCCGCGACGGACGACCCGGTCTGCCGGGCCGAGGGCACCATCCTGATCGGCCGGGCGTACGAGGCGCTCGGCGACGGCGCCCGTGCGGTGGCCGCCTGGCAGGAGGCTCTGGAGGTGGCGACCGAGGCGCAGCTGCTGCCGGAGCGCGCGAACGCGATGCGCCGGCTCGGCATGGCCGACTTCCTGAACGGGCGGCTCAGCCAGGCGAGCAGCCGGTTCGCGGCGGCGTACCAGGTGACGCTCGCCGCCGGGGACCGCCACGGGCAGGCCTGGGCGCTGCAGAACCTGGCCTGGGTGACGACCACCCGGGGCGACTTCGCCGGCACCGACGCGGTGCTCGGCCGGGCGGCCCGGCTCTTCGCCGAGCTGGGTGACCCGGTCGGCCGGTCCTGGCTGCGCGGCACCACGGCGTTCGCCCGGCTGCTGGCCGGGCGGCTGCAGGAGGCCCGCCGTCTCGCCCGGATCTTCCTGCCGTTCGGTGACCGGGTCGGCGAGGGCTGGGCGGTCGGCACGCTGCGGGTGGTGGAGGCGTACGCGGCCGCCGAGCTCGGTGACCTGGTCGCGGCGGACAGCCAGGCGCGCCGGGCGTACCGGGAGTTCCAGGAGGTCAACGACGACTGGGGCTGCGGGCTGGCGATGGTCGTCCGGGGCGCCATCGCGCGCGGGGTGGGTGAGTTCGACCACGCCGCCGACCTGCTCGCCGACGCCCTCTGGTACGCGGACAAGACCGGTCACCCGCTGCTGCTCGGGATGGCGGGCACGATGCACGGCTTCGTCGCGATGCAGAGCGGCGACCTGGCCACCGCGGAGGCGGACGCCCGGCGGGTGATGACGTCGGTCGAGCCGCACAACGCGCTCGCCCCGGCCCAGGTGGGGCCGCGGGTGCTGCTCGCCGAGGCGCGGATCCGGGCCGGGGACGCCGCGACCGCGGTCGGGCTGCTGGCGCCGATCGCGAGCGACACCTCGGCGCCCTCGCTGCTCTTCTCCCGGCGGCAGGCGCTGGCGACGTACGCGGCGGCGCTGCTCGCCGAGGGGCAGGTGGACTCGGCGCTGATCTGGATCGACCGGGCCGCCGGGGTACCCGCCGAGGACATCCGCAGCGGGGTGGTCTTCGAGATGGTCCGGGCCCGGGTGCTGGCCGCTTCTGATCGGTACGTCGAGGCTCGTGCGGCGGCCGAGGAGGCGGTCCGGCTGGCCTATTCGACCGAGCAGGCGAGCGAGCGTTCCGCCGCCGAGGAGCTCCGCGATACGCTGGCGGTGGCCGAGGTCGAGCCCGCCGCGGTGGAAACTGTCGCCTACGCGTCTGACGTGCCGGGATGATCTCCCGGACGGCTGGCGTATTTTCTATCCCGTGACGGATACACCGCCAGGCGCCCTGCCCGCGCCTTACGTGCCGGGCATGTCCGGTTTGTCGGTCATGGCCCGAGGTGGCTATGCCACCGTGTACCGGGCCACCCAGGATTCCGTCGGTCGCGAGGTCGCGATCAAGGTGGAGAACCGGACACTGGACAGTCCGCGTGATCAAGCTCGCTTCCTCCGGGAGGCCCGCGCCGCCGGCCGGATGTCCTCCCACCCGCACGTCGTGGACCTCTTCGACGTCGGCGTCACCGTCGACCAGCACCCGTACCTGATCATGGAGCTCTGCGACGGGTCGTACCTGGACCGGATGCGGGTCAAGCCGCTCAGCCCGGCCGAGGCGCGCGACGTCGGCGTGAAGATCGCCGACGCGCTGGTCCACTCGCACGCCAACGGGGTGCTGCACCGCGACGTCAAGCCGGCCAACATCCTCTACTCGCAGTTCAACGCCGCCGTCCTCGCCGACTTCGGGCTGGCCGTGCTCGGCGAGATGCGCGACTCCTCGGTCACCCTCGAGGTGCTGACCCCGGCGTACGCGCCGCCCGAGATGTTCCGCCACGAGAGCCCGTCCGGCGCGGCCGACGTCTATGCCCTCTGCGCCACGCTCTACGCCGTGATGAGCGGCCGGCCGCCGCGCTGGGAGACCGACCGCAGTCCGAGTCTGATCACGCTGATGAACCTCTTCGAGCAGCCGATCCCGGAGCTGCCCGGCGTGCCCTACACCCTGACGGACATCCTGCGCTACGGCATGTCCAGCGATCCGTCCGCCCGCCCGACCGCGCAGCAGCTCCAGGACATGCTGAACAACCTGCACCTGGACCCGAGCGCGCCGCAGCCACCGCCGGTCTACCGCTCGACCTCGCCGACCTACGTCCCGCCGCGACCGCGCCCGATCTCGCCCTCGACGCCGACGCAGTCCGACGACACCCCGACGATCCAGACCGACCGCAAGGGCTTCTTCGCCAAGTGGTTCAGTTGGTGATTTTTCCGGTACGCCGTTAAAACTCCACAACCGCGGCATTCCCGCCCTGCTGTCGCCGGGCCGCGACCCGCCCTGCTCACTCCCGGCCGTAGCGCGCCCGCGGCTCAAAACCGTGCCGCGCGCTCCGCCCGGAACGCACATGAGCAGTTCGCGGGCTTCCGCCGCCCTCGGGAGGGCCGCAGTCGCACACGGTCGTTCATCGTGCGCTCCCACCGCCCCGGAATTCGGCGAATCGTGTTCCTGACCGCCCCTGCGCGTCTGGCTGTGTGCGGCTACGGCCCGTTCGAGTCCGGAGCGTGTGGCTGTGGCGCCTTCGCGCGTTTGAGGTGCGGCTGGGGCGCTCGGCGGGGTTCGGCGTGTCGGGGGTGCGGCGTCCCGGAGGGCCCGCCGGGAGGGAGGCGCGCTGTGGCCGGGAGTGGGCAGGGCGGGTCGCGGCCCGGCGGTCGGAGAGCGAGGACGGTGCGGTTGTGGGAGGTGCCGGGGCGTACCCGAGGGAAGGTCTTATTCGGGGTCCAGAACGGCCAAGAGCTCTCCCGTGTCGACCTCGGCGCCGGGATGGACCGGCAGGGAGGCGACCACCCCGGCCGACGGGGCGTGGACCGGGTGCTCGAGCTTCATCGCCTCCAGGGTGAGCAGCAGCTCGCCGGCCCGGACGCGCTGACCGGGAACGACCAGGACGCGGCGGACCGCGCCCGGGAGCGGGGCGATCAGCGAGCTCTCGGTGGCCTCGGGCGTCGGCAGCGGGAAGCGGGAGATCTCGCGGAGCGTGACCGAACCCTCCGGGCTGTCCACATATGACACGTCGCCGACCCGGTGTACCAGGACCGCCAGGCGGATGCCCTGGACGTTGAGGACGACCCGGTCACCGGCCGCGGAGACGATCACGATGGGCGGGTGCTCGTCGACCGGGGCCTGGCCCAGGCCGGCGAGATCGAGTTCCTCGGGGTCGACCGAGCGGACCCACCAGCCGGCCAGTTCGCCGTGCCGGTCCATCCGGTAGCCGACCTCGACCGGGCCCGTCGGACCGTCGTAGACCGCGGTCTGCGAGCCGGACGGGACGTTGCGCCAGCCGGACGGGAGCGAGCCCAGCACCGGAGCGCCGGCGCGGCGGGCGGCGGCCCCGGCCAGGGCGGCGGCCAGGCAGGAGAGGCGTACGGCGTCGACCGAGGAGAGCAGCGGGGCGAACACCTCGGGGTGGCGGTCCAGGAAACCGGTGTCGATGTCGCCGTTGCGGAACGACTGGTGGCGCAGCACCCGGACCAGCAGGTCGCGGTTGGTGACCACGCCGTGCAGCTGGGCCCGGGCCAGCGCGGAGGCGAGCATCCGGGCGGCCTCCTGGCGGGACGGCGCCCAGGCGATCAGCTTGGCCAGCATCGGGTCGTGGTGCATGCCGGTCACCGAGCCGTCCGCGACGCCCGAGTCGAGGCGCAGGCCGGGCTGGGGGAGCGGGCGGAACGCGCCGGCCACGTCCGGTACGGCGAAGCGGTGCAGGGTGCCGGCGGCGGGTAGCCAGGCGTACGCGGGATCCTCGGCGCAGATCCGGACCTCGATGGCGTGCCCACGGATCGGCGGCGGGCCGGGCATCGGCAGGCTGCCGTCCTCGGCGATCAGCAGCTGGAGGCGGACCAGGTCGTATCCGGAGACGCACTCGGTGACCGCGTGGTCGGTCTGCAGGGTCGGGGTGAGCTCCAGGAACCAGAAGTCGCCGTCCGCGTCGAGCAGGAACTCGACGGCACCGGCGCCGACGAAGCCGAGGGCGCGGACCGCGACGATCGCGGCGCGGCACAGCTCCTCACGCAGCGCGGCGTCGACGGCCGGGGACGGGGTCTCCTCGACGATCTTCTGGTACCGGCGCTGCACCGAGCACTCCCGCTCGCCGAACGGCACCACGGCGCCCATCGCGTCGGCCAGGATCGGCACCTCGATGTGCCGGACGTTGCTGACGTACGGCTCGCAGAAGACCTCCCCGTCCACCTCGCGACGGGTGGAGGCGACCGCCTCGGCCAGCGTGGTGGCGTCCCGGACCACGCGCATCCCGACGCCGCCGAAACCGGTCGCCGGCTTGATCAGGACGGGGAAGCCGGGCACCGTGTCCGGATCGGTGAAGGTCGGCAGCACCGGGACCTTGGCCTCGGCGACCAGCTTCTTCGTCTCGGTCTTGCTGTGCAGCGTACGCAGGATCCCGGCGGGCGGCCCCACCCAGATCATCCCGGCGTCCGCGACCGCGCCGGCGAACTCCGGGTCCTCGGCGAGCACCCCGTTGCCCGGGTGCATCGCGTTGGCACCGGCCCGTTTGGCGGCCGCGATCAGCGCGTCGTGATCGAGGTACGTGGTCGCCGGCGAGCTGCCCTCCAGGTGTACCGCGTAGTCGGCCTCGTTGACGTGCGGCGCGTCGGTGTCGACGTCCGAGTAGACGGCGACGGTCTCGATGCCGACCAGGCGGCAGGTGGCGAAGACTCGGCGGGCGATCTCACCACGGTCGGCCACCAGAAGTCGTCGGATCACTGATCTACCTTTCAAGGTCGGAACACGCCGACGTGCTCGGCACCCGCCACGGCCGCGCTGTGCACTGCGGAGAGGCAGAGCCCGAGGACCGTACGGGTGTCGCGGGGATCGATGACGCCGTCGTCGTCCGCGGCGGGATCCGCCGTGGGACGCGGCCAGCTGAACTGGAAACGGGGCTCGTCGGCGCGGACCCGGGTCCTGCCCGGGTCCGGGCCGATGGTGAGGACCAGGTGCGGGACGGTGGACTTGGCCACCGCGTGCACCAGGGGGGCGTCGTGACGTACGTCGGCCGCGTCCCGTTCCTCGGCGGTGACCGGGCCGGTGTGCAGCAGGAACAGCAGCGGGGTGGCGGTCGCGTTGGCCAGCTGCAGGAAGTGCACGGCCTTCTGGGTCTCCACCTGGGACAGCCAGCCGCCGGGGCTGGCCAGCACGCCGAGCGGGTACCCGTGCAGCTCACCCCAGCCGGCCACCAGCCCGCTGCCCTGGCCGGGCTTGAACTCGTCGAAGTCGCTGTCGTCCAGCATCCGGGCGAGCACCTCGCGCGGGTCGAACCCGGCCGGGTCGGCGGCGGCGAGGCTGAGCAGGCCCTCGGCGCCGAAGCGGGGCTCGGCGGGGCGGACGGTGCGCGGGTACGGGCCGAGCTTGCGCCAGTTGAACCGGCGTACGCACTGGCGGGCCAGCCGCAGCCCGTCGCGTTCATCCTCGGCGAGCTGGTCGGCGGGCCCGGACGGTCCGGCGGCGGGGACGACCGGGGTGGCGCGTACCTCGACCCCGGATCGCCCGTTCGCGGCGCCGTGCACCGGCTGCGGGTGGATGGTGAGCACCTTGGCGTGCCCGCGCACCATGATCGTGTAGTCCGAGAGCGCCGGCAGGTACGCCGCGTCCCCGCTGGTCGCGCCGAAGACCACGCAGACCGTCGGCACCCGGTCGGCGGTGAGCCGGCTCAGCTCACGGGCGATGCTGCCGGCCGGCGCCGGTCCGCCGGCCGACTCGACCAGGTTGATCAGGGGCAGCCGGTTGACCGAGGAGATCCAGGCGGCCCGGCGGATCTTCTCCGCGGTGTACGGGTTGACCGCGCCACCCTCGACGGTCGGGTCGTTCGCGATCACCACGCACTCGACGCCCTCGACCACGCCGATCCCGGTGACCACGCTCGCGCCGACCGGGAACTCCGAGCCCCGCGCCGCGGCCGGAGAGAGCTCCAGGAACGGGCTGTCCTGATCGAGGAGCATCTCGATCCGCTCGCGGGGCATCAGTTTGCCCCGCGCGTGGTGCCGGGTGACCCACTTCTCGCCGCCACCGGCCCGCGCCTCGTCGAGCGCCTTCTCCAGGTCGCCGAGCCACTGCAGGGTGGTGCCGCGGCCCTCGAGGTACGCGGGGTCGCGCGGGTCCAGCGTGGTGCCGAGCACGGTCACGGTGACACCCCGGTGCCCGTTACACCCCTGCCTGCGTTCAAAGCCGCGCCCTTCCCTGTCACGCCGGTGCCTCTCGGCCACCTCCGTAACGAGTGGCCGTGCGGGCGCGACACGGATCCGGGCCCTGAGGCCCGGCCGGGCTGCTTCTCTTCAGTGAGGTGGTCAGACCCGCGCGCGGCGGGCCAGACGCTCCGGGTCCAGGATGATCACGCTCTTGCCGTCCAGCCGGAGCCAGGCGCGGGAGGCGAAGTCGGCCAGGGCCTTGTTCACCGTCTCGCGGGACGCGCCGACCAGCTGGGCCAGCTCCTCCTGGGTGAGGTCGTGGGTCACCCGCAGGACACCGCCGTCCCGGGTGCCGAACCGGCCGGCCATCTGCAGCAGGTTCTTCGCCACCCGGCCGGGGACGTCCGTGAAGATCAGGTCGGCGAGCGCGTCGTTGGTCCGCCGCAGCCGCCGGGCCAGGACGCGGAGCAGCTGCTCGGCGATCTCCGGACGGTTGTTCAGCCACGGGCGCAGCGACGACTTCTTCAGCCGGGCGAGCCGGCTGTCCGTCACCGCGGTGGCGGTCGCCGTCCGCGGGCCGGGGTCGAAGAGCGAGAGCTCACCGAGCATGTCGGACGGGCCCATGATGGAGACGAGGTTCTGCCGCCCGTCCGCAGCCCGGCGCCCGAGCTTGATCTTGCCGGACAGAACGATATACAGGCTGTCGCCGGCCTCGCCCTCGTTGAAGACCACGTCGCCCTTGCGGACTTCGATCGTGTCCATCTCCTTGGCGAGCGCCTCGGCGGCTTCCGGGTCAACGCCCTGGAAGATCCCGCTGCGCGCCAGTACCTCATCCATCGCCGCACCTCCGAAACGCGCAACGTCTGCGCTCGATCAGTCTAGGCGCACGCGGGCGGGAAACGGGCGGCCACCCCTTGATCCAGATACTGGACGGTAACCAGATTCGTCCTGAACGCCGGTGACAATTCGTCGGTCCAGACAAATCGGGACGGTCCATTCGTCGGAAGAGGGGGGTTGGTGGCCGAAGGTATCGTGCCTATCGATGAATTCGCCGCTCCGCTCCCATCGCAAGCCCGGTTTTCACCACCCCGTCCTCGCCGTCACGATTGTCCTGGCCGCGATCGCCGGGGCCGGACTGGGTGGGGCGGCCCTGGCGAATTGGACCGACAATTCGGCCAAATGGCAAATTCCGGATAATTCAGCTTCGGTACGCCCGGCGAGCACCGAGGAATCGATCGAGGTCCGGACGATCAGCTTTTCCGCCGTCGGCGACATCATGATGAGCAACGCGCCGAACCGCCTTCCCGCGAACGACGGCGCCGGATTCTTCGACTCGGTGACGAGCGGCCTCAAAGCGGATCTCGTGATGGGCAATCTCGAGCAGCCGCTCACCGAGGACACCGGCACCTCCAAGTGCGGCACGCCGGCCCGGGCCAACTGCTACGCCTTCCGCTCGCCGCCGTCCTACGCCGAGCACCTCAAGGAGGCCGGGTTCCAGCTGGTCAACACCGCTAACAACCATTCCAGGGACTTCGGTACGACCGGGTACGCGAACACCGTCACCGCGTTGGAGGCCGCCGGGATCCGGCACACCGGCGCGACGGACGAGATCACCGTGATGGAGGTCGAGGGCATCCGGGTCGCGGTGCTCGGCTTCTCGCCGTACGCCGGGGCCAACGACCTGAACGACCTCGCGCACGCCCGGACCATCGTGAAGAAGGCCGCGGGCGAGGCCGATCTCGTGATCGTGCAGGCGCACATGGGCGCGGAGGGGTCGGACAAGGCGCACGTGACGTCGGGCACCGAGACGTACTACGGGGAGAACCGGGGGAACCCGATCAAGTTCAGCCACGCGGTGATCGATGCCGGGGCGGACCTGGTGATCGGGCACGGTCCGCACGTGCTCCGCGGCATGGAGTTCTACAAGGGCAAGCTGATCGCGTACAGCCTGGGGAACTTCGCGGGCGGCGGCGGCACGCTCTCCCGCAGCGGCGACCTCAAGTACGGCGGGATCCTGCACGCGACGCTGAGCAGCGACGGGCAGTACATCGGGGGCAAGTTCCTCTCCACATACCTGGACTCGACCGGCGCGCCGACCCGGGACGCCGCCGACGAGCACGGCCGCGCGCTGGTGGCCTCCCTCTCGACGGCCGACTTCCCGAAGACCGGGGCGAAGATCGCGGAGAACGGCACGATCAACCCCGCCGGATAAACGACCCGTAGCGGGTGCGACGTACTCTTTACCGGTGACTCCACCCGCATCGGCGACGCGCTACGCGGGTGAGACCCTGCTCGGCCGCAAACGCCGGGCCCGGAAGATGGCCCGGGTGCTGGCCGAGACCCACCCCGACGCGCACTGTGAGCTCGACTTCACCAACCCGCTCGAACTGGCCGTCGCGACCATCCTCTCCGCGCAGACCACCGACGTCCGGGTGAACCAGGTGACCCCGGTCCTCTTCGGCCGCTACCGGACGGCGGAGGACTACGCCGCCGCGGACCGCGCCGAGATGGAGGAGATCCTGCGGCCGACCGGCTTCTTCCGGGCCAAGACCAACTCTCTGATCCGGCTCGGCCAGGTCCTGCTGGAGAAGCACGACGGTGTCCTGCCCCGGCGGCTTGACCAGCTGGTCGCCCTCCCCGGCATCGGCCGCAAAACCGCCAACGTGATCCTCGGCAACGCGTTCGACGTGCCCGGCATCACCGTCGACACCCATTTCCGGCGGCTGACCAACCGCTTCGGCTGGGTCGACGAGGAGGATCCCGTCAAGATCGAGTTCCTGGTCGCGGAGCTGATCGAGAAACGCGACTGGACCATGCTGTCGCACCAGGTGATCTTCCACGGCCGGCGGGTCTGCCACTCCCGGAAACCCGCGTGCGGCGCGTGCACGCTGGCCTCGGCCTGCCCGTCGTACGGCGCCGGCCCGACCGAGGCGGCGCCCGCCGCGAAACTCCTCAAGGGCCCGCGCGCCCGCGACCTCGCGGTGGCCGCCGGCATCGACCCCGACCTGGTTCCCGTGGCCGCCGGCATCGACCCCGACCTGGTTCCCATGGCCGCCGGCACCGATTCGGACCCGATTTCCGTGGCCGCCGGCACCGATTCCGACGCGGCCGCCGTCCTGGACCCGGAGGAACAGTGACAGTGCGGCGGAGCGTGGCGGCCCTGGCCACGGCGGCACTCCTGCTCTCCGGATGTGCCTCGTCGGACGAGACGCCCGCCCCGTTCGCCGCGTGCCCGGCCGCGACCGGCGGCTCCTCGAAACTCCCCGACCTGACGCTGCCCTGTTTCCGCGACGCGGACGACGACGCCCCGGCCATCGGACTGAGCAAGCTCACCGGGCCGGCCGTCATAAACATATGGGCTTCCTGGTGTTCCCCCTGCCGCGCCGAGCTACCGATCATGCAGGAGCTGTCCGACCGCTCCGCGGGCACGCTGACCGTACTCACCGTGGACAGCGGCGACCGGCGCGAGGCGGCAGCCTCGTTCGCGACCGACCACGGGGTGACCATGCCCACCCTCTTCGACGAGAAGGGTGCGCTGGCCGCCGCGATCGGGCAGAGCGCGCTGCCGGCCACCATCTTCGTGAGCGCGGACGGCGAGATCTATGTGCACCGGCTTCCTTTGGACGCGGCCGGCCTGACCGAACAACTGAAGGAGCACCTCGGGTTGACGGTGACCCTGCTGTGAACGAGGGTTCGACGACCGTGGGGAGCGCCGGATGAACGAGGGCAAGGTGCTGGACCGCCCGGACGACCTGCCGTCCTGGTTCGAGCCGCTGATGAGCAACGTGGCCGCCGTCCGGGCCGAGGACCTCGCCCCGCTGCGCCCGCCGACCGGCGTCGACGGCCGGTCCAGCGCGGTGCTGGTGCTGCTCGGAGAGAGCCCGCCCTCCGCGACCATGCCGGGCGGTCCCGACCTGCTCGTCCTGCAGCGCGCCGCGACCATGCGCAACCACGCCGGCCAGCCCGCCTTCCCCGGCGGTGCGACCGACCCGGAGGACGCCGACGTCGTGGCCACCGCGCTGCGCGAGGCGAACGAGGAGGTCGGCCTCGACCCGTCCAGCGCCCACGTGCTGGCCCTCTTCCCCGAGCTCTGGATCCCGGTCAGCCGCTTCCTGGTCACCCCGGTGGTGGCCTGGTGGCGGGACCCACACCCGGTCCGGCCCCGCCAGGTCACCGAGGTCGCGCACGTCGCGCGGCTGCCGATCAGTGAACTGGCCGACCCCGCGAACCGTATCCGGGTACGCCATCCGAGTGGCTGGATCGGGCCCGCCTTCCAGGTCCGTGGCCTGCTCGTCTGGGGCTTCACCGCGGGGGTGATCGCATGGCTGCTCGAGTTGGCCGGCTGGGCGCTCCCGTGGGACGAGGGCCGGGTCGTCGACCTGCCCGACGCTTCGGCTCCGGTGCCGGCCACCCGTGGCGGGGCACCGGACGAGGTGGTGCCGTGACGTGCTCCTGACTTCTACGCTGAGTGAGTGCCCGTGGTCGATGTGATTCTGGTCGTGCTGATGCTGCTCTTCGCGATCAGCGGATACCGGCAGGGCTTCGTCATCGGCGCCCTCTCGCTGGGCGGTTTCTTCAGCGGTGTCCTCATCGGCCTGCAGCTCGGCCCGCTGCTCGCCAAGCAGTTCGACGACGGCACGGTACGGCTGGTGGTCGCCCTCGCGGTGATCCTCGCCCTCGCGGTGGCCGGGCAGACGCTGGCCGGATGGCTGGGCACCAGCCTGCGGCGGGCGATCTTCAACAAGCCGCTCCAGCACCTGGACGACGCGGGCGGCGCGGTGATCTCGATCGTCGCGGTGCTGCTCGCCGCGTGGCTGGTGGCGGTGCCGTTCGGCTCCACCCCGTTCCCGGCGATCAACAAGGCGGTCCGGAGCAGCGTCATCCTCGGCGGGATCAACTCGCTCATGCCGGACCAGGCCCAGGCGCTCTCCTCGGCGCTGCGCGAGACGCTGGACACCAACGGGTTCCCGGACGTCTTCGGTGGGCTGGCCCGTACCGAAGCCAAGGAGGTCGCCGAGCCGGACCCGGCGCTGAAGAACTCGAAGGTGGTGCAGGCCTCCCGGAAGTCGGTGCTGAAGATCCTCGGCGCCGCGCCCAGCTGCTCCCGCCGGATCGAGGGCACCGGATTCGTGTACGCCAAGGAGCGCGTGATGACCAACGCGCACGTCGTCGCCGGCACCCGTGAGGTGGTCGTGGAGACCACCAGCGGCCAGCTGGAGGGGACCGTGGTGGTCTACAACCCGAAGAAGGACCTCGCGGTGATCCGGGTGCCCGGGCTGGACGCGCCGGTCATGTCGTTCGCGGCCAAGGAGGCGACCACCGGGGCGAACGCGATCGTACTGGGCTACCCGCAGGACGGGCCGTACAACGCGCAGTCCGCCCGGGTCCGCGACGTCAGCCGGATCACCGGGCCGGACATCTACGAGTCCGGCGACGTGACCCGCGAGATCTACACGATCAAGTCACTGGTCCGCAGCGGCAACTCCGGCGGTCCGCTGATCGACCCGTCCGGCAACGTGCTCGGCGTGATCTTCGCGGCCGCGGCGGACGACAAGAACGTCGGATTCGCGCTGACCGCGGACGAGGCGGCCTCGGTCGCCCAGCAGGGCCGCCAGGCCACCCAGGAGGTCCAGACCGGCGAGTGCGCCTGAGCCCTCACATTCGCGTGTTCGCGTGTTCGCGTGTGAAGCTCGCCCGCCGCCCGCCGCCCGCCGCCCGCCGCCCGCCGCCCGCCGCCCGCCGCCCGCGGTGCTGCGGAACAAACCCGTGATCCCCACACGCGGGGGTCGTCGAGGCTGTCGGGGTCGTCGGCCGCAACTCGGCGTCGTATCAGTCCGGGTCACGCACTCGGCGGCGCTGTGGTCGGTGGACCTGGGGCGGCGCGGGTACACGAACGGCGCGCAAGTGGGGCGGCGCGCACACAAACGGCGCGGAAGCGGCGGCGTGTGCACACGAACGGCGTGGGTGGGGCGGTGGGTGCACGCGAATGGCGTGGGTGGGGCGGCAGGCGCACGCGATCAAGCGTGATCAGGGGCGGTAGGCGCACACGATCCGCGACCGTGCGCGCGCACAGCCGTCATAGGGGCGCCAGAACGACTCGATCAGCGATCGTGCATTCCCGCCGCCCCGACCGGCCATGATCGCGAGCCCGAACCGCCCGTGGCGTGCCCGCAAACGATTGAAGATCACGAAGTTTGTGCGGATCCCGGCGGAACAGCGGGTGGGGAGGGGGCCCACCCCCAACCGACGTCATGCACGAAGGGGTGAGTGCTCGGGGGGTTGCTTCAGCCCGCCGTGCCGGCGAAGCGGCGGATGGTCAGGCCGGCCGCCATCGCGGAGATCAGGAAGAGCAGGACCGCTATCCACCGGGCCGGATGCGGACCCGCCGGCTCGATCGTGGCCGGTTCCGCCCAGCCGCCCGCGTTCGGCCCGGTGGCCGTGGCGGTCGCGGTCGGCGAGGTGGTCTCCTGCGGCTCGGCCTGTGCCTCACCCGGCGACGGCGCGCTGCCGAAGCGGGCCACCACATCCGGCGGGGTGGTGTCGAGCGGGTTGTTCTGCACCGCCGGAACCGAGGCGGTGAGCGCCTGGACCGGGTTGATCAGCCCGTACCCGAACTGGGCGTCCCGGCCCGGAGCGCCGAGGTCGGTGGCGGTCTTGATGATCCGGTTGACCACCTCGCCGGCCGGCATGTCCGGCCAGCGGGAGCGGATCAGCGCGGCGGTGCCGGCCACCATCGGCGAGGCGAAGCTGGTGCCCTGCACCTTCCAGTACCCGCCGGGGCGGGCGCCGACCAGGTCGGTGGCGGGCGCGGAGACCACGGTCTCCCTGCCGGTGATCGAGCCGGACCAGAGCGTGCTGTCGTCCCGCTCGGTGCCGGCCACCGCGATCACTCCGGGCTCGCGGGCCGGGTACCACACCTTGCGGTCGGTCGAGGAGGCGTTCACGTTGCCGGTGCAGGCGACCACCACGACGTCCTTGGCGAACGCGTAGTCGAGTGCGGCGGCGAGCGCGGGACTGCTGCCACCACCGCCGAGCGACAGGTTGACCACCCGGGCGCCGTTGTCCACCGCCCAGCGCAGCGCGCGGGCCACGATCATGGCGTCGTCGTAGCGGTTCTGGTCGTCCAGCACCCGGACCGGCAGGATCTTGGCCTTCGGGGCGATGCCGACCACGCCGGCGTTGTCGTCGTTGCGGCCCGCGATGATCCCGGAGACCGTGGTGCCGTGGCCGACCGGGTCGGTGTCGCCGGTGCCGGCCGGGTCCACCAGGTCGAGGCCGGGCAGCACCTGGCCGGCCAGGTCGACGTGGGTCGCGTCGACCCCGGAGTCGATCACCGCGACGATCACGCCGGAGCCGTCCGCGTAGGTCCACGCGTCGGCCAGGTCGAGGGCGCCCACCTGCCACTGGTCGGCGCGGACCGTGTCGGCGGTGGCGAGCCCGAGCTCGGCGACCGGTTGCGCGGTCACCGGGGTGCCGAGCGGACCGTTCAGGGTGGACGTCTGCGTGCCGGGCCCGACCGGGTCGGCCCACGCCGCGGTCGCCGACGGGCCGAGGGCGATCACGCCGGCCAGGGTGACGGCCCCGAGACAGCGCCGTAGCCCCGGCCGTCTTCCGAACGAACAGGCACTAATCACGAGTCGGCGTCGCATTCTGACGTTGGTCAGTCGATGCAGGGAGATTACTCCGAAACCCCGGCGTGTCGCGCCGGTCCATCGTCGCTAATCGCACTGGGAGTCTGTCGGTGGTAGATGGGCCAGCTGGATCAGGCGCGCCCCCGCACGCCGGGTGACCAGCACACCACGCCCGGGTGGCCGCCGTTCCGGGCGGACCGTACCGATCAGCGCGCCCTCCTCCGGTGGCCCGGCCATCACCAGGCCGGGGACGGAGAGCTCGCGCAGCCGCTGGATCACCGGCTCGTAGAGCGCCCGAGCGGCGCCACCGGCCCGCCGGGTCAGCATCAGGTGCAGGCCGATGTCCCGTGCCTGTGCCAGGTAGTCCAGCAGCGGGTGCAGGGGGTTGACCGGCCCGGCGGTCACCAGGTCGTAGTCGTCCACCAGCACGAACAGCTCCGGCCCGGTCCACCAGGTGCGCTCCCGCAGCTGCCGGGCCGGGACGTCCGGGCCGGGCAGGCGGCGCGCCATGTAGCCGGCCACCGACTCCATCAGCTCGAGGGTCCGCCGTGCCTGGACGCCGTAGCCGATCCGGTGCGGGGTCTCCGGCAGATCCGCCAGCCCGCGCCGGTAATCGACCAGGATGACCCGGGCCTGCTCGGGGGTGAACCGGGTGGTCACCGTGGCGGCTATCCCCCGGAGGAAACCCGTCTTGCCGCACTCCGCGTCGCCGAAGAGCAGGAAGTGCGGCTCCGCCGCCACATCGATCAAAACCGGTCTCAGGTCCGTCTCGGCCAGGCCGATCGGCAGGCTCAGCCCCGCGCCCGCTTCCCTGATCTCCGCGTACGACACCAGCCCCGGCAACAGGCGCACCCGCGGGGCGGGTTCCCCCGTCCACGCCGCCGCGACCGCCTCGACCAGCCCGTCCATCCCCGCGACCAGCCCGTCCATCCCCGCGACCAGTCTTTCTGTTCCCGCGTGACCGCCGTCGGCGAGCTCGGGCAGCAGGGTCAGCTCGGGCAGCACGGTCAGCAGGTGCAGCCCGTATTCCAGTACACCCCGCCCGGGCCGTCCCTCGGGAACGGTCAGCGCGGCCCGCCGCCCGACCATCGAGTCCGCCGGGTCCCCGAGCCGCAACTCGACCCGGGAGCCGAACAGATCGCGCAGCGCCGGGCGGAAGTCCATCCACCGGGAGGCGGCGGCCACCAGATGGATCCCGTACGACAGTCCCCGGGTGGCCAGGTCGATCAGGGCCGGCTCCAACTCCTCGTAGTCGGCGCGTACCGTGGCCCAGCCGTCCACCACGAGGAACACGTCCGCCCGGCGCGGGTCCCGCCCACCGGACTGCTCCCGCTCCGCCAGCAGCGTCACCATCTCGCCCACGGTCCGCCGTACGCCCTCCGCCTCCAGCCGCCCGAAGACCCCGCCGACGTGCGGCAGCCCGGCCAGCGCGCCGAGCGACCCGCCGCCGAAGTCGAGGGCGTAGACGCGGACCTCCGCCGGGGTGTGGGTGAGCGCCAGCCCGCAGATCAGCGAGCGCAGCGCGGTGGACTTGCCGCTGAGCGTGCCGCCGACCACCGCCACGTGCCCGCCCGCCCCGGCGAGCTGGAGCCAGTGCACGTCGCGCCGCTGCTCACGCGGCTTGTCGACCAGCGCGATCGGCACCTGCAGCGCGCCGCGCAGCGCCGGGTTCGCCACGGTCAGGCCCCGCTCCGCGTCGACGGCGAGCGGCCCGAGCAGGTCGTCCAGGGTGGCCGGGCGGTCCAGCGGGGGCAGCCACACCCGGTGCGCGGGCGGACCCTGCCCGGCGAGCCGTCCGGCGAGCACGGTGAGCAGGCTGGCCCCGTTCGGCGAGGGCCGGGCGGGCAGGGCGGGCGGACCGGGCGGGACGACGGCCAGCGCGGCGTACGGCAGCACCCGCGGGCCACCCTCGGGCGCCGCGCGTACCGGTCCCGGCGGGCGTGGCGGTCCGGAGGCGTACGCGACCCGGAACCGGGCCAGCGGTGCCGTGCCGATCCGCAGGTACCCGTGTCCCGGCGCGTTCGGCAGCTCGTGGGCGTCCGGCACCCCGAGCACCACCCGGGACTCCATCGCGTTGAAGGTCCGCAGCCCGATCCGGTACGACAGGTGCGTGTCCAGCCCGCGTAGCCGTCCCTCCTCCATCCGCTGGCTGGCCAGCAGCAGGTGCACGCCGAGCGACCGGCCGAGCCGCCCGATCTGCAGGAAGAGCTCGATCAGCTCCGGCTTGCGCTGCAGCAGCTCGGTGAACTCGTCACAGACCACCAGCAGCGAGGGCAGCGGCGGCAGCGCGGCACCGGCGGCCCTGGCCTGCTCGTAGTCGCGTAGCCCGGAGTGGTTCCCGGCCCGGCGCAGCAGCTCCTGCCGCCGGACCAGCTCGCCGTCGATGGCGTCGGCCATCCGGTCCACCATCGGCAGCGCGTCCTCCAGGTTGGTGATCAGCGCGGCGGTGTGCGGCAGCCGGTCCAGCGCGGCGAACCCGGCGCCGCCCTTGAAGTCGATCAGCACGAAGTTCAGCGTCTCCGAGGAGTGCGTGGCGGCCAGCGCCAGCACCAGCGTGCGCAGCAGCTCCGACTTGCCCGAGCCGGTCGCGCCGACCACCAGCCCGTGCGGGCCCATCCCGCCCTGCGCCGACTCCTTGAGATCCAGCTCCACCGGTACGCCCTCGGGGCCGACCCCGATCGGCACCCGCAACCGGTCCCGCTCCGCCCGGTCCCGCCAGCCGGCCGCCGCGGTGAACGTCTCCGGATCGGCGATGCCGAGCAGCTCGGCCAGCCCCGACTCGCTCGGCACCGGCGATCCCGCCTGATCGGCCGGTCCGGACAGCCGCAGCGGGGCCAGCCGTCGCGCGATCGCCTCGGCGACCGGGACCGGCAGCGCGTCCGCCCGGCCGGCCTCGGTCACCCGGTCCATCGTGGACGTGGTCAGCGCGCCGTCCGCCGCGACCGACAGCACCAGGGTGACCCGATCGGGCAGCCGCCCCGGCGCGGTGTCCAGATCAAGAACGGTCACCCCGTCCCGTGCCTCGTCGCCGAGCACCGGGCCGGCGCCGTCCCTGATCAGCGCCGGCCCGGCGCCGTCCCGGATCAGCACCAGGTGCGGGACGGCGCCGGCGTCCGGCCGGAACCGCCCCCGGTCGCCGGTGACGTCGGCGAGCAGCCGGTCCAGCTCGGCGGCCGACCCGGCGAGCAGGCGCAGTGGGCCGATCGTGTCGGCCCGGGCCGGGTGCCCGGCGTGCGGCAGCCACTTCACCCACTCCCACTCGTGCTGCCGTCCCGGCCCCGCGCAGACCGCGATCCGCAGGTCGTCCGGTGCGTGGAAGACGGCCAGCTGGACCAGCATCGCCCGGACCAGGTCCGCCGCGCCCGGCCCACGGACGTGCACCCGCGCGAAGGACCGCAGCGCCACCGCCACCGGCAGGCCGGGCACCACGGCGTACGCGTCCAGGAAGCGCCGCAGCGCGCCCGCGGTCATCGGCTCCAGCTCGTCCAGTGGCCGGGTCTCCGGCGCCCGCAGCGGCGTGGCCAGGGTCTGCGGCCCGAGCCCGATCCGAGCGACGCCGAAGTCCGGGTCCTCCGGCCGTCGCTCCCAGAGCCGGTGACTCGCCACCGTGGACCAGAGCCCGGCCGGGTCGGGGTGGCGGTAGAGCATCCCGGCGCGCTGCCGGCGCGCGTTCTCCCGGGCCCGGCGGCGCAGCGCGGCGAGGTGGCGCAGGTAGTCGCGCCGGGCGGCGCGCGCCTCGGCCCGGCGCGGCGCGGTGGAGCCGAACGAGGCGCCCAGCATGGCCAGCGACGAGATCCCGAAGAGGCCGCCGACCACATAGGAGTACGTGCCGCCGCCCCGCCCCGCCATCATCGCCATCGCCACGGTCCCGCCGAGCAGTGGCAATGCGGTCAGGATCGGTCGCCAGCGCCCGCTCGCCGGCGGTGCGAGGGCCGGCGGCGGATCCACCGTCAGCTCTCCCGTGGGGATCGCCGGCCCGGCCCGGCGCTCGGCTCGCCTGATCACCGTCGTGCCCATCCACCCCTCCGTGCCGGATTGCTGACAGGGTGTAGCCGCAGGCTTCAGGATAGGTAGACTTCCATCGATCTCACAGCCCGATCGCTCCCCTGTGGATAACCGAGGTGACCTGGTGGATACCGGTCTGGCCCGGGTGACGATCCGTGCACCGCGCCGCCGTGTCGACGTGGCGCTACCGGAGCACGTGCCCCTGGCCGAGCTGCTCCCCGAGATCCTCCGCCACGCCGCCGAGGAACACGCCGCCGATGGCCAGGGCGGGGAGAACCTGGCCGACCGGGGTGAACGGCACGGCGGCTGGGTGCTCCGGCGTGGCGACGGTGCCGCACTCGATCCGGCCCTCGACCTGCGGCACCAGGGCGTGCACGACGGCGAGGTGCTCCACCTGCGACCGGCGCACGAGGAGTGGCCGGAGCCCGAGTACGACGACGTGGCCGAGGCGGTCGCCGGGATCTCCCGGCGCCGCGACGGGGTCTGGACCGTGGCGACCACCCGGACGGCCGCCCTGGCGATTGCCGGGCTGCCCCTGCTGGCCGGCCTGATCGCCCTGGTCACCACCGACCCGCGGGGGAGCGGTGCGGGCTGGCTGGGCCTCGGTCTGGCGGCGCTGCTCACCCTCGCCGCCGCCACCGCCTCCTTCACGTACGGCGACACCCTGGCCGGAGTCGTGCTCGGCGGGTGGTCGATGCCCTACGCGTTCGCCGGCGGGGCCGCCCTGATGGCGTCGTACCGGTATGCCGGAGTGCCGCCCGGTGCCGCGCCGAGGCTCTTCCCCGAGGCCGTCCCGGCGCTGTTCCCGGGGGCCGCCGCGCTGCTTCCCGGTACCGGCTGGGTGAGCGGACCCGAGCTGCTCGCCGGGTCGGCCGCCCTGCTGCTCGCGGCGTCCCTGGCCGGCGCGGTGACCCGGTCACCGATCTTCCCGGCCGGGGTGACCGTGGGCCTGCTCGGCGCGCTGGCCGCCGGGGTGAGCACGGTGAGCGGCCCGGCGGCCGGGGCGGCGGCGCTGCTCGCGGTCCTGGTCTGCGGCGCGTCGGCGCTGCCGGTGCTGGCCCTGCGCCTGGGCCGGATCCCTCTGCCGCCGACCACCCTGCCGACCGGCGTGGCCTCCGCCGAGACCCGGTTCTTCGTCGACGACCCGGCTTTCGCGGATGACCCGGCCTTCACCGGTGATCCGTCCTACGGCGATCCGTCCTACGGCGAGGACCCCGGCGGGCGGGGCCGGGCCGGAGAGTCCTGGCTGGCGGCGGCGGTGCGGCGGCGTCCGGAACGGGCGGAGATCGCGGCGGCGGTACGGCGTACCGAGGAGTTGCTGGCCGGGATGCTGTGGGCGCACGCGCTGCTGACCGCCGTGGCCGCGCTGGTGCTGGCCCGGGCGGGTACCTGGCCGGCCCGGATCCTGCTCGCGGCGGCCGCCACCGCGCTGCTGCTGCGGGCCCGGCTCTTCATCACCCGGCGTCATCGCCTGCCGCTGCTCGCCGGTGGACTGTCCGCCGCGGCGGCGTGCGCGGGGAGCCTGATCGCCGGTACCGGCGCGGCCGTCCGCCCGGCGGTGACCGGCGCCGGTGTGCTGCTCGCCCTGCTGCTGGTGGCGGCCGGCGTCACCCGGCCGGCCCGGTCGCCCTCGCCCCACCTGGGCCGGGTCGCCGACGTCCTGGACGTGACCGCCACCCTCGCGGTCATCCCGGTCGCCTGCGCCGTCGCCGGCCTCTACGCCGTGCTGGGTGGCCTGAATTCCTGATGTGGCTGGTCTCGACTACTGGGACGAGCGGGTGCCATACGACCGCACCTGCGGGGCGAGTGCCCCGCAGGTGCGGTCGTCAGCGGTATGGGCGGGAGCGAGCGGTCAGTGCTCTCCTTCGGCTTCGGCTTCCTCGGCGCGCTTGAAGGAGGCGCGGATCTCGGCCTCGGCCTCGACCCGGCCGACCCAGGTCGCGCCCTCGACGGACTTGCCCGGCTCGAGGTCCTTGTAGACCGTGAAGAAGTGCTGGATCTCCATCCGGTCGAACTCGCCCAGGTGGTGGATGTCGCGCAGGTGCTCCTGGCGCGGGTCCTCGAACGGCACGCAGAGGACCTTGTCGTCGCGGCCCTTCTCGTCGGTCATCCGGTACATCCCGATGGCGCGGGCGCGGACCAGGCAGCCCGGGAAGGTCGGCTCCTGGATCAGGACCAGCGCGTCGAGCGGGTCGCCGTCCTGGCCGAGGGTGCCCTCGATGTAGCCGTAGTCCGCCGGGTACTGCGTCGCGGTGAAGAGCGTCCGGTCCAGGCGGATGCGGCCGGTCTTGTGGTCCACCTCGTACTTGTTGCGCTGCCCCTTGGGGATCTCAACCAGAACGTCGAAATCCATTATTCGCTCCCCTTTTGCTTGCCCGCTGGAATGAGCCGGTCCGCCGGGCGGGAAGCGGGGGAATGGAAGCAGGGCCCGCAGGATCCGCGCGCAACGGTGTGCCGGATGTCGCTAGTCTCCCCTAAGTCTGACGCCACGGGCGAGGAGGGGCGTGTGACGAGGCAAGATTCACATGACGGTCCGGACAACAACGGCGTGTCGGACACGTCGAACGTCCCGGAGTCCGGTAATCGGTCGCCGGGACGGTCCGGCGTGCCCGGGTCCCCGCAGGTTCCGGGGCGGGCCGGTGTTCCGGCGTCGCCACCCGGTTCTCCGCAGGTCCCGGGGCGGGCGGGCGTGCCGCAGCCGGGCTGGGGCGCCGTCCCGATGCCGGAGGGCCCGAGCTGGGCGGCGGCCACCGCGGCCACCGCGGCGGATCAGGGCGCGGCCACCCCGGGCCCGGGTGTTCCCCCGCAGGAGACCCCGGGCCGGGCGAGCGTGCCCCCGATCGCCCCCGTCGATGCACCCGGTCGGGCGAGCGTTCCACCCAGCCAGGCGTCGCCCGGCCGTGCGTCGATCCCCCCGGTCGACTGGCAGCGCCCACCGGCCACCCCAGCCCCGCCGGCCGCGGGGCAGCCCGGCGCCGGAACGTACGGAGCGCCCGCGCCCACCCCGGCCGGCCCGTGGAGCACACCGCCGGCCGGACTGCCGGGCACACCGCCGGGTGTTCCGGGTTCGCCGGGTGCTCAGGGCGCCCTGGGATCGCCGGGTGTTCCGGGTACGCCGGGTGTTCCGGGTACGCCGGGTGTTCCGGGCACGCCGTACGGCGGGCGGCCGGCGGCGCTGCCAGCCGTGCGGAGCTCGGGCGGCGGGAGCATGGCGATCTCCGGGACCAGCACCGATCCGTCGGCGGCGCCGAAACCGAAGGCCGCCGACGGGGTCTACGGCAAGGCGTCCGTGCCGCTCAACCTGACGCGGCCGGCAGCGGCCGGACCACCCACCGGGGGCGTGCCGGCCGGACCACCGACCTCCGCCGCAGCCGGCCGGACGGTCGTGCCCACCGACGAGGATCGCCCGGACAGCCCGGTGACCCAGGGGCCGACCCGTACCCGGAAAATCGTGGTCCTCGGCTCTTTGATCCTGGTCATCGTGGTGGCGGCGGGGACCCTGGTGGCCCGGCCCGGCCCGCTCGCCGGCCTCCTCGGCGGTACGACGGCCTCCTCGCCCACCGCGACGGCCACCTCGCCGGAGCCGACGCCCACGCCGGTGCTCGCGGCGGCGGAGTCGGGCGGTACCGCGCTGCGCGCCGCCGCGGTCAAGGAGGCGCTCGACCCGCTGGTGGACTCCTCGGCGCTCGGCTCCGAGGTGCACGTCTCGGTGCTGGACGTCGCGGCTCAGCAGGTGCTCTACGCCCGCGAGGCGGAGATCATGAACACCCCGGCCTCGACCACCAAGCTGCTCACCGCGGCGACCGTGCTGGCCGCCCGCGGACCGGCCTACCGGCTGGCGACCCGGGTGGTGGCCGGCGACGAACCCGGCGAGGTGGTGATCATCGGGGGCGGTGACGCGACCCTCTCGGTCAACGGCAAGCAGCTCTTCCCCGGCGCGGCGCGGCTGGACAAGCTCGCGGCGCAGGTGAAGAAGGCGGTCGGCACTACCAAGATCACTAAGGTCTCGGTGGACCTCTCGCTCTACTCCGGCGACGACACCGCCAAGGGCTGGAGCAGCGACGACATCGGGCTCGGGCAGGTGGCCCGGATCCAGTCGCTGATGACCAACGCCGGGCGGATCACCCCGGTGCACAACGAGAGCGGCGGCGACCCGCGCTACTCGGACCCGGCGACCGCCGCCGGGCGGGCCTTCGCGAACTTCCTCGACGTCGACTCCAGCAAGGTGGACGAGGGGAAGGCGCCGGCCGCCGCGTCCGCGGACACCGCCTCGGCCGCGCCCACCGGCTCGGCGGCCGCGGCGAGCGGCACCTGGACCCCGGGGCGGGAACTGGGCCGGGTCGAGTCGCCGCCGCTGGTGCAGATCCTGGACTGGATGCTCCAGCAGAGCGACAACGTGCTGGCCGAGACGATGGCCCGGCAGGTCGCCATCGCCGCGGGTGGGGAGGCCAGCTTCGACGGCGCCAGCGAGGCGATGGTCGCGAAGCTGGACGAGTTGGGGCTCCCCTCGGACGAGGCGGACCTCTACGACGGCAGCGGCCTCTCCCGGTTCAACGGGATCAGCCCGACTCTTCTGGTCCAGACGCTCGCGCTCGCCGCCTCCGGGCAGAACGCGAACCTCTCCGCGATGTTCAACGGGCTGCCGGTGGCCGGCTGGTCCGGGACGCTGCAGACCCGGTTCGTCACGCCCAGCGCCAACCGGGCCGCCCAGGGCGTCGTCCGGGCCAAGACCGGCACGCTGAGCGGGGTGAACACGCTGGCCGGCGTGTTGATCACCAAGGACGGCCGGTTGCTCACCTTCGCGATCATGGCGAAGGGCACCACGAACGCGTTCACCGCGAAGGCGGCGCTGGACAAGGTCGCGGCCCGGCTGGTGGCCTGCGGTTGCTCGTGATCGGGGTTTCACCGGAGTGCGCTCTGGAACCACGCGGGTACGGTGGGCTGCATGGCGCAGTTCGTTGACTGGGACCTGGCCGCCGCGACCGCGGGGGCGCTGTCCAAATCCGGCCCGGCGGTCTCCATCGACGAGGCCACCGCGGTCGTGGCCGAGCTGCGCGCGCTGACCGACGAGGCGGCCGGGCACGTGGCGGCGTACACCGGGCTGAGCTCCCGGGTGGCCGTGCCGCCGGTCCGGGTGGTCGACCGGCGGGACTGGGCGAAGGTGAACATCGCCGGTCTCCGCCAGGTGATCAACCCGCTGGTCGCCAAGCTCTCCGGAGACAAACAGCCCGGCCCGCTCGCCGACGCGATCGGTTCCCGGGTCACCGGCGTGCAGGCCGGCACGATCCTGGCCTACCTCTCCGGGCGGGTGCTGGGGCAGTATGAGGTCTTCTCCGGCGAGCCCGGCCAACTGCTGCTGAACGCGCCGAACATCGTCGAGGTGGAGCGCAAGATCGGCGCCGACCCGCGGGACTTCCGGCTCTGGGTCTGCCTGCACGAGGTGACCCACCGGACCCAGTTCACCGCGGTCCCCTGGATGCGGGGCTACTTCCTCGGCCAGGTGCAGGCGTTCGTCGACGCCTCGCAGGGCGGCGAGCACCTGCTGGAGCGGCTGCGCCGGGGCGTCGCCACCCTCTCCGAGGCGCTGCGCGACGAGGAGAGCCGGGTCTCGGTGCTCGACGTCGTGCAGACCCCCGGGCAGAAGGCGGTGCTGGACCGGCTGACCGCGCTGATGACCCTGCTGGAGGGGCACGCCGAGTTCGTGATGGACGGCGTCGGCCCCGAGGTGATCCCCTCGGTCGAGTCGATCCGGTCCACGTTCAACCGCCGCCGCGAGGGCGGCAACCCGCTGGAGAAGACGGTCCGCCGGCTGCTCGGCATCGAGGTGAAGATGCGGCAGTACGCGGAGGGCCGCAAATTCGTGCATGGCGTGGTGGACCGGGTCGGCATGGCCGGTTTCAACAAGGTCTTCGACTCGCCGCTGACCCTGCCCTGGCTCAGTGAGCTGGGCGACCCCGACGCCTGGGTGGACCGGGTGCACGGCACGCATCCGGTGCTCGACTGATCATGGCCCGGATCCCGGCTCCGGTCGCCGCGGTTCGCTCGGCGGTCCGCCGTGGTCTCGCGGACCTGCCGGCCGACGCGCTGGTGCTGGTCGCCTGTTCCGGCGGCGCCGACTCGCTCTCGCTGGCCTCGGCCGCGCACTTCGTCGTCAGCCAGCAGGGTGTGGCCGGCCGGGTCGGCCTGGTCACCGTGGATCACGGCCTCCAGGAGGGCTCGGACCGCCGGGCCCGCTCGGTCGCGGCCTGGGCCCGCGACAACGGCCTGGATCCGGTACGCATCGGCACCGTCTCGGTCACCGGCCTGCCCGGTGGCCCCGAGGCGGCCGCCCGCACGGCGCGTTATGACGCGCTGGCCGCCGTCGCCGCCGAGACCGGCGCGGCCGCGGTGCTGCTCGGGCACACCCGCGACGACCAGGCCGAGACGGTGCTGCTGGCGCTGGCCCGGGGCGCCGGCCCGCGAGGGCTGGCCGGGATGCCCGCCCGGCGTGGGCTCTACCGCCGCCCGCTGCTCGACGTGGGGCGGACCGAGACGCGCAAGGCCTGCGCCGCCCTGGGCATGGTGCCCTGGGAGGACCCGCACAACACCGACCCGGCGTACGCCCGGTCCCGGGTCCGCGGCACCGCGCTCCCGACGCTGGTCGCCGAGCTCGGCCCGGCCGTGGTGGGCAATCTGGCCCGGTCGGCGGCCCTGGTCGCGGCGGACAACGAGGCGCTGGACGAGTTGGCACGTGAGGCCTTGATCACGGTCCGGTCCGCCGAGGGGCTCTCGGTTCCGGGGCTCGCCGGGCTGCTCGGCGCGGTCCGCGGCCGGGTGCTGCACCGGTGGGCCCGGGAGCTCGGCGCGCCGGGCGGTGCGCTCGCGTATGCGCACGTCGCGGCCCTGGACGCGCTGGTGACGGCGTGGCACGGGCAGGGTCCGGTCTTCCTGCCCGGCGGGATCGCGGTGGCCCGCCGTACGGACGACCTCGTACGGGTGGTTCCGCCCCATATCAAGTGAGTGACGGTGATCGAAAAGCGGCCCCGTTCGACCGTCGGTAACCTTCATGCGGCAGGCTTAGCCCCATGGCTGATGGCACTTGGTACGACGCCGACATCGACCACGTGATCATCTCGGAGGAGCAGATCCGCGAGAAGATCGAGGAGCTGGCCAAGCAGGTCTCCGCGGATCACGCCGAGGCCGAGGACGGCATCCTGCTGGTCTGTGTGCTGAAGGGCGCGGTCATGTTCATGGCCGATTTCGCCCGTTCGCTGGGGCGGCACGGTCCGTCGACCGAGATGGAGTTCATGGCCGTCTCGTCGTACGGGCAGGGCACCACCTCCTCGGGCGTGGTCCGCATCCTGAAGGACCTGGACCGCGACATCCAGGGCCGCCACGTGCTGGTCGTCGAGGACATCGTGGACTCCGGGCTGACCCTCTCCTGGCTGATGAAGTACCTGGAGTCGCGCCAGCCGGCCAGCGTCGAGGTGGTCGCGCTCTTCCGCAAGCCGGACGCGGTCAAGGTCCAGGTCCCGGTCAAGTACGTCGGTTTCGACATCCCCAGCGAGTTCGTGGTCGGTTACGGACTGGACTTCGCCGAGCGTTACCGCGAGTTGCCGTACGTGGGCGTCCTCAAGCCGGAGGTCTACGCCCGTAGCTGAAACCGCTTTCTCAGCGTGTTCTCAGTAATGGTGGTTATGGACCGATTTACTGCATATTCACGCCGGTGTGGTGGTGCTCGGGGCGGGTTGGCGCTCCGGGCTCACGGGTTCGCAAACCGTGCCTACGGTGTACGGTCGAGTGACCGATGGCGTGGTGTCACGAACGCCGGAGGGGCCGGGTGACGATTCGCCGCGGCTGGTTGCGACGACCAGCGGCGGGGTATCGGTTCACGGCAGCCGCCGGTGGGCGGTGACGTTGAGGTGACCAGGACGCCGATCAGGAGGGTCCGGGCGCTTGGCGCCCGACAACAGTATGGAACGTACGCGTTTCTTCCGCCGCCCGGTGGTCTGGATCATTCTGGTGATCATCGGCGTTGTGGCGCTGAGCTCTTTCTTCACCAGTGGTCCCAGCTACCAGCGGGTAGACACTTCGGTCGCCCTTGAGCGTCTGAATCAGCCGGGTATCGAGAAGGTCGTCCAGAAGGACAAGGAGCAGACGCTCCAGATCGATCTCGTCACCGCCGAGCGGTTCAACGGCAAGACGACGAACAAGATCGAGACCCAGTACCCGTACGAGATCACTTCCGAAGTCTGGAATGACATCGTGCAGGCCAAGGCGGCCGGCCGGATCACCGGCACCGCCAACGCCACGGTCTCCGGCGACAACATTCTGCTGAGCCTGCTGATCAACCTGCTGCCGATCGCCATTCTGGTGGTCCTGCTGCTGCTGTTCATGTCGCAGATGCAGGGTGGCGGCTCGCGGGTGCTGAACTTCGGCAAGTCCAAGGCGAAGATGATCACCAAGGACACGCCGAAGACGACCTTCGCCGATGTGGCCGGTGCCGACGAGGCCGTCGAGGAGCTTCAGGAGATCAAGGATTTCCTGCAGAACCCGGCGAAATACCAGGCTCTCGGCGCCAAGATCCCCAAGGGCGTGCTGCTCTTCGGCCAGCCCGGTACCGGTAAGACGCTGCTGGCCCGCGCGGTCGCCGGCGAGGCCGGGGTGCCGTTCTACTCCATCTCCGGTTCGGACTTCGTCGAGATGTTCGTGGGTGTCGGCGCCAGCCGGGTCCGCGACCTCTTCGAGCAGGCCAAGTCGAACGCCCCGGCGATCGTCTTCGTCGACGAGATCGACGCGGTCGGCCGGCACCGCGGCGCCGGCATGGGCGGCGGTCACGACGAGCGCGAGCAGACGCTCAACCAGCTCCTCGTCGAGATGGACGGCTTCGACACCAAGGGCGGCGTGATCCTGATCGCGGCCACCAACCGGCCGGACATCCTCGACCCGGCGCTGCTGCGCCCGGGCCGGTTCGACCGGCAGATCCCGGTGGACAACCCGGACATGGAGGGCCGCAAGGCGATCCTGCGGGTGCACGCCAAGGGCAAGCCGTTCACGCCCGACGTCGACCTCGACTCGGTCGCCCGGCGGACCCCCGGGTTCTCCGGCGCCGACCTGGCCAACGTGATCAACGAGGCCGCGCTGCTGACCGCCCGCAACGAGAAGCGCGCGATCTCCAATCACTTCCTCGAGGAGGCGATCGACCGGGTCATCGCCGGCCCCGAGCGCCGCACCCGGGCGATGAGTGACAACGAGAAGAAGATCACCGCGTACCACGAGGGTGGGCACGCGCTGGTGGCCTACGCTCTGCCGCACTCCGCGCCGGTGCACAAGGTGACGATCCTGCCGCGTGGCCGCTCGCTCGGTCACACGCTGGTCCTGCCGACCGAGGACAAGTACACCCAGACCCGCGCCGAGATGATCGACACCCTGGCGTACGCGCTGGGTGGCCGGGCCGCCGAGGAGCTCGTCTTCCACGAGCCGACCACCGGCGCCGGCAACGACATCGAGAAGGCGTCCGGCCTGGCCCGCGCCATGGTCACCCAGTACGGCATGAGCTCCAAGCTGGGCGCCGTGAAGTACGGCACCAGCGGTGACGAGCCGTTCCTGGGCCGCAACATGGGCCACGAGCGGGACTACTCCGACTCGGTCGCCGCCGACATCGACGCCGAGGTGCGGGCGCTCATCGAGCTCGCGCACGACGAGGCCTGGGAGATCCTGGTCGAGTACCGCGACGTCCTCGACGAGATGGTCCTCGAGCTGATCGAGAAGGAGACGCTCACCCGCGAGGACATGGACCGGATCTGCGCCCGGGTGCAGAAGCGGCCCCCGATGGCGCCGTTCAACGGTTTCGGCAAGCGGCTGCCCTCCGAGGCCCCGCCGGTGCTCACCCCCGCCGAGCGGGAGAAGCTGAAGGCTCAGGCCGAGGCGGACGGCCAGATCGCGGTCGGCAACCCGAACGCGAACGGTGCGGAAGGCAGCAACTGATCATCGAGCACGACGAACTCGACTACCTCGCCGCCCGGCTGGTCGACGGCAAGCTCACCGGTACGCCGGTGGAACAGGCCGTCGACCTCGGGCGGATCGAGAAAGCGGTCCGGGAGATCCTCATCGCCATCGGCGAGGACCCGGACCGCGACGGTCTCCAGCGGACCCCCGCGCGGGTCGCCCGGGCGTACGCGGAGCTCTTCGCCGGCCTCCGGGTCGACCCGGCGAACGTGCTCACCACCACCTTCGAAGCGGACCACGAGGAACTCGTCCTGGTTCGCGACATCGAGGTGCAGAGCATGTGCGAGCACCACCTGCTGCCGTTCAAGGGTGTCGCGCACATCGGCTACATCCCCGGCACCGACGGGCGGATCACCGGCCTGTCGAAACTGGCCCGGCTGGTCGAGGTCTACGCGCGCCGCCCGCAGGTCCAAGAGCGCCTCACCTCGCAGATAGCCGACCTGCTGATGGCGAAGCTGGGTGCCCGCGGCGCGATAGTCGTCCTGGAGTGCGAGCACCTCTGCATGGAGATGCGCGGCATCCGCAAGGTCGGCGCCCGGACGGTCACCTCGGCGGTGCGCGGTGCCTTCCAGACCGACGGCAAGGTCCGCGCCGAGGCGATGGCACTGATCAACGCCCGTTAGCCGGCTAGATCATGCTCCGGAACATGTTGGCCGATTCGACGGCCGTACGGGAGAGCTGAATCGCCTCGTCGAGACGGAGCCGGGCCTGTTCCAACTGGTTGATCGCGGCGACCGCGGCGGGGTGGAAAGAGCCGACCGCGGTCACCCGGAGCAGCGCCAGCGACTGGTCCAGCTGGTCGGCCGCGGCCTGGATGCCGGCCACCGCCCGGTCCGCCCCGTCGATCGACGCGGCGATGCCGACCTTGACGTCCTCGACGTTCCCCATGGACTCTCCCCTCAGAAGATCGCCTGGACGCCGACGCCCATGCAGGTGAGCAGCACAGGGGTCAGGCAGGTGACGATGCCGAGCACCGGCGTACGGTCCACCGCGGCCCCGTCGTTGCCCCAGACGAAGCCGATGGTGGCCCAGCCCATCCCGAAGGCGAGCAGCGGCATACTGAGCCCGCAGAGCAGCGTGTAGGTGGGCAGCGAACCGCTCGGCGCGACCAGGTAGAGCACGATCTGCACGAGCAGCACCACGGCCGCGAGAGGACCGTAGACCAGTAGGTTGCGTGCCCAGGGCCGGGCCGGTCCGAGCGGGACGGGCCCGACGAAGGCGTGGTCGGCGGCGTCGGCGGTGGCGCGCGCCTCCCGGACCGCCGCCAGCACCGCGGCCGGTCCCCCGGCGACAGCGGCGGCGGCTTGCGCCCGGTCGTTCTGCTGCGGCGCCAGTTCGTGTTCGGGTACGCCGAAATCCCGGACCAGGCGTGCCCGCTGCGGGGCCAGACGTGCGCGTACCGAGGAGAGCTCCTGACGTGCCGCCGTGATCGAAGCGCTCTGCTCACCCGCCGCCGAGTTCGCGGCCCGCCGCACCACGTCCAGCTCCCGGGCCGCGGCCAGGTAATCCGCCCAGGGTTCCGGGCCCGGATCCCGCGGACCCGCCTGCCCGGGGATCACGCCGCTCTGCTCTGCCTGATCCGTCACGGGGCGTCCTCGGGGTCCGGCTGCACGAACGGAACGATCGTGGCGGTGCTGTCGTTGTGACGGTCGTGCAGCAGCGCCCGGTTCGGCCGGGGATGCCAGTCGACCGGCCGGCCCAGCATCAGCGTCACGTCCGACTGCGGCACGTTCAGGAAGAGCAGCCCGGCCACGTCCTCACGGCCCATGCTGCCGCCGGTCTCCTCGGTGAACCGGCGCACACCCCGCCACCAGGAGAGCAGGTGCGCGCCCCGGCTCGGGCCCTCACGCAGCAGCTGCCGCAGCCCGCCCAGGCTGCCCGGCGGCGCCGCATCCATGCCGAAGACCACGCGGTATCCCGGCTGGTCGGCGGTGAGCTCGGCGGCCAGCCCGGCGGCGTCCACCACGACCACCTCCTGCCGGTGACCGATCTCGGCGGCCAGCGCGGCGGCGAGATCGTCGCCCTCGGCCACCAGCGAGGCGATCACGAACCGGGTGCTGCGCGGCGCGTGACAGGCCGCCACGCTGCGCGCCGCGGCGTCCAGCACCTCGGAACCGGCCCGCTGTGAGCCGAGGATCGCCAGGTGCCGCCCGGGCGAGGAGTCCAGCGGGAAGGCCGCGGTCGTCAGGTTCACGTCGATCACCCGGCCGACCAGTGCCGCCGGCCGGCCGGCCCGCCCGGCCAGCGCGGCCCGGTAGGCGGGGTCGTCGGCGAGGTGCTGGTGCGCATAGCCCGCGAAGATCCGCGGCGGGACGGCCTCCGGGTCGCGGGCGCCCCACAGCCGGTGCCGCAGGTCGCTCAGCAACTCCTGATCGGCGTGCGGGTCGGGGAACCGGACCACCCGCTCGTGGCCCCGTGTGGCGCCCCGTGGGCCGCCGAGGCCGCCGGCGGTGTTCACCACCGCGCTGCCGAGTGGAAGGCCCGCAGCGGAGTCGTTGGTGGGCTCCAGGACGTCGCCACCGCCGGGCAGGGCGATCCGGACCGGGAACTGACCGAAGATCGAGTCGCGTTTGGCGTAGAGCGCCTCGACGCCGAGCACCGTCTGACTGGCCAGGACCAGATGGATCCCGTACGACCGTCCCTTGCGGGCCAGCGACTCCAGCAGCGCCACCGCCTCGCCCGCCGTCGGGTCGTTCCCGGCCAGCAGCACCTGGAACTCGTCGATCACACAGAGGATCCGGGGCAGCGCGCGTCCCCGCCCCTCCTCCACCGCGACAGCTCGCAGATCGGCGAAGCGTGTCACCCCGGCCCGCTTGTACGCCATCGACCGGCGGCCCATCTCGGCCTCCAGCTCACGCAGGACGGCCAGGCCGTACTCCCGGTCGGACTCGACGCCGACCGCCCGTGCGTGCGGCAGCCAGGTCCGGTCCCGCTGCGTCGGTACGAACTCGGCGAAGGAGATGCCCTCCTTGAAGTCGAGCAGGTAGAGCGCGAGCTCCTCCGGGCCGTACCGCGCGCCGAGGCCGTAGAGCACGTTGATCAGGAAGGCGGTCTTGCCGGCGCCGGAACGCCCGCCGACCATCCAGTGCGGCGTCAGGTCGTTGAAGCGGAGCACCAGCGGCACGTCGCCGTTGTGCCCCACCACGGTCTCCACACCACCGGCGGCGTCCGCGCTCCACAGCTCCTCGGTGGGCTCCGGCAGCAGGTCGGCCAGGGTCACCGCGGACGCCGCCGCGGTGTGCTCCACCAGCTCCTGACAGACCGCGTCGATCAGGTGCGGCGGCGGCTCCTCGTCCAGGAAGACCGGCGCGTTCAGCCAGGGCGCGTCCGGCGTCGACCCGAACGTCCCGCCGGGCGGGTCGCCGATCACCGCGTACGGATTGCGCAGCGAGATGGCCGTGGTCCGGGGCAGCGGTGCCTGGGTGGTCTCGGCGGTCAGCGGAGGCGGCGGCCACCCCGCCACGATCATGTGCAGCCCCGCGTCCGGCCCCTGCTGGGCCAGCGCCGCGATCCGGCGCAGCTCCTCGCCCTCGGTCATCTCCGGCAGACTGGCGATGACGAGCAGCATCATCCGGTCCCGCTGCTTCTTCGGCCGCGCCGCCCCGGACTTGTGTCCACCCGCCCGACCCGGGCTGTTCCCACCGCGCGCCGGGCGCAGCCACTTCTCCGCCTCGGCCAGCACATCCCGAAGCCCCTGCCGATCGGTGGCCGGCGGCGACATCAGCCCGGCATCGGCCAACTCCTCGAACGGCGCGAAGACCGACCCGCCTCCGACCCCGTCCACCGCGCGCACCAGCAGCGACCCGGCCGGCGCCGCCGCGAGCAGACGCAACAACAAGGCCCGGAGCAGCCCGAACACCCGCGGATCGGTCGCACTCCCGTCAACGGTCAGATGCCCGCCCCCGAGCAACGGCACAATCGCCGGAAACCGCACGTCATCGAGGGGTTGCGCCACCCCGACCCGCACGAACTGCGGCGCCGGCCCATCCCCGGCCGCCGCAGCCGCCGGCAGCCCATCCCCGAGCGGCGCGGCCGGCGACAACGCGTCCAGCGGCGCTCCCAGCCACCCCGGCGCCAACTGCGCCGCAGCCACCCGCAACTGCTCCGCCAGCCGATGCTGCTCCCTCGGATCGGCCACGCTGGGCGCGAACGCCTCCAACGCCGCGGCGGCCGCATCCACCGTCGCCACCGCCTGCCGGTGCAGAGCAGCGGCCTGCCGGACCCGCAGAGCCGAATCCGCCACTGCCCTCACCTCCTGTCGCGCGCATAAAACCTATCCCAGACCGACCCTGCTCCACGCAATGCGCCCCCCGGGTGCTTTCGCGCCCCCGCTCAGCCCCCACCACCTCGTCCTTTGCGGATGCCACCTACCGGCCACCACCCTCCCGCCCAGGGACGCGGGTTGATGCGCACCCACCCCGACACCACCCTCGCCACCTCAAATGTCGCCGGGAGGGGTGACCCCTTCCCGGTCGTGATGAGACGGTCCAAACCAATTACTGTCATAGACATGCAGCCACACGACCCCGAGAGCGCTGTCACCCCACCCCCGGATGCCACGGTCACGGGCACCCGGCCGTCGACCGCGAGGTTGAAGGGTGGACGACTGCGGAGCCGACGGGCGAGGCTATTGCTGGCGCTGGGCGCGGGCATCATGGCACTGCTCTGCTTGGGCGGAGTCGGGGTTTTTGTCGCCCTTTACGACGATGCTACCGAAATCAAGCGCACAGCTCCTGACGCTGTAGCTGATAGCTTTATTCGTGCCTACTTGGTGAATCGAGACGATAACGAAGCTCAGCTCTATGCCTGCAGCGACGGGTTTGACTACGGGCCGATCTCTTCATTGAGAACGGAAATTCTCAACCGTGAAAAGAAGTTTGATGTTACGGTTTCGGTAACCTGGAGTACGTTGACCCTTTCTTCTAAAGGTCAATCCGAGACTCGAGTAAGTACCGATCTTACAATCGCCGGATTTTCCGATGGGGTTTCTGTAAGCAGGCGCACCGAGAATTGGTCCTTCGATCTCGTTGATCATGGCGGCTGGCGGGTTTGTGGCGCTGTGAAGTCTGCGTAAACTACTCAATCCATATTCGGTTAATCGGAATTTCAAGTGTACTTGGAATCTTGCCGCTCCATCCCCATCTGTACCAGTCGAGTTCATTTGTTACGCGAACGCATACCTCGCCGTCGTCGCTGAAGTGAGACTCCGTCACTACGCGTAGATCTCGGCGCTCTCGGCCGCTTTCGAGTACCCGGATTGCGCGATGTCCAGTGATTGATGCAGTATCACTCGCCTTGGTGGGCGGACGTCGAGGGGGCTCGTCGAGCGAAACGGGATTATTTCCGTGGATGCCTAGAGGGGTTGTTCCGGAAAGGCCGTACTCTTCAACCCAGACTCGTTCAACGGGAACTAGAACGGCAAATACTTCAGTCTTTTCCGATTCGGCTCTATACCATTCAGACTCGGCCATCACGGGGATATATGTCCGACTTCCTTGGACCACCCTGTCGTCGGCTCGGAGATCTCCACGCCAACCGTGCCCTGGTAATCCGATGAGAACTCGGCGACCACGTAACTCGCTAGCCATAACTGCATTGGTTGGAACGATCGGACGTGGTGGCTCCAAGGCGTCCTCGTCGCGCATCGAAAATGGATCCGGTATCGACCTGTCGGTCATCCTTCGCCGCCCAGAGGGGAACCCTGCTCGCGCATGAACTGGACGGGGTCGACTGCGCCTGCGCTCGACCTGTCGTAGTTCAAATGTACTTCGAAGTGGAGGTGAGGGCCGGATGAGTTGCCGCTGGTGCCGACGCGGCCGATGACCTCGCCGGCGGTCACCGTCTGATTTTCACGAACGAATGGGCGTTGCACCATGTGACAGTATCGGGTCATCACATTACCGGCGTGTTGGATCTCCACCATCCATCCGCAGCCGCCCTTGCCCGGGTACCCGTCGACGTTGCAGCTCTTCCGCCCGCTGAAGTCCTCATCGCACTTCACCACCGAGACCACGCCGCTGGCGGCCGCGACGATCGGCGTGTAGCGGCTGGCAATCAGGTCGACGCCCTGGTGGGTGGGGCGCTCCGGGCTACGGAAGCCCGATCCGACCTCGGCCTTGACCGGGATGGTCCAGCCGGATGCCGCGATCTGGCCCGCGGCTGCGCACACCATCGTGACCGAATCGCCCACGGCGTTCGCCGCGCCGTCGGCCAGTAGGTTGACGATTTGGGTGGCTACCGGCTCGTGCTTGGCGTACGCATCCGGATAAGCGCTGATCTGTACGGCCTGGGCCGCCCGGGTCAGCGACATGGCCTCCCAGCCGTCGATCGTCTTGAGTTTCTCGTAGAACTTGGTGCTGGCGTACACCGGATCCTGGATCTGCTCCGGTGTTCCCCATCCCGAACTGGGCCGCTGCTGGAACAGCCCCAGGGAGTCATGGTCGTTGTCGGAGCCCAGGTACCCGAGGTTGACCAGCCGCGACTCCTGCATGGCGGTCGCAACGGCGATCACCCACGCGCGTGGCGGCATCTGCAGGTCCGAGCCGACGTTGATGATGATCGCCGCGTTCCGCATCTGGTCCGCGCCGTAGTTGCGAATCCGTGGCAGCTTCGAGTCGGGATCCACCGCGCCGCCCTTGCCGCAGCCCAGTGACGCGTTCAGGCTGCTCTGCTGGTCGTCACCGAGCAGATTGAGGAGCATGACGGTGGTGGCTCCGCCGCAGCAGAGGAGGGCCAGGGTGACTACCAGGGAGACCAGTAGGAGGGCCTTCCGCGGCCGCCGGAGGCTCACGCGGCCTCCCAGTCGATGCCGTCGACCAGCCAGTGTCCGTCCGGTGCCACCAGGCGGAGGCTGAGTTTCCCGGTGTCCATGGTGACCACCGCATTGGCCATCGAGTCGTTGACCGGTTCCAGGCTCGGCCGGCCTACCACCTGATTCGCCGGTACGCCCGCCGGGTCGACGCCGCGTAGCTGGCCCGCGAGGTCGGTGGTGGCGTTCGGCTGGAGCCGGTTGAGCCACTTCTTCGCGGTCACGTCCTTGTGGTCCACCCACGCCGAGGCGAACGCGTAGGCGACGGCCTCCGGCTGAGCCCGTCCCGGACTGGTCTTCAGCGTCGGCGCCGTCTCCGGCGAGACGACGCTGTCATCGTCCGACGGATCGATGCTGATCGCCGGGGCGGGGGAGCCGAGACCCAGCGAGGGCGTCGTGGACTCCCCGTCGGAGAAGACCCGGCCGATGCCGACGATCGCCAGCACGATGACGGCTAGTACCAGGGCTACACCCCAGCGAGTGCGGAAGATCCCGGCGAGTCCTCGTGCGATCAGTCCGGCCATGCCCGATCACCTGGCCTCGGAACGCACCCGGGGAGTGGCCGGCTCCTGGGTGGTGGCACCCGTCTCCGGCCGGTAGATGGCGTAGGACGTTGGGCGCTCTGCCACTTCGGGTTCGGTCCATTCCGGGGTACGCCGTGCACGAGCCGGGGCGTTCTGCCGAACCTCCGGCTCGCTGGTGGGCGTGTCCTCACGAACCAGTTCCCGGCCGTCCGGCCGGGTGGGCGTTTGACCGCTACCCGGCGCGTTGCTGTCCGCCTTCTCGCCGCGAGAGGCCGCCGAGTGGGCCGGATCCTCGAGCCGCGCCTCAGGCCGAAGACTGCGTTGTTCGACGAAGATGATCCGTCCGTCCTTGCCCATGGTCGGCTCACGCGTGCCGCCGCCCTCGGCGATCTCCAGCTTGGCGGCTTCGCGGACGTCCCGGAAGAACCGCCGATGCCACGACCCGCCGGACGCGATCGCCGCGGCACCGTCCTTGCCCCCGAGCTGGGTGATTCGCCGATACGGCCGCAGCAGTAGCCACCCGACAACCCCACAGAGCCAGACCAGCACCACCTGCAGCCACCCGGGAAGGGTGGCCGTATTCATAATGAGATCTACTGCAAAAAGGTAGATTGCTGCGCCTGTGCCAAAAATTGCGATGTTGAATACGGCTGCGACGACAGCGTTCCCAAGTCGCCTAATTCCTGCGCTGGCCGGGCGTAAGAGTCCAACTGTGCCGAGGATCGGCGCGGCGATTACTGCCCATCGAAAGACTAGGAATCCAAGTAGTACAAGGATTGAAGCCGTCAGGTCGAACATGGCAAACATGAGCGCAGCGAGCACGGCGATGAAACCCGACCCGATGCGGTCCATTCCGTTGACCCCCTGGAGGTATTCATAAGCCTCTGGGTCATCTTTCTTGATTTGTTCTGCTACCTTTTCCCACTGAGTATTCTTGGCGTTCAGTGTAGCCTGGCGGGTTTCTGGGTTATCGCGAATTTTTTGAACTTCGTCCCAAGTTAGGGAGCGTGCGTCGTAGAGTGCGCGGCCGTATTTATTGGCGGTTTCGCTATCTGCTGACCCGAGAATTCCGCGAAGCCAGTTGCGATATAGCATGGTGTCTGTTGCGGTGTCGCTTGCTCGCACTGCAGGTGGGCGATTGTCATCACAAGCGCCTGGAGTCGGATCATCGCATTTATCGGCCGGTGTTTCCTGCGCTTGCGGTCCGACTGCTTCATGAATTGTGCTGAGTGAAGTTATCAAGCTTTGGTCTGCGATGGTAGCTGAACGTACCGGCCAGGCTGCAATTGCGGTAACAATAACCATTACAAGGATTGCCCACCCGGCGGTGGTTGTTGCTGCCCCCATGTCTGCCTGCCGCGAACGCCAGAGGAGGTATATTCCGACGACTGCTAGGGTGATTACGCCGAATACGCTGAACACCTTCTCGTATACGGCCTTTGTTGCCTGATCTACAAGAGGATCCGCCCATCCCCACATTGTTTGAGGATCCCATGCGCGTTCGCGGAGTGCATTGGAGGCGCCGATGATGGCAGTTGCGATCATGAATTCGCCATTGGCGACTGTTGTTTCAAATTTGTAATCTGGGTCAATTAGAGTAGAGGCGCATCCGCTATCTAGATCGTAAGTCGTATAGCTGTATCCGGCATACCCGTATTGACTGTAAATTCCTTGAGGTCCGGGCTGTGTGGATGATGCCGGGCGTTCGGCGAACCAGCCGGCTAGGCCGGAGTCTGGGGTGCTTGGGGTTGGGGGGAGTAGGCACTGGGCCCGTGCGCTCGTTACGTCGGCCAATCGGGAGACGCAGGACTTGAAGTCCTGCTGCCACTCCTCCGTGCTGCAGGCGCCTCCTGGTGCTCTGGTCGGCGCGGCGTACGCACCCGCTGGCGTCGCCACCGCCCAGGCGATCGACGCTACTACCACGACCACCATCGTCGAAAAAAGCGCCAACCCCCGTCGCACCATCTCAAACCTCCAGGTCGGACGGGAGCGGTACCACAGCGGGGGCTGCTGCCGCTCCGGGCGTAGTGTCCAGGTGTTCCAAGAGTCCATCGACGTACGAGACATCGACGCGGACTTTCTGGACCCGCCCGTCCACGTCCCGCATCACGAACTCACGGAAGCCGAGCCGGTGCTGTGAGGAGGTGTCCACCTGGGACAGTGAGGCCAGTGTGGCCTCATAGCCGTCGTGGACCGGGACCCGTAGCAGCCGGAGTGCTTCGGAGGCGATCTCCTGGTCCTCGGCGATCCGGCCGACGAAGACGGTGGAGACCAGGTTCTGCACGTCCAAGCCGAGGATGTCCCTCGGGTTCTGGGACGCGACCAGCGCGGCCAGGTTCCACTTCCGGGAGTCGCGGGCGAGCCGGACCAGGAACGAGCGCCCGGACCGCCAGCCTTCCATGAAGTGTGCCTCGTCGAGGCCGACCATTTTGCGCGAGGACATCGAGCCGCCGTAGCAGCGGCGTACCGCGAGCCGGTGTGCGGTGTGCAGCATCGGCAGGGCGAGGGATTCCTCGGCCGACCAGTACTCCCGCTCGATCTTGAGGTCGGGGAGGCGGAGGCCGGCCATGGTGATCACGGTGAGGGCCGAGTCGGCGCCGAGCAGGTGCTGTGGCGAGCGGCCGAAGAAGAGCATGGCCAGCGGCATCTCGGCGGTGTCGAGGAGCAGGTTGGCCAGCTCCCGGCCCTCGTCGTCGTCCAGGCCCTGCAGGGTGGTGACCACGTCGTCCAGTGTGGACGTCTCCTCGGCCGGGACCTGGCGTACGGCGTGCCGCAGCAGGGTGGCCGTGGACGCCTCCTTGGCGACCTGGGGTGGCACCAGCATCGAGCAGATGTCCTGGACCAGCATGCGGCGCTCGGCCCGGGCGTTGGAGATCGCGATCTCGTACTCCCGGTCGCCTGCCGGGCCGTTCGGGAACTCGGACCGCACCGGGGTCGGGATCAGCGAGTACGGCGCCAGCGTCCCCTGTTCCGAACCGGTCAGGTTCAGCACCCGGGAGTACGGCCGCAGCTCCGGCATCTCGCAGAGCCGGGCGAGCGGCCCGGACGGGTCGAGCAGGGTCACCTGGACGCCGCGGCGGGCGTTGAGGTACCCGAGCGCACCCATCAGCGTCGACTTGCCGCCGCCGGGCTCGGCCACGAAGACGCCGAGTCCGGAACGCTCCCGCACCTCCATCGGGAAGTGCAGGTCGAGGAAGACCGGCCGCCGGCAGGTTCCCGCCGTACGCCCGATCAGGTCACCGCGCCGGTCGCCGACGGTCGACGCGGCCTGCGGCACGGCGGCCGCGAGCAGCTTGACCGGCATCCGCCGGACGTACCCGGTGTTGGCGATCGGCTCGCCGGGGATGAACTCGCGGGCCAGTTGGTCCTGGTTCTTCGGGTGCTGCAGCGAGATGCGCAGTTCGCGGGAGTAGAGCTGGATCAGCCGGCGGGCGCGTTCCAGGCACTCCTCGCGGGTGGCGCCGCTGACCGCGATCCGGTGCCAGCCGTGTGCCCGGGCCGAGTCGGTGGGCAGGCCGGTGGTCATCTCGTCACCGATCACCAGGGCGCGCTTGGCGAGGCGCTCCAGTTCGGGCGGCGCGTCGATGCCGTGCTCGGCGTAGTCCAGCTGCTGCGAGCGGATCATCCGGAGCCGGTGCTCGAGGTTCCGGAACGAGCTGGTCGAGCCGAGGATGTCGATCCGGGAGGAGAGCTCCATCGGCCACGGCAGCCGCTCGTGGAAGTGCATCCACGGCTCGTGCTTCTCCGGGATCTCCAGCGGCTCCATCCGGCCGACGGAGAGGACCGCCACGTGCCGCTCCTCGCCGCTCATCCGGTTCACCAGCTTGACGGTGGAGCCGTACGGCGTCCGGTACCGCTCGACCTGCTCGGTGAGCGCGAGCAGGTCGCCGGTCTCCCAGTGGCCGTTGGTGACCGGGGAGAGGAGTCCGGGCGGGGCCATGCCGAGCGCCACCGAGCGGAACAGCAGCCACTCCAGCTCCTGCGGGGTGACCCGCCGTCCGCGCATGCCGAACGCGTTCAGCACCTCGTCGAACTGCTCGACGGTCCGGCCCAGCTTGCGCCGTTCGCCGTCGGAGGTGCCCTTGCCGAACGCGCGCAGGATCCGCTCGGAGAAGGTGTCGCCGAGCGAGCGCCGGGCGAAGGTGACCCCGAGGTACGTCTGCCCCTCCGCGTGGTTCACCGAGAGCAGGTGCCGCTGCGCCGCGACGAGGTGGTCGGACCAGGAGGTGCCCTGCTGCACGTCGGGGAGCGGTTTGGTGGTGAACGAGTCGACCGTGCGGGCCCACTCGTCCGCCGGGAACGGCCGCGTCGTGCGCCGCAGGTGCAGCCGGAAACCGGCCAGGCCCGCGTACTGCTCGGAGATCGCGCTGAGCAGCGCCTCGCGCTCCGCGTCCGGCCGGAACGCCCAGCGCACCTCGGGTAGGTAGTACCAGGCCGTCACGGTGCTCTGGGTGAAGGTGAGGTGCCCGGCGATCTCGGTGATCGCGAGCTCGATCGCCGGATCGCGGTCCCCGAATTTGATCTTGTGAGGCCGCAGTGGCGCGACCTTGGCCGGCTGCGGTGGCTGGGCCGCCGCACGCCGGGCCGGCGACTTCTCCCGCCTTTTTGCAGGAGCCTTCTCCGGTACGGGCACGGGAAGTGGTGCCGGGGCCGGCCGCTCGACGACCTGCCGATCCCGCCCCCGGTCGGTCTGCGGTTGCTGCCAGAGCGCCGGCCAGTCGTCGTACTGCGACTCCAGCTCCAGTTCGGACTCCGTGACGGCGGCCCGCTCGGCCCGTGGCGCGGGCGGTGCGGGCGGCGCCGGGGGAGCGTAGGCGGCCGGTGAGATCGGACGGCCCGAGGGGACGGGAGCCTCCGGAGCGGCGGGCGGCTCCGGCTCGGCGTAGAAGTCAGGCTCCGGCCCGACCGGAGCCCGCGTGATGGGCGCGCCCTTCCAGCCTCCGGTGTTCGGCGGCGGCTCCACCGCCTCCCGCCGCCTCGGCGGCTCCGGAAGGATCGTCGGCTCCCGCAGGTAGTCCCGCGGGTCCGCGGCAGGCGCCGCGGCGGCGGAGGGGGAGGGAGACGCGGAGGAGGAGGGGGGCGCGACGGAACCCGGCATAGCGGAACGCGGCGTAGCGGTGGGCGACGCGGCGGCGGGCGGCGCCGATACGGGCCGCGACCTCCCGCCGGCCCCGTTCCGCGGAAGATCACCCGGAAGAGGTGCCGGCTGGGTCGTGGGCCGGGGTGCCGCCGGGGCGGGCGGCAGCGGCGCCGGCGTGCTCGTACCCCCGAAGAGGTCCAGGAACGGCGAGTCGATGTCGAGATCGTCGACCGGTGCGGGGCCCGGGGCCGCCGAGCGTGACGGCGACTGTGGAGCCTGGAAGACCCCGACCCCGCCGTGGCCCGGCGCGACCACCATCTCGTCCGAATTGTCTAGTGATTCAGGCGAAGAGTAGTCGTTCGGGCGCATTCCGTTACTCTGCCTGCCCGCCGAAGACGCGTCCGCGCGGGGATGCCCGTGCGGATGGGTTCCACTCATTGCTGAACACCACCGACCATGACCCAGCTGGTCATACCAACTCCTCCCGGACCCGGATGCGAGTTGCGACAAGTCGCGGATCGCGTCGCTCCACGGCGGGCTCGCGCGTGCGTCGCCAGTCGGTGAGCGCGGTACGGATGACGACTCGGGCCGGCCGGTCCGGGTCGACATGCCGGAACACATACGACGTACTGACCATGGCCAGGGATATCTCCCAGGCGGGGAACGGGTCGAAGTCGAGCGTGATCAGGTAGTGGATGACCATGAAGAGCGGCACCAGTACGACGAACATGCCGTACTGCGCGTACGGCAGGTGCACGGGCAGCGTGTACCCGGGCGGGCCCAGATAGACAAGGCGTGCCCGGTAGATGTCGTCGTCGGTCCGGAGCCGCATCTCAGTTGAAGATCAGCTTGATCAGGTAGTCGCCGACGAAGAAGAGCGTGGCGGCGCCGGCGATGAAGGCCAGGCCCACGATCGCGATCGCCGAGCTGGTCAGCACCTTGGAGATCTCGCCCCGGCTGGCGCGGCCGATGAAGATCACGCCGAGCACCGCGAGCAGGATCGGAGCGATGTTGCTCGCGAAGAAAGTGACGATGCCTTCGGTGTTGATGCCCTTGGGATCGGCCGCCAACGTGGCGACGTGGCCGGCGAGCTCAGTGGCAGTCATCGGTAAACCTCCCCGTGTCCGGTATGGGGGGTACGGACACGCTGCAGTTGTGAAGCCGTGCGGCAACGCCCATATCGTGCTGCCTCAAGCTCACCACGTCGAGTGAGCCGTTCGGGCACTGCCATGCTCATCTGCTCTCTTCGGTCACTTCATGATGCCCAGTTCCGAAGAGTACGGCCCGTACTTGCGAGCAACAAGCGCCCGTTTCGTTACCCAAGGTGAAGGAGTGGATGAATCAGTGTCACCGGGCATCGTACATGTGTTCGAGAACAAACCGGGCCGTAGGCTCGACCCGTGCCGAAATCGTCGACAGATGCCCAGCTCACCGGTGCTGAACTACTCCGGTTGGACCGCCCGGTAGTGATGGGCGTCCTGAACGTCACGCCGGACTCCTTCTCCGACGGAGGCCGTTACTCCGACCTGGCTTCCGCCGTTGAACATGGCATTTCCCTGTACGGGGAGGGTGCGGACATCGTCGATGTCGGGGGCGAGTCGACCCGTCCCGGCGCCGAGCGGATCGACGCCGCGACCGAGGCCGCCCGGGTGGTCCCGGTGATCGAGAGCCTCGCCGCGGCCGGCGTCCCGATGAGCATCGACACCACTCGAGCCGCGGTTGCCGAGGCAGCGCTCGCGGCGGGAGCGATCGCCGTCAATGACGTCTCCGGTGGGCTCGCCGATCCGTCGATGGCTTCGGTCGCCGCCGCGGCCGGTTGCCCGTGGATCCTGATGCACTGGCGCGGCCACTCCCGCGACATGCAGAAACTGGCCACATATCGGGACGTGGTTTCCGAAGTCCGGGACGAACTCAGTGCCCGCGCCGACGCCGCGATCGCCGCCGGTGTGGACGCCGGCCGGATCGTCCTCGACCCGGGTCTCGGCTTCGCCAAACAGGCCGAGCACAACTGGGCCCTCAGCGCGCACCTGGAGGCCCTGACCGGCCTCGGTTTCCCGGTCCTCTTCGCGGCCAGCCGCAAGACCTACCTCGGCCGTGTGCTCGCCGGTCCGGACGGCACGCCGCGCCCGCCCGACGGCCGCGGGGCCGCTACGCTCGCCACCTCGATCCTGGCCGTCGCGTCGGGGGCGTGGGGGGTCCGGGTGCACGAGGTCCGCGACACCGTCGACGGTCTCGCCGTGTGGCGCGCGACCGGCTCACCGCGTTTCACCAAGATTTAGGGGTACGCCCCGAGCCCGGGCAGACTCGGGCCCCGGTCGTACGCGAAGGAAGTCGTAGGCGAAGGAAGCAGGGGGAGAAGAGTGACCGGACGGATCACGCTGACCGGACTCCGCGCACACGGCCGGCACGGCGTCTACGACTTCGAGCGCGAGCAGGGGCAGGACTTCGTCGTGGACGTGGCCTTGGACCTCGACCTGTCCCGGGCCGTGGCGACCGACGACGTCGCGGAGACCGTCCACTACGGCGAGCTGGCCGGGAGACTCGTCGAGGTGCTCACCGGCGAGCCGGTCAACCTGCTGGAGCGCCTCGCCGACCGGCTGCTCGACGTCTGCCTGGCCGACGTCCGGGTGGCCGCCGCCGAGGTCACCGTGCACAAACCGCAGGCGCCGATCCCGCACGAGTTCGGCGACGTCTCGGTCACCCTGCGCCGCGAGCGGGCGGGAGCGGGCACGTGAGCCGGGCGGTCCTCTCCATCGGCAGCAACCTCGGCGACCGCGCCGAGCATCTGCGCGCCGTCGTGGCCCTGCTCGGGGGCAGTCTCGTCCGGGTGTCCGGCGTCTACGAGACCCCGCCGTGGGGCGACACCGAGCAGCCGCCGTACCTCAATGCGGTGATCATCGCGGAGGACGCGGCAGCCACCCCGCACGACTGGCTGGATCGCGCCCGGGCCTGCGAGGCGGCCGAGGGGCGCGTGCGCGACCCGGAGCGCCGCTTCGGACCGCGCACCCTGGACGTCGACGTGATCACGGTCTGGGACGCCGACGGCAGGCCGGTGCGCAGCGGCGATCCGGAGCTGATCCTGCCGCACCCCCGCGCCCACCTGCGGGCCTTCGTGCTGCGGCCGTGGCTGGACGTGGCGCCCGACGCGGCGCTGCCCGGATTCGGCCCGGTCGCCGCGCTGCTGGCCGCGCCCGAACTCGCCGCCGACGTCGCCGGAATGACGCCCCGCCCGGATCTGTCGCTAGAGTCGGGTGTGTGAGCGCCAACCCCGAAGGCCGTCCGTCCGACCCGTCACTGCGGCCGACGAGCATCTCGGCGCTGGTGGTGGCCGCCCTGGCCGGCGCGGCCGTGGGCTGGCTCCTGATCAGCTACTCCTTCTACAGCCTGACTCCGCTGCCCTGGACGGCCGCGGTGGTCCTGGCCGCGCTCGCCATCGCCGAGGGCTACCTCGCGCAGAACACCACCGCCCGGATCCAGCGCAGGCCCGGCCATCCGCGGGTCAACCCGCTCGCGGTGGCCCGGTACGCCGCGCTGGCCAAGGCCTCCTCACTGGTCGGCGCGCTCACCGCGGGCTTCTCCGCCGGGCTGCTCGCCTGGCTCGTGGTGGAGCCGACCGACGCCGCGAAGTCGGACATCCCGACCGTGGGCACCACGCTCGTCACGGCGGCCGCCCTGATCGGCGCCGCGCTCTGGTTGGAGCGCTCCTGCCGCGTGCCGGACGACCCGGACCGGCAGGACGGCGACCTGAACCGCCCCTCCGGACAGCGCTGACCTCGACGGAGACCGATGCGTGGGAGCGGGCCGCCGCAGCTCACCGTTCGCGTGGTGAACTGAGACCGTCTCGTGTCCGTATGCTGTGCGGCGGGCGAATCCCATCGGAGTAGCGTGCGCCTCGACCGCTGGTGGAGGCGTTAGGAGGCGCGGACCATGGCGTACGACGAGACGACCTTCCGCAGTCAGGGCGAGACCGATCCGGCCGCCTACCGGCGCCGCGTGCAGTACGACGAGGGCACCACCGGCAACCTGGCCCCGGCCACCACCGGCAGCCTCCCCGGGGGCCCGGACGACGGCCGCGACCGCCTCGGCATCCACCTCGGATGGGAGGTGGTGCTCCTGCTCGCCGCCGCCGCGATCGGCTTCCTGCTCTACCGGGAGGACTCGGCCGCGCTCCAGCGCCCGGCGCTCGACGCGCTGCTCGTCACCGGCGCCGCGGTCGGCCTGATCACGCTCGCCGGCGGCCTGTCGCTACGGGCCGGCGTGCCCAACCTGGCGATCGGCCCGATCGTGCTCGCCGCCGAGTTCCAGTTCGCCGAGAACGGCGACAAGGGCATGCTCCAGGCGCTCGTCCCGGCCCTGATCATCGCGGCCGCCGGCGGCCTGATCGTGGCCGCGATCGTGCTGGTGCTGCACGTGCCCGGCTGGGCCGCCACGCTCGCCGCCGGTCTCGGCGTGGTCGTCTTCGACCAGTTGCGGGTGGCCGCGGTCGCGGTGCAGGGCGACTGGGACCCGACCGACAAGGCGTTCCTGCTCTTCGGTGGCTTCGCGGTGCTCGCCATCCTCGGCGGCGGCCTCGGCGCGATCGGCCCGGTCCGCCGGTTCGTCGGCCGGATGCGCCCGACCGGCGACCCGTCCCGGCGCCGTGGCGGCATGGTCGCCGTCCCGGTGATCCTCGCGCTGGTCGGCTCCTCGGTCTTCGCGGCCGGCGCCGGCGTCATCATCGCCGGCCAGTCCACCGCCCCGATCCGCCCCGGCACCGGCCTGGAGTGGACCGGCATCGGCATCGGCCTCGCGATGCTCGCCGGCACCAGCGCGTACGGCCGTCGCGGCGGCATCTTCGGCACGCTCTTCGCCGTGGTCGCGCTGACCCTCTTCCTCGACTACCAGACCCGCCGGGACCTGGACATCGCACTCTTCGCCATCGCGGGCGCCGTCTTCGGCGCCGGCCTGATCGTCACCCGCCTGGTCGAGACGTACGGCCGCCCGCTCCCCGCCGGTGTCGGCGAGGACTGGAACGCCGCGGCCTCGAACGGCACCGCCTGGTCCCCGACGCTCCCCGAGACCTGGAGCACCCCGGCCGCCCCACCGGCGCGCAGTGATCGTTGGGACGACGGCCCGTGGGGCACCGCGCGCTGAACGTATGCTTTCCGGCATGACCTCGCCCACCTTCGCCGAACTGGACGCCCTGAGCACCGACGAGCTGCGGGAACGCGCTTTCGCCAAGGCCCGTGAGCACCACGACGTCAAGTTCTTCTGGTCGGTACTGCGGCACCTGCCGGACGCGGACGAGGCCGCCGGCCTGGACGGCGCGCCCCACTCGATCGGCCCGACCGTCGACGAGGCGGTGGCGCTCTGGCGCGAGCTCGCCGGTCGTGATCTCGGCGAGCAGGAGCCGTTGTTGCGCGCCGCCTTCATCGACTACCTGAGCAGGTAGCGGCAGGTAGTGACGCCCGTCGTTTGAGAGCGTGGCCCCGCAGGGAATATGCGGGGCCATGGCTCTCGGGAATCGCTACAAGACCGCACCCGGTGCGGGCACTCTCGCCGCATTCATACTCGTCCTCGTCTTCGGTAGCCCCTGGTACGGCGACTGGGTCGCCGATAACACCGACGCCGGTACGGCCGGCGGCTGGTGGCTCCGGCTGCTGCACTGGCCGAGCTGGACCTTCGACACCTCGGACTCGCTGCGCGACGTGATCGTCGGCGACCTCAAGGCGATCCTGCTCGTCGTGCTCACCGCCCTCTTCCTCTACCTGCTGCCCGGCTCGCAACTGGCCCGGGCCCGCGGCACCATCAGCCAGTTCTTCGCCGGCTGGGCGTCGTACGTCTTCGCGGGCGGTTTCGCCGCGCTGCTCGCCACCCTCTTCCTGACCAACCCGTCGCTGCTCGGCGCGTTCAACGCGGCCGGCAACGGCGCCGCGTACGGCCTCTTCGTCGGCTGGATCATCGGTCTGGCCTCGCTCGGCGGCTGGCGCGGCACCCGCTGACCGGTGTGGCCGTTCGCACAGGCCCCGCCCGGGGGCCGGCGGCACCGGCGGCCGGTGTGGCTGTTCGCACAGCCGAACCGGCGTTCTCACAGCCCTTCCCGGTCCGGCACCGGGCCGGTTCACAGGCCTGGCTGACTCTCAGGGGTGTATCCCTGGTATTGATACACCCCTGAGGGCCGGCCGGGCCCTTCGTCGGTTTCGTCGCAGACGCACTCTCGGTAACATCTGCCCCCATGCCGGAACGGGACTCACAAGCGGGACACAGTGCACGCCTGCTCCGCGGCCTCGTCTGGGCGGGGGTGGTTCTCGCCCCGCTCGCGGCCGCCGTCGTACTGCTGGGCGGCAACTCGGGCTCGGTGCGCTTCGCGGTGTTGCTGATCGCGGTCAGCGTGGTGCTGATCGGCGCATCGGTGCTGATCCGCAGCGATCCGGTGCTGCTCCGGATGGACGTCGAGGACCGTGTCGCCGAGGAGGTGGAGACGCTCCGCCGCAAGCTGATGGCGGAGATCTCCGAGCGCGTCGCCGCCGCTCCGGTCGTGCCCGCGCCGCTCGGCCCGGATGCGTCCCGCCCGCCGCACCCGCAGCGCCAGCCCGGCGGTCGCGCTCAGGTCGGCCCGCCGCCGGCGAGCCCCGATGGCTACGCTCCGCAGTTCGACAACGACGTACAGCAAGGTTACTTCGGTCCCGACCAGAGCCAGGGCTTCGCGCAGGCCGAGCAGAGCCAGTCCTTCGGAGCCGGTGCGGGCTTCGCCTCGGTCCCGGGCCCGCAGCCGGTCTCCGGCGGCCAGGCCCCCGGCCGCGCCTCGGTTCCGCAGCCGGCCGTCTACGGCGGTGGTGGCGGTGGCGCCGAGCCCGGCTACGACGGCGAGGGCTACGAGGAGCCGGGCTACCCGGACCAGGCATACCAGGAGCCGGGCTTCACCGAACCGGGCTTCAACGAGCCGGGCTACCAGGATCAGGGTTACCCGGACCGGCAGTACCACGAGCAGGGCTACGACGAGCCGGGCTACGAGGACCAGGGTTACCAGCCCGATCAGGGGTACGCCCCGGCCGACCAGTACGACGAGTTCGCCCAGCCGGCCCCCGCCCCCGCCCCCGCTCAGAACGGTCGCGCCGCCGTCGCCGGCAGCGCCCGCCCGGTCTCCGCGGGCCGCGCCCAGCAGCCCGTCCCGCCGCCCGGCGCGGGTAGTGCCCGCCCGGTCTCGGCCGGTCGTGCGCAGGCCGCCGCCTCGATCCCCGGCCCGGGTGGTCCGGCCGGTCCGCCGATGGGCCCGCCGAACGGTCCGCCGATGGGGCCGATGAACGGTCCGCCGATGGCCCGGCCCGGCGCTCCGATGGGCCCACAGGGCGCTCCGCCCGGTCCGCCGATGGGTGGGCCCCAGGGTGCTCCGATGGGTGGGCCCCAGGGCGGTCCGATGGGTGGACCGGGTGGGTCCCAGGGCGCTCCGATGGGCGGTCCGATGGGTGGACCGCCGCCGATGATCGCTCCGCCCGGCTCGCACCCGATGGGTGGCCCGGCCGGTCCGCCGCCGATGGCGATGCCGCCCAACGGTCAGGTTCCGCGTCAGCGCGGTGGTGCGGCGGTGCCGCTGCCGCCCGCGCCCGGCACCCCGCCGCAGGCCCGTGCCACGGTGGCCCCACCGCCCCCGCAGGGCCCCGCCCGCGCCGTGGTCAACCCGACCCCACCCCCGGGGCCCGGTCGCGCCTCAGCGGCCCCGTCCGGCCCGCCGCGTGCGGCCGCCCAGGTGCGGCCCGGTCCGGCGGTCTACGGCGGCGGTGCTCCGGACGGCGGCTACGAGGCCGGTCCGGGGTACGACCAGAACAACGGCTACGACGCCGGCGGCTACGACTACGACCAGAACGCCGACTACGACCAGAACCCCGGGTACGAGCAGAACCCCGGGTACGAGCAGAACACCGGGTACGAGCAGAACACCGGGTACGAGCAGAACACCGGGTACGAGCAGAACGGCGGGTACGACCAGAACGGGTACGACACCGGCGAGGAGTACGGCTACGAGCAGGACAGCGGTGGGTTCGATCCGGCCGGACGCACCGGCGGGGACTCGGGGCAGTACAAGGCCCGCCGGCACCGCCCGTCCGCCAACGACACCAACGTCGGCAGCCTGGAGGACTTCGCCAACCTGCCCGGTTACCCCGGCAACGGGAACTGGTGACCGGCCGCTACTTGTCGATGTCCCCGACCACGAAGAACATCGAGCCGAGGATGGCGATCAGGTCGGGGACCAGGCAACCGGGGATCAGCGTCGCCAGGGCCTGCACGTTCGCATACGACGCCGTCCGCAGCTTCAGCCGCCACGGTGTCTTCTCGCCCCGGGAGACCAGGTAGTACCCGTTCACGCCGAGCGGGTTCTCGGTCCACGCGTACGTGTGCCCCTCCGGCGCCTTGACCACCTTCGGCAGCCGCACGTTGACCGGGCCGCCGATCCGCTCCACCCGGTCCAGGCACTCGTCGACCAGGTCGAGGGAGACCCGGACCTGCTCCAGCAGCACCTCGAACCGGGCGTGGCAGTCGCCCGCCTCCCGGGTCACGACCGGCACGTCGATCTGGTCGTAGAAGAGGTAGGGCTCGTCGCGGCGTACGTCGAAATCCAGGCCACTCGCCCGCGCGACCGGCCCCGAGGCGCCGAAGGCGGCGGCGTCGGCCGCCGAGAGCACCCCCACGCCCACCGTGCGCGCCAGGAAGATCTCGTTGCGCCGGATCACGTGGTCCAGGTCGGGCATCCGCCGCCGGACCGCCGCGACCGCCTGCCGGGCCCGCCGGGTCCACCCGGCCGGGACCTCCTCCTTCAGCCCGCCGACCCGGTTGAACATGTAGTGGATCCGGCCGCCGGAGACCTCCTCCATCACGGTCTGCAGCGTCTCCCGCTCGCGGAAGGCGTAGAACATCGGGGTGATCGCGCCGATCTCCAGCGGGTACGACCCGAGGAACATCAGGTGGTTCAGCACCCGGTTCAGCTCGGCGAGCGCCATCCGCAGCCAGACGGCCCGCTCCGGCACCTCGATGCCCATCAGCCGCTCGACGGCGAGCACCACGCCGAGCTCGTTGGAGAACGCCGACAGCCAGTCGTGCCGGTTCGCCAGCATGATGATCTGCCGGTAGTCGCGTACCTCGAAGAGCTTCTCGGCGCCGCGGTGCATGTAGCCCACGATCGGATCGCAGGCGATCACCCGCTCGCCGTCCAGCGTCAGCTTGAGCCGCAGCACGCCGTGCGTCGACGGATGCTGCGGCCCGATGTTGAGGACCATGTCCGCGGTCTCCAGCCCGGCCCCGGTCCCGACCACCATCTCGCGCGCGCCATCCGTCACTCACGCATCGTCGCACGGCACCTTTCCGGTACGCGTGATCCGGCGCCTCGGCTCGTGCTCCGGACGCCGGTCGCCGGGCCACGTCGCGGCCCCGGACGACCTCCGTACCCGGGCTAGAACGGCGGGAGGTCCACCCCGATCGGGTGCCAGAGCCACCAGTGGTCGCCCAGCCCGCCCGTGGCGATCAGTTCGGCGGCCGCACCCGCCGTCGACAGTGCGCGCAGGTACCCTGCCGGATCCGTGCTCGCCAGGGCCAGCGGCGGCCGTGCCCCGTCGACGCCGAGTGCCCGCAGCGCCTCCCGCTGCCGGACCAGCCGGTACGGCCCCCCGGCCGCCGCCGCCACCGAGTCCATCGCGACGTGTGCCGTGACGTCGCAGCTTCCGTCCGGGACCGGCGGGACCTGACGTCCGTCCCGGTACCCGGTCAGCGTCCCGAACGGCGGCCGCTCGGCACTGCGGTGTCCGTAGTCGACACAGAGCGCGGCACCGCGGCGCACCCGGTCCACCGCGCCCGCCCAGGCCGCGTCCCGGGTCGCGCCGATCTCGATCCGCCCCGGGCCCGGCCACCACCGGCCGGCCCAGAACACCTCGGCCGGATCCGCCGCCCCGCCGAGCGTCTCCACTCCGGTCTCCCGGTCCACCAGGACCTTGCGCGGCCGCCCGTCGCCGTCCGTCTCGATCACGTCCAGCGGCACGTTGTCCAGCCATTCGGTGGCGACCAGCAGCCCGGTGATCCCGTCCGGTACCTCACCGCGCCACTCGATCCGGCTCGCCGGCCCGTCCGGCCGTCCGGCCCGCTCCACCGCGACCGCCCGGACCCGCCCGGCCAGGTCGTCCGGCAGCAGGGCGAGGAGTGCCGTCAGCAGTTCGCCACGCCCGGCGCCGACATCGACGACGTCGAGGCGCTCCGGCCTCCCGAGGGCCGCGTCGACGCGTTCGACGATCCTCGCGATCGCCACCGCGAACAGTCCGGACGCGTGGACGCTCGTCCGGAAATGATCGCCCGGGCCGCTCTCCCGGCGTACAAAGAATCCTTTCTCTCCATAAAGCGCGTCTTCCATCGCATCTCGCCACCCACCCCCACCCATCCGGTCACCCTATGCACTCCGGTCCCCGCGGAGCCGCCCGCGCGGACTCAGGGGTGGGCGAGACCGGACGAAAGGGAACGGGGAGCGGGCGGTGCGGTTGTTCACACGCGGTTGCTACACGCGTGTTACGGCGGCGCATACTGGCGCTCGACCGGTACCCCGAACGAGGACTGGATCCATGAATGCGTTGACTGTCGGCGTCGTGGGCGCCGGGCGGGTCGGTGCGGTGCTGGGCGCGGCGCTGAACGCCGCCGGGCACCGGGTGGTGGCCGCGGCCGCGGTGTCGGGCGCCTCGCGCGAACGCGCCGCCCGGTTGCTGCCGGAGGCCGCGATCCTGCCCGCCGACGAGGTGGCCCGGGCGGCCACCGATCTGCTGCTGATCTCGGTGCCGGACGACGCGATCGCCGGCGTGGTCGCGGGACTGGCCCGGACCGGGGCGCTGCGGCCCGGGCAGGTGGTGGCGCACACCTCCGGCGCGCACGGGCTCGAGGTCTTCGGCGCGGTGGACGGCATGGCCCTGCACCCCGCGATGACCTTCACCGGCGCGGACGCCGATCTGGACCGTCTGCCCGGCATCGCCTGGGGGGTGACCGCGCCGGACCGGGTCTTCGCCACCCGGCTCGTCGCCGACCTCGGCGGTGTGCCGGAGTGGATCGCCGGCGGGCAGCGCCCGGTCTACCACGCGGCGCTCGCCCACGGTGCGAACCACCTGGTCACGCTCGTGAACGAGGCCGCCGACGTGCTCCGTGCGGCCGGGGTCGAGCAGCCGTCGCGGGTGCTGGAGCCGCTGCTGACCGCGGCGCTCGACAACGCCCTGCGGATGGGCGACGCGGCACTGACCGGACCGGTCTCCCGCGGGGACGCCGGCACCGTCGCCAAGCATCTGGCCCGGATGCCCGCGGACGCGGTGCCCACCTATCTCGCGATGGCCCGCCGTACCGCGGACCGGGCCATCGCCTCCGGACGCCTGCGCTCCCAGGACGCCACCGCCCTGCTCGACGTCCTCGCCCACGCGACGCCGACCGCGCCCACGACGACCGCGCCCACGACGACCGCGCCCACGACGACCGCGCCGACCACCGGGAGTGCCGCATGACCGTTCTGGTTCACACCCGGGACGAGCTCTCCACCGCCCTGGACAAGGCCTCCGGTGAGATCGCGGTCGTGATGACCATGGGCGCCCTGCACGAGGGGCACCGCCACCTGATGCGGGTCGCCCGGGAGCGCGCCGCGTTCGTCGTGGTCACCATCTTCGTGAACCCGCTCCAGTTCGGGCCGCACGAGGACTTCGAGAAGTACCCGCGCACCCTCGACGAGGATCTCGCCGCCTGCCGGGACGAGGACGTCACCGTGGTCTGGGCGCCGAGCCGGGACGACGTCTACCCGGGCGGACCGCCGTCGATCACGATGAATCCGGGCCCGCTCGGCGAGATCCTGGAGGGCGCCAGCCGCCCCGGGCACTTCTCCGGGATGCTCACGGTGGTCGAGAAGCTGCTCCGGCTCACCCGCGCCGGCGTGGCCTACTTCGGCGAGAAGGACTTCCAGCAGCTCGCGCTGGTCCGGCGGATGGCCCGCGATCTGGAGCTGGGCGTGGAGATCGCGGGAGTGCCCACCGTACGGGAGAAGGACGGTCTCGCCCTCTCCAGTCGCAACCGCTACCTCTCGGCCGATCAGCGCCGGTCGGCGCTGGTGCTGTCGCGTGCCCTGCACGAGGGCGCCGCACACCACGACCCCGCGTCGGTCCTGGCCGTCGCTCACCAGACCCTGGCGCAGTTCCCCGACGTACGCGTGGACTACCTGGAGTTGACGGGCCCCGATCTCGGCGCGGTGCCGGACGAGGGCCCGGCCCGTCTGCTGGTGGCCGCCAGGGTCGGCGCCACCCGCCTCATCGACAACGTCCCGGTGCTGCTCCGCCCGCCCGCCTGACGCTCCACCCGCCGTCTCGCCCGCCACCGACGCGTGGCGAGAGGCTGCGCGGGAACCCGGGCGGGATGGTCCGCGGGCCGGCCGGTGGGAAGTTTCGGGAACGTGGCCGGGGAGTGCCGAGATCACCTTATGATCGATAAATCGGACATCGGCGGCGTGCGGGAGGCACCGGCTCATGCGACACCGGCTGCGTTCCCGATGGCTGTCCACGCGTCGACTCGGGGTCGTCACGCTCGTCACGCTGATGTTGGTCAGCGCGGGCTGCGGCAACGGTGGGGACATCGACGGCGACCTCACCAACGACTGGAACGCGATGGCGCCCGCGACCGGGTTCGAGCCGATGGCCGAGACCTGTCACCTGGCGAACTTCGCGGTCGCCGGCCCGCGGGCCACCTATGAGGAGGTCGACTGCGGGGTCCGGCACCGGACCGAGACGGTCTACGTGGGCACCTACACCGGGGCGGCCTCCGACGGTGAGCAGCCGCCCGCGGAGACGTCGGCGGCGGCCCGGGTGGCGTACCGGAGCTGTGACGCCAAGACGACCGAGTACGTGGCCGGGCCGTGGCGTGCCGCGCGGCTCTGGATCGGGGTGACCCACCCGTCGCCGGCGGCCTGGAGCGGGGGCTCCCGGTGGTTCCGGTGCGAGGTGGTCGAGCTCGACTCGATCGAGGACAACGGTGCCCTGGCCGAGCGGGAGGGCAGCCTGCGCGGGGCCCTGGCGACCGCGTCCGACCTGTCGCTCACCTGCTACGCGATCAAGCTGGACGCGAGCGGGGCGATCGACACGATGCCGCCCGCGGCCTGTACCGACCAGCACAACGCCGAGTTCACCGGGGTGTGGGACGCGCCCGAGGGCGCCTCGTACCCGAAGGGGGACGCGGCCTGGGAGGAGTTCCACGCCGGCTGCCGGGGCGTGGTGGCCGACTTCGCCGCGGTGCCGGACGACAAGAACCTGCAGTACCGGACCGGAGTGGTGTCGCTGCCCGGCAACTCCGACGTCTGGGCGCAGGGCGACCGGGGCGTGCGCTGCTACCTCTGGCTGGACGGCGCGAAGCTGACCTCGTCGCTCAAGGGCAAGGGCGTGAAGTCCCTCCCCGTCCAGTACAAGTAACGATTGCCACTGATGGTGCCCCCGCCGTGACGCAATCGCGAGGGCGGAGTGTACTGACCTGATGTCACCTCTCGCGGACCTTCCGGCGCTGCCCCGCCGGCTCGCCGCCGCCGAGCCCGGCTGGACCGAGACCACCGACGTCGTCGTGGTCGGCTCCGGCGTCGCCGGCCTCACCGCCGCGCTCTACCTGCGCGAGCAGGGCCTGCACGTCACCGTGGTCACCAAGGTCAATATCGACGACGGCTCCACCCGCTGGGCGCAGGGCGGGATCGCCGGGGTCCTCGACCCGCTGGACACCCCGCAGGCGCACGCGTACGACACCGAGATCGCCGGAGTCGGGCTCTGCGACCCGGATGCGGTGCGGGTGCTGGTCGAGGAGGGCCCGGCCCGGATCCGTGAGCTGATCCGCCGGGGCGCCGAGTTCGACCGGAACCCGGACGGCTCGCTGATGCTGACCCGGGAGGGCGGTCACCGCGCCGACCGGATCGTGCACGCGGGCGGCGACGCGACCGGCGCCGAGGTGCAGCGCGCCCTGCACGCCGCGGTCCGCCGCGACCCGTGGATCCGGCTGGTCGAGCACGCCCTGGTGCTGGACCTGCTGCGCGCAGCCGACGGCCGGGCCTGCGGGATCACCCTGCACGTGCTCGGCGAGGGCTCGGAGGACGGCGTCGGCGCGATCCTGGCCCGCGCGGTGGTGCTGGCCACCGGCGGGATGGGCCAGATCTACGCGTCCACCACGAACCCGTCGGTCTCCACCGGGGACGGCGTCGCGCTCGCGCTGCGCGCCGGGGCCGAGGTGACCGACGTGGAGTTCGTCCAGTTCCACCCGACCTCCTTCGTGACCAGCGAGACGGACGCCGTCCAGCGGCCGCTGATCTCCGAGGCGCTGCGCGGCGAGGGCGCCCACCTGGTCGACGAGAACGGCGAGCGGTTCATGGTCGGGCAGCACGAGCTGGCCGAGCTGGCGCCGCGCGACGTGGTGGCCAAGGGCGTCTACCGGGTGCTGCGGGCGACCGGGGCGGACCACGTCTACCTGGACGCCCGGCACCTCGGCAAGGAGTTCCTGGAGGGCCGGTTCCCGACGATCGTGGCGTCCACCCGGAGCGCCGGGATCGACCCGGTCACCGACCTGATCCCGGTCGCGCCGGCCGCGCACTACGCCTCCGGCGGGGTCCGTACCGACCTGCGCGGCCGGACCAGCATCGCCGGGCTCTACGCCTGCGGCGAGGTGGCCTGCACCGGCGTGCACGGCGCGAACCGGCTGGCCAGCAACTCGCTGCTGGAGGGGCTGGTCTTCGCGAAGCGGATCGCCGACCACATCGGCGAGGAGCTGCCCGAGCGGGCCGAACCGGTCCGGATGAACATGACCCCGGCCTGGGTCGCCGACGCGGCGATCCGGAGCGAGGTGCAGCGCACGATGACCCGCGGGGCCGGTGTGCTCCGCACCGCCGACTCGCTGGAGACCGCGGCCAAGGAGCTGGGCCGCCTCGCCGAGCAGCGGGGTAAGCCGAACACCGCGGCCTGGGAGGCGACCAACCTGCTCACCGTCGCGACCGCGCTGGTGGCGTCGGCGACCAGCCGCCGGGAGACCCGGGGCTGCCACTGGCGTGAGGACCACCCGACCGCCGCCGACGAGTGGCGCGGGCACCTGTTGAACGCGATCGTCGCGAACGGCACCATGACCCAGACCTTCGAGGAGATGGCGTGACCGACCACGTGCTGGACCTCGCCGAGGTGGAGCGGGTCGTGTTCACCGCGCTCGCCGAGGACCTCGGCGACCCGCCGCGCGACGTGACCAGCGAGGCGACCATCCCGGAGGAGCAGGTGGACACCGCCGAGCTGGTGGCCCGTGCGGACGGTGTGGTGGCCGGCCTGCCGGTGGCCGCCGAGGTGTTCGCGGTGACCTCCCGGGGCCGGGCCGAGTTCCGGCAGGTGGCCGCGGAGGGCGACCGGGTGGTCCGGGGCGACGTGCTGGCCGTGGTGACCGGTCCGACCCGGGCGCTGCTCACCGGCGAGCGCACCGCGCTGAACCTGATGAGCCGGATGTCCGGGGTGGCCACCCACACCCGGAAGTGGGCCGACCGGCTGGCGGGCACCACGGCGACCGTGCTGGACACCCGGAAGACCACGCCGGGGCTGCGCTCGCTGGAGAAGTACGCGGTCCGGGTCGGCGGCGGCACCAACAAGCGCATGGGCCTCTACGACGTCGCGATGATCAAGGACAACCACAAGCTGGCGGCGGGCAGCATCACGGCCGCGTACCGGCTGGTCCGCGAGCGCTTCCCGGACGTGGCGGTGCAGGTCGAGGTGACCACCCTCGCCGAGGCCGAGGAGGCGGTGGCGGCCGGCGCCACGTTCCTGCTCTGCGACAACATGACCCCGGAGCTGCTCGCCGGAGTGGTCGCCGCGGTGGGCGGGAAGGCGGAGCTCGAGGCCACCGGGAACCTCACTCTCGAGACCGCTTCGGCGTACGCCGCGACCGGAGTGGACTACCTCTCCGTGGGCGGGCTGACGCACTCCTCGCCGATCCTCGACATCGCGATGGACCTGCGCACCGGGTGACACCGCCGGGGTACCGGGGCCGCGAACTCCTCGCTCGCGAGGGCGGGGCGGTCCCGGTGCTTCTGTGTGAGGTGTGGCGCGTACAGAATAAGGGTCTTGATAGTGATTCTTAGGGGCTGAACCGTGCTGCTTTGTATCGATATCGGTAACACCAACACGGTGCTGGCCACCTTCGACGGCGACAAACTGGTGCACAACTGGCGGATCAAGACGGATGCCGCCTCGACCGCGGACGAGCTCGGGCTGAAGATCCGTGGGCTGCTCGCCGGGGACGCCGTGGAGGTCACCGGCGTGGCCGCCTGCTCGACGGTGCCGGCCGCGCTGCGCAACCTGCGGACGATGCTGAAGCGGTACTACGGCGACCTGCCCAATGTGATCGTCGAGCCGGGCGTGAAGACCGGGGTGCAGCTCGCCATCGACAACCCCAAGGAGGTCGGCTCCGACCGGGTGGTCAACACGCTGGCCGCGCACACCCTCTACGGTGGGCCGTCGATCGTCGTCGACTTCGGCACCACCACGAACTTCGACCTGATCAGCGCGAAGGGCGAGTTCCTCGGCGGCGCCTTCGCACCCGGCATCGAGATCTCCTTCGACGCGCTCGCGGCCCGCGCCGCGCAGCTGCGCAAGGTGGAGCCGACCAAGCCGCGGTCGGTGATCGGCAAGAACACCGTCGAGTGTCTGCAGGCCGGGCTCTACTACGGCTTCGGCGGGCAGGTGGACCGGATCGTGGAGCGGATGATCGAGGAGATCGGCCCGGTCCGCGCGGTGATCGCCACAGGCGGGCTGGCGTGGCTGGTGAAGGACGAGTGCCACACGCTGACCGCGCACGAGCCGATGATCACGCTGATCGGCCTGCGGATGGTATATGAGCGGAACGTCTGAACACGGCTGAGTAGGCTTTCCTGGTCTCTTTACACCCCGCAGACCAGGAAGACGAGCCGTGACCGAGCAGAACACGCCAGCGACCGACCCCGCCGAGGATCTTCCCGAGCAGATGAAGGTCCGCCGGGCGAAGCGGGACCGGATGATCGCCGAGGGCGTGCCGCCCTACCCGGTCACCGTCGCCCGGACCACCTCCCTGGCCCAGATCCGCACGCAGTACGCGGAGCTGGCGACCGACACCGCGACCGGCGACCAGGTCGCGATCACCGGCCGGGTGATCTTCGTGCGGAACGGGGGGAAGCTCTGCTTCGCGACGCTGCGCGAGGGGGACGGCACCGAGCTGCAGGCGATGCTCTCGCTGGACCGGGTCGGCGCGGAGGGTCTGGAGGACTGGAAGCGCCTGGTCGACCTCGGTGACCTGGTCGCCATCGTCGGCGAGGTGATCACCAGCCGGCGCGGTGAGCTCTCGGTGCTCGCCGATTCCTGGGCGATGAGCGCCAAGGCGCTGCGCCCGCTTCCGGTTGCGCACAAGCCGCTTTCCGAGGAAACCCGGGTGCGGCAGCGTTATGTGGATCTCATCGTGCGGCCGCAGGCGCGGGATACTGTGCGTACTCGCGCGACGGTGGTGCGTAGTCTCCGTGAGTCGCTGTTCCACCGCAATTATCTCGAGGTGGAAACGCCGATGTTGCAGTTGCTGCACGGTGGCGCGGCGGCCCGCCCGTTTGTGACGCACAGCAACGCGCTCGATACCGATCTTTATCTGCGGATCGCGCCGGAACTGTTTTTGAAGCGGGCCGTGGTCGGTGGCATCGAGCGGGTCTTCGAGATCAACAGGAACTTCCGTAATGAGGGCATGGACTCCACGCACTCTCCGGAGTTCGCCATGCTCGAGGCGTATCAGGCGTATGCCGACTACGACGTCATGCAGGCGCAGGTCCAGCAGTGGATTCAGGAGGCCGCGCAGGCGGTGTCCGGTTCCCACGTGGTCACCCACTACGACGGCACCGAGGTCGACCTGGGCGGTGAGTGGGCCCAGATCACCCTCTTCGGCGCGATCTCCGAGGCGCTCGGCGAAGAGGTGACGATCGACACTGATCTGGAGCAGCTCCGGCGCTACGCGGAGAAGGTGCAGCTCGGTGTGGACCCCAAGTGGAGCGCCGGAAAGCTGGCCGAGGAGCTCTTCGAGCACCTGGTGCAGCACACCCTGCAGGCGCCCACCTTCGTCCGGGACTACCCGGAGGAGACCGCCCCGCTGACCGCGCCGCACCGGGAGACCCCGGGGCTGACCGAGAAGTGGGACCTGTACGTCGGCGGATTCGAGCTGGCCACCGCGTATTCCGAGCTCGTCGACCCGGTCATCCAGCGGGAACGTCTGCAGGCGCAGTCGCTGCTGGCGGCCGGCGGCGACGCCGAGGCGATGCAGCTGGACGAGGATTTCCTTCGGGCCATGGAGTACGGAATGCCGCCGAGCGGTGGCATGGGAATGGGAATCGACCGGCTCTTGATGGCGCTCACCGGCCTGGGCATTCGGGAAACGATCCTGTTCCCGTTGGTCCGCGCAGAGTAAGGTCTCCATCAATTATCGCCCCCGCCATTGACGGGTGATGTGCCCCTGGCGTTATTGTTCTTCCATTGCGTGGGAGAGAACACCTGTGTTCGGGAGGATAACGACGCGTGGCCAAGCAGATCATTCACAAGCTGGTCGATGACATCGATGGCGGCGACGCCGACGAGACCGTGAAGTTTGCGCTCGACGGCATTCAGTACGAGATCGACCTCTCGGAGAAGAACGCCGCGAAATTGCGGGAGGTCTTCGAGCCCTACCTCGGTGCCGGCACCAAGGTGGCGCGCGGTGGCGTCGTCGTCGGTGGCCGGGCTGCTCGTGGCCGGGGCGGCGCGACCGCCGACCGGGAGCAGAACAAGGCGATCCGGGAATGGGCCAAGAAGTCCGGCAAGGACATCTCCGACCGGGGCCGGATCCCGCAGGAGATCGTGGACGAGTTCCACTCCAAGGGCCCGGGCCGCGCCTGAGCCTCGGTGCCTGACGGCTGCGGTTCGCTCGTACGGCGGGCGAGCGGCGGCGCCCGCGGGAGAGTTGATGTCACAGGGTCCACGGCGTACAGCCGTGGGCCCTGTGCTCGTTGAGGCGTTCCCACGCTCACGAAACCGGGTTATCCACAGGGATGGGGGCGGTTGTCCACAGGCTGTGGATCGTGTGGATTTCGCTGTGCGCGTACTCGTTCGTGTAGGGGAAGAGCCGTTGAGCGTGCGAAGTTGGCTAAATCAACGTTGCGGATCGTTTCGAGGGGCTGCGAGGGCCCGGCGGAGCCCGTCAGCGGCGATAGAGTTACAGCACGGGCATCACCGATGCCCGTGCGCTGGCCCCGCCAGTTCATGGGCGCACGGCACGTGAGGAGCACGAGGGCATGTTCGAGCGGTTCACCGACCGAGCGCGACGGGTTGTCGTCCTGGCCCAAGAAGAGGCCCGGATGCTCAACCACAACTACATCGGCACAGAACACATCCTGCTGGGCCTGATCCACGAGGGCGAGGGCGTCGCCGCCAAGGCTCTGGAGAGCCTGGGCATCTCCCTCGAGGGCGTCCGGCAGCAGGTCGAGGAGATCATCGGCCAGGGGCAGCAGGCGCCGAGCGGGCACATCCCGTTCACGCCGCGGGCGAAGAAGGTGCTGGAGCTCTCCCTGCGGGAGGCGCTGCAGCTCGGGCACAACTACATCGGCACCGAGCACATCCTGCTCGGCCTGATCCGCGAGGGCGAGGGCGTCGCCGCCCAGGTCCTGGTGAAGCTCGGCGCCGACCTGAACCGGGTGCGGCAGCAGGTCATCCAGCTGCTCTCCGGCTACCAGGGCAAGGAGCCGGCCGCCGCGGGCGCCGCCACCGGCGAGGCCGCACCGTCCACGTCGCTGGTCCTCGACCAGTTCGGGCGCAACCTGACGCAGGCCGCCCGCGAGGGCAAGCTCGACCCGGTCATCGGCCGGGAGAAGGAAATCGAGCGGGTCATGCAGGTGCTGTCCCGGCGTACGAAGAACAACCCGGTGCTGATCGGCGAGCCGGGTGTCGGCAAGACCGCCGTCGTCGAGGG